>JBKCHO010000113.1:0-31613 GCA_046302815.1 Bacteroidota bacterium | reverse complement strand
GACCAATGCCTGCACACATCTATCAGCAGTCCTCGCCAAGGAAAGCGAGGTGCGTCGATTATTTTAACTCCTGGAAGATAATAGCCGAGTTCATCGGAAGAGATGAGTTGAAGGAAAGTCTCCAACGCATACATCACTCCTAGGTCTGTCTTAGCTTGAATACTGGCTCGATCGCCTGTAACTTCCAAGGTATATGACTCATCTTCTCCAGGTAGCAAGTTGCCTACTCTTTCATATCGAATATCCAAACCCACACCTTTGATGATGCCTGCTTTTGATACCGGATCAACAGCGGTCATTAAGTGTGTACGATCATTTAGGCGGCGCAGAAAACGGAGAACGGACTTGTGAGCACGGGTGCCGGACTCGTCAGCCAAAATCACATGAAACCCTCTGTCGAGGTTCATCCTTTGCGTACCCCATTGAACATCGCGAGGCATGGGCATAAGTGCAGGTCTATCGGCGGCAAGAGCATTCGTAGCTATGAGCAGCGTCAAACAAACAATAATCAGTTTTCGGGTCATGTAATTCAACTTAGTTGTATGGCTGGGTAAAAATAAGAAAGAACACCAAGTAAAATGAAAAAGGGGGCCGAAGCCCCCACATTAAATCCGGTGTGAAATTATCAAGCCACTTCGATTTCACGAGCCTTGGAAACAGTAATCGCCTTTTTAGCTACTGCAAGCTTCAGCATGCCATCTTCATAACGGGCTACCAAATCATCCTCCTTGGCATTCTCCGGAAGCGTAAACGAACGGGTGAAAGAATTGTAATAATACTCTTGCCGGGTGTAATTTTTCTTGGACTCCTTTTTTTCTTCCTTTTTTTCTGCTGAGATGGTGAGAACGCCGTTTTCGATCTCAACCTTGAAGTCCTCTTTTTTCATTCCTGGGGCAGCAACTTCGATCTCGTAATTCTTTTCGTTTTCAACGATATTGACGGCGGGATAATCTTCTCCATCAAACATTTTGTTGAGGCTGATTCGGTCATTGAAGAACTCATTGATGAATGGACGGAAGGAGAAATAGCCTCCTTGGTTGTTTTTGATGAGTGACATGGTGCTTGGTTTTTAAAATGGTTAATACTGGTTGGTTGCATTCAATAACCCAAAAGTAAATTCGCGTGAATTGGCACCAAGATGACATACATCATCCTAAAAAATGATTTATATCAGGGATTACAAAATTATCTTGAAAGAAGTCCGTCGCCCAACATGGCTCGCAGAAGCGATTCGTTCGAATTGTTAACCGACCGGATCAGATTAAGTAAGCTAGGGATCATGATTTCGCGGTGAGATTTGCCTGAAAATAACCTGTAAACATCATCGGATGCCACTCTGTGGGTACTTTCCGCCACATCTTTTAATAAGATCATGGCGTCAGACTTTTCATCAGTATGCTTTTGGAGTGTCAGACCAAGCTGATTATAGAATTGTTCCTGGCATTTTTGCAATGTTTGATAGAATCCGTAGAGATCATCAGAGGCTGAGTTTCGGAGTTCATCGATATTGTGCAAAATATCTTTTACATCCTTTACGGCCGTTGCAGTATGACGAACCGATTGGGTAATATTATTCAGTTCGGCCGCCTCTGCCTCATTAAGTGCATTTCGTTGCATCTTCAATCCGAACATAGCGATTTCGTTCTCATACCTTTTCAAATCGGCATAGGTTCTCACATGTTGCGATGATCTATTGTTAGAGATATTGAAAAAGTCACGCAAAAGGGATAAGGACCGTTCATAAAACTTGTGTGATTCGGCGTGCATCGCCTCGGATGCAGAATGGAACTCGTATGGATCGGCTTCTTTAATACTTACAGACAACAATTCCGTTCCACCAGGGACCAAATGGGTGATGAGTTTCGAATATGGTATCACCATCGGCACCATCACCAGTATTCCGAACAAATTCATTAAGGTGTGAAAAAAAGCGAGGGCCACCAAGCTATCATATATGCCAAAAGCCGATTGGATAAGCCACTGGTACCAAGGTAGCATGAGCCAAGCCAGGCCGCTTGAAAAAATATTGAATAGGATTTGAGACCATCCCACCCTCTTCTTGATGGTATTTGCCCTCCATGTGGCAATTAGTGCCGTTACAGTGGTTCCCATATCGGCACCAATCACCAAAAGCATAGCTTGTTGCAAATCGATCAGGCCAGTAGAGATGGAGGTGAGTGCCAAGGCTACGGTAGCTGAACTGGATTGCAATGCGGCTGCAATTATCAATCCCACAATCACAAACCAAAACTGAGGGCTTAACTTCCAATTCAATTGATCTTCGAAATAAGCGACATCAGCGAAAGCTTCTCGCATCCATCCTATGCCGATGAACATTAGCGACAATCCCGTTAAAACCTTGGCAATGGATTGCCATTTCTCATTTCGTAGGAAAATACCAGCCAAGCCGCTTATTGCCAAGAGCGGATAAGCCATATCAGATATGCTGTAACGAAAGCCCAGGGAGGAGATTATCCAACCCGTTGTTGTTGTTCCAAGGTTGGCGCCTAAAATCAAACCGATACCCGATTCCAAGCCGATAATGCCTGCACCCGCCAAGGACATCACCATTAGGGAGACCATTGAGCTACTCTGAAGTAGTGCTGTTACCAGTGCTCCTGAAAAAACGGACTTTACGGTATTGCTCGTTTGTTTTCGTAAGAAAACTTTGAAAGGTCTTCCGGCGAGGACATTGAGTGCCTGCTCTACGACATGCATGCCGAATAGGAACAGGGCTGTACCAGCCAATAGGGTCCACCAAGGGAATGGATACATCGTACTCTTTCTAGGCCGTGTTTCGAGCCTGTTTTATCAAAATAAGTTCAGCGATGTTTTCCGCATCAATCACACCTATCAAAGCCCCTTTTTCCATCACCAATATCAACGGCATCCGCTCATTGCGAAAGCGTTCAAAAACCTCATCCAATGGTGTATTGAAATCGGCATAGGAAATTTCACGAGAACAAATTTCGCCAATAGAAACCAGATCCCCTTTTTCTCGCAAGGCCTTGATGATTCCATCTCGGTTCAGGGTTCCAACATACGATCCGCTTTCAACCACAAGAAATGATTTTGCCTCGGATGCCAGAAGCGTATCAACCGCAATGGAAAGGGGTTGTTCGGAATCCAATTCGGTCCAGTGCAGCATCATGGCATCTTTAGCAGTAAGTCCTGTGACCATCTCTTTTTGCCGAACCATTTCCAACTCGGAATGTGCACCTAGAATGACAAATAGACCGATCAAAATCAAAAATGGATTATAAAAAAATCCTGCAATAATAAATCCTCCTGCAAGCAGCTTACCGATGAACACCGCCACTGATGTGGCTTTGAGTCGGCTGAGTCTCATTGCCAACAAGGCGCGCAAAATTCTGCCACCGTCCATTGGAAAGGCGGGGATGAGGTTGAACAAGGCCAACCAGATATTCAAAAAAGCAAGTGCTGGGAGAAAGTTCGATGGCGTTATTACGCCTGATGACTCAACAAAGCCCTTCATAGCGTCTTGCTGCAACCAAACAGGAATCAGCAGTATTACAATAGCCACATTGACCAGGGGGCCGGCGATGGATACCACGAGTTCGTGGACTGGTTTTTCGGGGATGCGTTCGAGTCTAGCCACTCCACCGATAGGGTACAAAGTGATGTCTTGTGTTTTGATGCCATATCTGCGAGCAGCCATTGCATGTCCGAACTCATGCAATAACACACATAAAAACATCGATAAAACAAAAAGCACCGACCAGCTGATTTGGACAGGATCCAAACCGGCCTTTGCATTGGTGTAAATGATATAAAGTATGAGCAGGGAAAACGACCAATGGATGTAAACCCCAATGCCGGCTATACGGATAAGCGGATTTTGTTTTTTCATGTCCCTGGGCCTGTTGTGTTTGTTCAAAGTTACAAGGATAGGCAAGCTGCTAGTTATAGTAGATGATCTTGGTCATAGCTGTTGCAACAATCGGAAAATCAAGCTATCTCTGAGCCATTTTGAACCTTTCTCTCTGTAGTGAGCAAAACCACATCCCCTTCCGGTCCCAAGGCTCCCAACACCAAGCATTCAGAATCGAAACCAGCTATTCGCCTTGCGGGAATGTTTACGAGTGCTATCACTTGAAGTCCCATCAACCCCTCGGGGTCATACAACTTTGTGATTTGAGCCGAAGATTTTCTAATCCCGTAAGGTCCAAAATCAATTTCCAGCTGATATGCCGGCTTGAGTGCTTCAGGAAATACATTTGCCGAAATGACCGTCCCGGCCAAAATCATACAATCGTGGAATTGGGTTGCTTCGATGATTGGTTTCATGCTTCAAAATTAACCGAATAGCGTATAGCATCAACCGATTCTGTCAGTCTCAAAGAGCTTTTTGCGTAAATTAGGGGTCTGAAAGAGGATGTTATGTCGTCTGAAAAAGGATATAAGAAAACGGTACATAATTTTTATGAGCGCCAAAAACGGGTGAAGTCCGCGTCCTATTTCTTGACACTTTTATTGGTTTTAGGAGGAAGCGCATGGATTGTCATCAAGGCCATGGAGCATAAGCCTTTCGTTCTACAAACTTTTGGTTATTGGATCCATATTTTGGCATTGGCCATTATCAGTTTATTCTTCGTTTACGAATATCATATCAAAGGTTTAATAACCGCCATCAACGAACAAGGTGTATTTGTGAAATGGTCGCCTTTTCAAAAAAACTTCACCATGATGTTGTGGGAAGATATCCGGGAGATTCGAATGGTGGAAAGCAAAAGTGCCTCTGGTGGTAAATCATACAGCCAAGTTTTCAAAACGGGGCGCCCTTTCGGGATAGAAATTGTATCCCGGAGTGGAAGAAAAAAGTTCATCAGCACGAACAAAGTGCATTCGCTCCCGAGGATTTTGGAACGCATCTCGCAGGGCAAGTTCCGATCAACGGGTATCGGCGAAGCCATAGATTTCAAAGATTGATTCATGGGTGCTCTATCTAAAAAAGGAACTAAGGGAACCGAAATAAATCCGCCGCCGTTGGCTCCTTTGCACGCTGTTTCCAAAAAACATATTCTTGCTGCTGCGATAATCGCATCTATTGTGGCATTTCTCTCATACGCCAATACCATAGGACACGGTTACACGGTGGATGATGATACGGTGATGGCCAAAAACAGCATCACCAAAGGAGGGATTGATTCGCTTGGATCGGTATTTGGCAAGCCATACCGTGCTGGCTTTTGGGATCGACAAGAAAACATGTATCGACCACTTTCCGTAGCCATGTTTGCAATTGAATGGGAGCTTTTCCCTGAAAACCCGATGCCAGGCCACTTGGTGAATGTCGTGTTTTTCTCGCTGACATGTTTTCTTTTGATGTTGCTGCTTTCACGGATGCTGACTGGCTTCCCACTGGTTGTACCATTGGCTGCCACACTGCTATTTGCCGTACACCCGATCCACACGGAGGTGGTCGCCAATATCAAAAGTCGAGATGAAATACTCTGCTTACTATTCTGCTTGGTTAGTCTGCTTCAATTGGACGAATATTTCAAGAAAGGGCGTTTGTTTTCAATCGGAATGGCCTGTGCCGCCTACTTCCTTGCTTTACTTTCAAAGGAACATGCCATTACCTTGTTGGCCGTTTTCCCATTATGGGGTTATTTCTTCGGCAAAGGGAAACGCAAGCCTATATTGAAAGCTACGGTGGTGATGGGCATAGCTGCAGTATCATTTCTACTGATTCGAATGGCTGTACTGGGCTCGTTGGAAACGGAGGTAGAAATACAACGGATCAACAATGTGCTTGTTGAAGCAGAGGGCTATGGACAGCGGTTTGCAACTGCCGTTGCCATACTGGGCAGATACCTTGTGCTTTTGGTTTTTCCCCACCCACTTTCATTCGATTATTCTTTCGACCAAATTCCTTTGTCCAGCTTCGCCAGCCCCGGGTTTTTGCTCACATTCGCCTTGTTCGCCACAGCCGCATATCATGTTTTCAAATCTTTTGGCAAGCGCGACCCACTGCATTTCGGTATTCTGTTTTTTGTTATCACATTTTCCGTTGTATCGAATGTGGTTATCCTGATAGAGTCAACGATGGCGGAAAGGTTCATGTATATGCCTTCTGTTGGGTTCGTGGTTTTTGCATCAGTTGGTTTGGCACGATTAACAAAAACCACTTCGAATCATACCGCGACTTCGTTTATCGGACATTTCAAAAACCACATCCTTTTTATTTCAATCCTTGGCATTGTCTGTTTGACCTTTGCTTTCAAAACGATAAGTCGAAATGCCGATTGGAAAGACAACTTCACCCTGCTTTCAAAAGATGTGAAAACTTGCCCAAAGAGCGCCAGAATACGATTTGCATTCGGAAGCGCATTGCTTTTTGAAAAGGCATATAAAACTGAGGATCTGGTGGCCAAGAACGCCTACCTGGATCAATCTATTTCCAATTTGGAAAAAGGTGTGAACATACTACCCGAATACGCTGAAGCTTGGAAAAACCTGGCTATCGCCTACAAGGAGAAAGAAAACTATCCCTCTGCCGTTGCTGCATTTGAAAAGGCCAGGTCATTCAAGGCTTTTGAAGCCGCTGATATATTTGCAGCTTCGGGGATGTGCTATGGAAAAACGGGGCGCTACAACGAGGCGCTTACCGATCTTCGTCAAGCCATATCCATGAACCCATCGGATGCCGAGTCGTTCAACAACATTGGGCTTTACCTTTTCGAGAGCGGACAGGTAGACAGCTCCCTAATATATTTTGATAAGGCCATTTCATTGAAAAAAGATTTCCATCAAGCTTACTACAACAAAGGAAACACCTTTGCGCGCAAAGGTGATTTCAATGGTGCTATCCAACTTTATGGATTTGCCTTAGGCATCAAACCCAACAACATCGACGCGCTGATGAACACCGGCAACAGCTATGCTGCAATGCAACAGTATGGAAAGGCTCTTGAGTTCTTCAAAAAGGTAGAAACCCTTGATCCGAACAACAGAAATCTGATTATGAATCTTGGGCTCACCTACCAAAATCTTGGCGACAAAGCCAATGCCGAATTATACCTTTCCAAAGCCGTACCCTCTAAATGACCATCAAGCCTATCATCTTTGTTATCCTGTTTTCGGGATTTTTATTCATTGGGTGCGATGCCCCTGTTCGTAATGCATCGAATTATTTTGATTGTCCGAGATATTTCGACCGCCTAGCTGACAGCTTGGCTAATACCACGGCGGCACTGGAGAAAACCATGGCCACCAACGGGGCTACAGAAACCCTGAAAATAAATAAGCCCGATTGGCGAGCAGAGTTGTTGCCTTTCCATGAATTGAACATATCCAAGCCGGCTCAACAGGGCACCTACCGAGTGGATACTTTAATCACCAATGGTGGTTTTAGGATAGAGCACTCAGCAATGGTGGAGGATGCTTCTGTGAGAACACTCGCGATTGAGTATGATTCATCAGGTACCGTTCTATCGGTTTTCGCAGTCACAGCATCTAAGAATCCCTATCACGCATCGGCCGACACATTGTATTACCAATCGAAAGGTGAGTACCAAATTTCTGCCTTGAGCGATCCTGCTTTAGGAAAAAGTATTTCATTTGACCTTACCGGGAAAATAGTCCCTCAAACTGCACACCAATGATATCAACCGTTTCAACTTTAAAACTGGCTTTGGGAATTTGGAGGGCTGTGCTTATGACTCCCGGAGGTGATCTTCCTTTTCAATTTGAGGTTTCTAAAAAAGATTCCGCTTATGTGTTTTCCATCATGAATGGTCCTGAAAAAATGATTTTGGATGAGGTCAATATATCCGGCGATTCTGTTTTTGTGCGCTTCCCTATCTATGAATCTGAGTTGCGGTTGAAAGCCGTCGGAGATCGGCAGCTTGAGGGCAATTTCATCAACTTGACTAGAACCACGCATGCTTCGATACCTATGCGCATCGATTTCGATGCTGGGCCGCGTTTTTATATCAGAAGCAAAGAGCCGTCGAAAAGAATCGATGGGAGGTGGTCGGTGGTATTTGGTGCGGGAACAAAGGACAGCACCTATGCCGTTGGTATTTTCGAACAGGATGGAGGAGTTGTGAATGGCACTTTCTTGACTGCATCCGGTGACTACCGCTACTTGGAGGGTGTGGTGGATGGCGATAGCCTGCATCTTTCCGCGTTTGATGGTGTATTCGTTTATTTGTTCAAAGCCAAGGTGAAATCCAATACCATCGAAGGCGTTTTCTATTCAGGGTTACATCGGCAAATCTCCTTTACCGGGTTTCGAGATGAAAAGGCCTCGTTACCCGATCCCACGGCCATCACATCCTACAAAGGTGGCGACAAGCCCTTCGGATTTCGTTTCCCGGATACAGACAGCAATATGGTTGACCTCGGCGATGAAGCATTCAAGGGAAAGGTCGTAATAGTACAGATTCTCGGATCTTGGTGTCCAAACTGCTTGGATGAATCGGAGTTCCTTCAGGAATATTATGAAAAGAACAAAAGCCGTGGTGTGGTAGTTATCGGTTTGTCATTTGAAAAAACAGATGACTTTTCGAGGGCGGCAAACAATGTGAAGAGATTACGCAATCGTTTAGGTATAACATACCCTTTGCTGGTTTGTTCAAACCGTGATAAGATTCAGTCGGTGTTGCCAGGATTGGATAATTTCAGAGCCTTCCCAACTAGCATTTATCTGGATCGTAGCCATCGCGTGCGCAAGATTTATTCCGGATTTTCTGGCAAGGCCACTGGAGTTGAATTTGAAAAATTCAAAGATGATTTTTCACTGTTCCTAGACAAGCTATTATCGGAGTAGGTTGCCCTTGTGGGGATGGCGAAACTTTTGTAGGTTTACCATTCACACATCTTTAGCAAGCAAACCCCCGTTGTTCGAATGAAAAAGCTGATTTCCATGCTCTTCTTAGCCGTATTGGCTGAGTTGTCCGCCTTTGCGCAATGCACCACCACTAACGCCTCGGGCTGCCAATGTGAAACCCCAGGCTCAACGAATTGTGACCTGTTGCCAGATATCATTGCAGCCAGGCCTCCCCTATTGGTTTCAGGCTCCAGTGGCATTATCGAGTATTCCCAATCGGGCAACGGATCAAACAATGGACGGCTGCGCATTTCGGTATCGACTCCAAATATCGGACATGGGCCATTGGAGATTCGCACCACCAATATTTACATCTGTGGTACCGATACTCTTACTGGAGCGCCTCCCTCTACTTGTCCAAACACAGGATTACCACCTCGACAACTCATCAAGCAGCGTGTGTATCACAAGAACGGCAACACCATGACTTATTATGATAGGGATGCCGGCTCGATGACCTTTCATCCCACCCATGGTCACATGCATGTTGACAATTGGGGCGTGTTTACTTTACGCACGCAAACTTCGGATCCGAATCCGCTCAATTGGCCGATTGTAGGTAACGGCGCCAAGCTGGCCTTCTGCCTGATGGATTATGGCTCCTGTTCGACTTATCCTGGACATTGCGTTGATTCACTTGGAAACACTCTGCTTAATGGGAATTTTCCTAATTACGGCTTGGGAGGAGGATCCTACAATTGCTCTCAAACCGTACAAGGTATTTCTTCGGGCTACACCGATATTTATTACCAATCGTTGGATGGCATGTATATCACGATTCCGCCAGGTACCTGCAATGGACCCTATCAAATCGTAGTGGAGCTTGATCCCTTCAACTATTTCCTTGAAGAGCGAGAAGATAACAATGTTATCGTTGTGCCGTATACCTTGACACAACAATCGGGAGGAATCGCGCCCACTATTACACCTTCAGGAAGTACCACCATCTGTTCCGGTGGCACGGTAACCCTTACCTCCTCTGCTGCCACATCTTACTTGTGGTCCAATGGAGCAACTACACAGTCCATTCAAGTATCTCAATCTGGGAGCTATTCTGTAACTGCCAACCCTGGCTCGAATTGCCCTGTTTCTTCCCAACCTGTGAATGTAACAGCGTATCAAATACCCGTTGAGGCCATTGTTTCCGATTCATCCATCTGCTCTGGAGAAAGCGTTAACCTAGGTGTAAGCATCAGTTCGCCACCGACTACAACAGCGCAGGCCATTTTCAGCAACAATAGTTCATTTGCCATCCCCGACAACAATTCTACCGGCGTATCATCTCCTATCACGGTGAGTGGCATCAATCCAACAACCATGTCGAATGGTGTGGTTGTCTCAGCAAAGATTAATATCACACATCCCTATGTCGGAGACTTGGTAGCATATCTCATTTCACCTTCTGGTACCTCCATCACCCTAAGCAACCGTCGAGGTGGCAGTGGCGACCATTTCACTAACACTGTTTTCAGCATGTCGGCCTCCACGCCTGTTGGATCCGGCTCGGCTCCCTTTAACGGAAGCTACATTCCCGATGGAAACATTTCCAATTTCACCGGAAATGCCAATGGCACCTGGTTGTTGCGTGTTGTTGATGCCGCAGCAAATGATATTGGCAACATCACCTCATGGACACTTACATTAAACAATTTGGTGCCTGCAACTTTGCAGTATTCGTGGAGTTCGAATCCCGTTGGATTTTCAACGAATACCGTTTCGCCAGCAGTGGCACCTACGGCATCAACTCAATACTCCGTATTGGTGACAAATCCAACCAATGGATGCACCGGCACTGATTCCGTTCAAGTAGAAGTTAGTCCAACGCCTTTGTCGCCTTATCCTTTGAATGGTCCTGCCTTGGCATGTGTTGGAACAACCCTCAATTACCATGTGACCAACAACCCGAATGTAAACAGTTACAACTGGACCGTTCCTCCGGGCGCTTCCATTGTATCCGGACAAGGAACGCATTCCATCATGGTAAACTTCTCCTCGTCCTATACAACTGGACAAATCTGTGTTGCTTCTCAAAAAGGCTCATGCATATCCACTCCGAGATGTAAAACAGTTACCAAGCACACAGCCATACAACCTACACCGATTATTGGTGAGGTCAACGGCCATTGTGTAACAACCAATGGTGCCGTATCTGTTAACCCTGTAAGCTATGCCGTATCCTATCAGTGGACTCCTCCATCCGGCCTGACCATCACATCCGGACAAGGCACCAATAGCATTGTCTTCTCCACTGCGTCCGGATTTAAATCAGGGCAATTGTGTGTGACATCAAACAACGGATGCATGAACAGTACTGCCAGGTGCGCTACCATTTCCGCTGCACCTGCAAAACCCATTATCAGCGGAACATCTTCTGTTTGTGCAGGACAACAAAGCGTGGCCTATACCGCCAGCAGCTCTTATGGTGCTACTAATTATAAATGGACGGGGCCTAGTGGAGCAGTAATCGCATCGGGGCAGGGTACAACGGCTTCCACCATCCATTTCGGTTCCAGTGCGGGCAATGTTACTTGTGTGGCTAAAAACAGTTGTGGGAGCAAAGGCACCGCCTACTTTCCGGTTTCGATGACATGCCGAAATATGGAGTCCATACTTCCTTTTGATGCCAATATTTCGCCCAACCCAGCTTTCGGCAAAACTTATTTGACCATTATGAAGGGCGCCAATAAAGCCGCTTCGTTAACCATTGTCGACGCGATTGGGAAAACCCGATTGCAGCACGAAATCGAACTAGGACTTGGCAATGAGGTAGAATTAGATCTGAGCTCGCTTGCCGCGGGAATATATTTGGTTGAAGTTCGTGCTGATGATCATAATAAAATCTTAAGATTGGTTGTGGAATGATACGATTCTCCATTCCTTTCATACTGATTCTCTCCTTTGCCATAGGTAGCAAGGCACAACAAGCCTTCACTGTTTTCAATGCAACAAACTCGCCGCTTCCAGAAAACTCTGTTCGATGTGTAGCTTCCGCTCCAAACGGATTGAAATGGATCGGTACAGATTATGGTTTGGCATCGTATGATGGCACCAATTGGAACATTTACAACACCTTTAACTCTTCCATCCCCGATAATTCCATCAGAAGCCTTGCAGTTGACTCAAACTACATCTGGGTAGGGACATTCAATGGCGGCTTGGGTCGTTTTGATGGATTGAATTGGACGACTTACAACACATCCAACTCTCAGCTTCCGGATGATTTTGTTCGATCTCTTTCCAAGGACAGCACTGGTAATTTGTGGGTAGGTACCATTGGAGGATTAGGTGTATTTGATGGGATAGGATGGACTATCTATAACCAATCCAACACGCCATTACAATCCATCAACATCAGCGCATTGCATCACAATGCCAATTCCACTTTCGTTGGAACGATCAATGGTGGCATGGGTATCTTTACGAACAGCAATTGGCAGCATTTCACAATTGCAAATTCAAATATCCCCGACAACTCTATTTTGAGTATAACAGAAGATAATGTTGGAACGCCATGGATTGCTACTCCAGCAAATGGCATAAGTGCCTACATCGGAGGCATTCAATTCCTAACCTTTTCGACTTTGTCATCTGGAATTGCTTCCAACAGCACCACGAGCGTTCGGCACTCTACCCTTACGAATGAACTTTGGATAGGTAGCAGCGATGCAGGCATCATCCGCAAAAGCGGTTTGATTTTTCAAAACTACCATCCATCCAACAGTCTGATGCCCGATGTATTTGTGCAATGCATCCATGTAGATCCCCAAGGAATTGTTTGGGCTGGCACCCAAATCGGTGGCTTGGTTCGGATTGATCCGGTGTTACTGACATCAATAAACGAACCCATGCACACATCTTACATCGCTGTATTTCCTAATCCTGCGACAGACTGGATTCATATTAAAAACACCGCCGATGGACCAGGAGTTGTTTCGGTAATAGACATGCAAGGGCGGGTTGTTGCTCGGCAAGCATTTGAATCGAACTCGGAGTCCATGAACATTCGAGTTGCCGAATTACCGATTGGAAACTATCATGTGGTTGTGTCCTATTTTTCAGGACCGACCAACCGCGCAATCTTTGTTAAGAGCCATTAAGCCGGAAAGCGCTTCTTCCAAATTTCATTGAAAGATTCCTTCGCTGGCTCTTGCATGGAGCGGAGTCCTGATATGGATTTGAAAAAAAGTTCATCCAAAAAATACCTTCTTGGCTTCCATGTTTTCCATTTGGGGCTATCGCGTTTCACCATGGCGTTTTTCCAAAGGGTGAAGAAAATTCTTTCTTGAGAAAATGCCGGTTCCTGTTCCGCCTTTTTCCTCCTATTGTCGAGAAGTAGTTTGTTGAAATTGATGTTGACAGGACAGTTCTCTGAATCTGCGCCACTCAAAGTGGAAAGATCGCTGAAAAATCCATGGGTTTTCATTCCGTTGATTACAGGCTCAACGACCGTTGCCGGTGGCCCCATACGCGTAGAATGATATGCTTGCCCGCCGATAACCGAATAGATGGGATCGGCATACTGGCAGGCGCCGCAGCGGATGCAGGACATGACTCCCCGCTGAATTTCATCGGCCATGACTTCAGTTCGACCGTTATCGATGAGCACTATATACATTTGGTTAGGACCATCGGTTTCATCCGCTTTTCTAGGTCCCCACAAAATGGAATTATATGATGTGATTTTCTGTCCGGTCCCATAGGTTGCCAATAGCGGCCACATGGTTTGAAGATCCTTGACGGAGGGCAATATCTTGTCGATGCCAGCCAACACAATATGTATTTTCGATCTGGATGCGGCTAGCATCACATTTCCTTCGTTTTCGGTTATGGCCACGGCACCCTCGTCGGCCAGAAGGAAGTTTGCTCCTGTTATGCCCACATCGGGTGATAGGTATTTACCTCGGATATGGTCTGCCGCACGCAACGACAGCTCGATGGCGCTTGCCGAATCGGATGGTATACCTGCCTTGCTGAACAGATAGCGCACCTCTTCGGGACTTTTGTGCAAGGCGGGCATCACCATGTGTGAAGGCTCTTCGTTGGCCAATTGTAGGATGAACTGACCAAGGTCGGTCTCGGTCCATTCCACACCTGCCGACCTCAGCGCATCGCCCAATCCGATTTCATCCGCGGTAAGCGACTTGGATTTGACAACTGTTTTGGCTTCGGCTTTTTGTATAATGGCATTTATCTCCGCGCAAGCTTCGGCCGCATCGCGGGCCCAAATGACCTTGCCACCTGATTTGATGAAAGTGGATTCGAATTGAATCAAATACTTCTCCAGATCATTGATGGCCTTCCATCTGATATGGGCAGCCCGGCGTCGAGCCGACTCAAGGTCGGTGAACTGGGTGAGCGACTCGCCGAAAGCCCTACGGTAGTTATTGCGGGCATGGTCGATGTGGCCATGCAACTCCACATCGTTGATACGGGATGCGGTTTCTTTCAGAAAAGACTCGTAGAAAGCGGTTTCGGCCATTGACACAAAGTTACCCAAGGCGATTGAGCACCAAGCCGATAAGGTTCAGTTAAGTTTTAACATACATTTCAACAATGCTTGATGCCAATCAGGCCCTCGATAAGAGGTTTAAAAGTTCATTTTGTAAAGCAAGTTGCTTGTCGTTGGCATACCACTTATGAAGCGCCTCTGCATAAGAATCCGCCGTAGCTGGATCAGACTTGAGTTGCTTCACCAAAGCTTGAGCACTTTGGGGTCGAGGACCCCACTCGCCTGTAATCTTGAAGTCCGAATCCAGCTGAATTAACTTCGGTATGGATCTGCTTTCCCCATCGGTAAGGTGGGCGTCCATCAATTCAGGATTGGCATCGCGATAAGCGATTCTTAACTCGATATGATTATTGGAAATGGCGGCTAATCGAGCTATTACAGGAATAGATTGTGAAACATCGCCACACCAATGTTCGGCTATGAGAAGCCACATCACTGGCCTTTCGAGGCGCAAAATCTGTTCAGTAGCATCCGTAGAGGGTTGGAATGTTTTATCTAAACGGGTTGTGCGCTGCCAATTCAGTGGCAAATAGGTGTCGTAGCCATCGTCGCGGGAATGGCTCATACGATTCACAAAATCATCCAAGTAGGTCTTGTAGGTGACCGCTTTTTCAAAAAACGACTTGTATTTTTCTGGGCTTAACTTGGTTATCATAGATTTACAAAGGTATTTAGGAATTGACTTGTGGGTTCGAATTCACTATATTTTGTAGTATTTTGGCGATGCGATTGGATGCACAAGACCTAATTAACATTTAACAAACCATTCCAATTGAACGAACAAGATAACAGACCGGTGCACAAGGATCCGGAGCGGTTACGGAGGTTAAAGGAATATGACATCCTAGATTCGTTACCCGAGGAAGATTTCGATAACATAACCCGTATTGCCTCTGCCATTTGCCAAACCCCAATAGCGTTAATTAGCTTGGTGGATACCGATAGGCAGTGGTTTAAGTCGGCTTTCGGACTGAAAGAAAGGGAAACGCCCATTGAGGCCTCTTTTTGTGCACACGCTATACAAGACCCGCAAAATGTTCTTTCTGTAACTGATGCGACGCAGGATCTTCGTTTTGCAAAAATGATATCGGTAACCGGTCCGTTGGATATTCGCTTTTATACCGGAGTCCCCCTAGTGGATTCGGATGGTTACGCCTTGGGTACTTTGTGCATCATAGACAATCGCCCCCGTCTTCCTCTCAGTCCGGAGCAGGAGTCTACGCTTCAAGCACTCGCCGCTCAGGTGATGCGGCTATTGGAATTACGCTTACGCAACAAGGAGATTCAAGCCGTTTCTGACAAGTTGCTGCAAAAAACCGAGGAGTTACATCAATTCGCGCTGACGCTTTCACATGATATAAAGTCTCCGTTGATTGGCATCCAACAGTTGGCCGAACTCATTCAGGAGAAAATGCCCAGTGAGGCTCACCCAAGGGTACATGAGTCCATTGAAATGATTCGATCCACAGGCAACAAGTTGCAAGAAATGATTGGTTCGGTTTTGGATTATTACCGATTGGGCGAACACTCATCTGCAGAGGCCGAGAAGATTGCATTGAGGCCTTTTCTGACCGGGATTTGCGCCTTGTCGTTGGATTCATTGCAAGCCAAATACGAGGTTCGATCAGATGTGGATGAGATCCGTTTCAAAAAGCCGGTTTTGCAAATAGTACTTATGAATCTTTTGGAAAACGCCTTCCGTCATAACGACAACGGGGATCTGCTCATACAAATAACAGCGCAATCTGTTGATGGCATGGTTCGATTGGAGGTGGTTGACAATGGAAAGGGCATGGATCAAGAGCGCTTGAATTCGCTACATCAAATGTTCCAAACAAACATCCATAAGGATCGATTCGGTCGGAGAAGCCATGGCTTGGGATTGGCCAAGGTGCGCAAGTTATTGGAAGCGGAGGGGATTGAACTTCGGGTTGATTCAGCACCAGGCAAAGGAAGTCGCTTCTATTTCGATATTCAACCATAGCGAAAGCCATTAACTTTATAGAAAAGCAATTGTTAGTAATATCCTATTAATTGCCAAAAACATGGATAGAAGCCGTTTTATTAAAGGATCCGCCATCATTGGAGCTACTGTTGCTGTTCCAGAAATTTTGAAATCTGCATCGGGTTTAGAAGGATCAAAAAGTGCTCGAAGGGTATATCGATTGCTGAATGCCAACAAATCGATGGTTGGCACGCTTCCTGTTCTTCGCGCCTTTGCAGGAGATCACAATGACTATGTTTCTCCGTTTGTTTTCTTCGATGAGTTCGGGCCGGTCAAAGTGAATCCAAAAGACAAGCCCTTAAAGGTAGAGGCGCATCCCCATGCTGGAATCATTCCCACTACTTACTTTCTGGAGGGCAGCGGACATCACAGAGATAGTTTGAATTATGATTTCCAGATTTCCAAGGGCGACTTTATGCTCTTCACCGCTGGTCGTGGAGCGATACACATGGAGGAAACTGGAGAAAATCTATACCGTGAAGGTGGTATTTACCATGGATTCCAAATATGGTTGAATATGCCTGCACAATATAAATTTGTTGACCCTTCAACCCAACTGTTCCATCCCAACCAGATGGCTCGTTTGGAAAAAGAGGATTTCACTGCGAATATAGTCATGGGCGAATTGCTCGGAGCAAAATCGAAAGTGGAGCCTTTATTTCCAGTTTTTTATTTCCATATCAAGATGAAGGCTGGCTGTAAATTAGAGATTCCTGTTGACGCCACGCATAATGCATTTACTTATGTCATCAAAGGAAGTATAGAGACAGAGGGACGGGTCAAGGCAGATGCCAATCAAGTCATACTTTTCGAAAGAGATAGTGATATGATTCGTCTGTTTAGTGCTGAAGAAGCAGAAATCCTTTTGTGCGGGGGCAAACCTCATAACGAACCCGTGTTCGCTTATGGTCCTTTTGTGATGAATAACGAAGAGCAGATTCGCCGTTGTTTTGCAGATTATCAGGCGGGAAAAATGGGTGATCCTTACAGAGTAAACGGAAATTGAAGAATTAAACAAAAAATCCGTCGCGAAAAACAATTGAGGGTCTATTCACCTCGTATTATTCGCACACTTTTTCAAGATTGTATCCATTGAATTCATAGGTTGTTTTCTCGTTTTTCATGAAGATGGGAGTAACATTTCCTTGGTCATCATATTCAATCCTTTTACCATTTGTAACGAGTGTTAGTTTGCGGCTCGCGATATCTATGTCCAATTCCGTGTTATTCTCAAACATTTCATTTTCATCCATGGCAAATTCCAAATTGCTCTCATGGCTGGTGTATGTCAATATATTCGCTCCTTGATAAAATAAGGAGGTCACACTCATGGAATGGCCAGAACTTTGTGAAGAATTTACAACGCGAATCAAGAAATCCATTTCGGTGATTCGATTTTGGTATACCTCACCGGGCTCACCCCAAGCACCATACAGAGCTATATCCTTTTTTGCACTTTCAATAAAATAGTTTCCAGACTGATCATCCCATTTAAGCGTAATTAAGCTCAAGTTGCAAGCTGATGTATGAGCTATTCCCATGTCGGTAGTATAAACAACCAATACCGCATTCCTTCCTTCCTTTGTTTGTTGGTAAAAGACCGTGTCAATGGCTGAGTAAAGCAAACCATTGGAATCGATTCCCATATTTATTCGATCAATAGCTCTTGGTTTCCATGCGCACATATTGGTGGCAGCATCCCATTCACATTCGAAAACATCTATTAATACTTGAGAGGGGTCGAAGATTGATGCATACTTGTTGGATTGGGCGAATGTGTTTTTAGCAAAGCAGATATAGTTCATTAGTAAAAAAATCGAACAACAAATGAATCTAAAATTATTATTGGATTTATGTAGACAATCTGGTGATTTTGCCATTTAAAATATATCTTAAAAGAATAATCCCATCATGCATTAAGGAACAAATGATGTTTAATCAGAGATAAAATTCGGAAAACGGAAGCAGTTGAACGATTTTGACTGAAGTTATCTAAAAACAATCCAAAGATAAATGATATGGTACTTTTTTGTTAATCCCTCGAAAAAACCACACCATTATAGCTCCATGGTGTTTTTGACTATGACCGTTGCATTGTTTGTATAGACAAAAATCTGGTATTTCCCTCGCGGCCATCTTTTGACATCCAAGTCAACATCAAAACGATGATGTCCTGGTCCTTTGGGCATATCATCAACAAGGGTAGCCACCACTTGACCCGATGCAGACCGGATGTTAATGGTAACAACAGCATCCGTCCTAAGATAATATTGAAGTTTTCCAACAACCCTTTCCGGTCTGCCTGAAAACAAGCGAACCGAATCCTTTTCATACGACAACATATACCAAGGAGCCGACTCGCCTCTTATCTCTGCAACAATTTCACGAAGCTTTTGTACGCGGTTAGGATCGGCATCGGTGATGGATGCCACAGGTATTCCATCAGACAGGCACCATATGGCATTCTGAATGGCAGATATTGAATAATCCCCATTGTTTGAGGCCCTAAGCATCTTGATCCAATTGTCGGGAGCCATTTTACCAAAATCAAACAATGCGCCTTTCGGCGGTGAATGGTCATGCGCTTGGCAACAGAAGCCGTAAATGGATGTTTCCGTTTTCTGTTGTGGATGCATGGTCATGTATAAATCTTTTACGATCAGGATATCCTGGTATTCGGGTTTTTGTGATATGAGTATCCGACCGGCTTCTATCCAAACTCCAACCGAGTCGCTAGTGTTGTTTTGCAATGAAACATCTATACAATCGCCGTAATGGCCTCCAAGTCCCTTTAATTTAACAGTCACCTTGCCCTCTTGTACCAATTTCGCTATTGATATATATTCTGTTTTTTCTGCCACTACCTTAATGGAGAGGAAAGTGAATAGGAACAGCCAATAGATCAGGATTCGTTTATTCATAGGAAATATAGCATTAATAAAAAATGCAAGTCGCAATTCCCATTTGGAATTTACACCTTCTATAACGATGTTGTAGCTGGCTTATTGTACTTATCATAATGTTGTAATCGATTCATCTGTGAACGACTTCTGCCAGCATAACTATTATTCATTAGGAAACCCTCCCATTTTCATAAAATAGGAGGATCTTGCAGACGCTTCTTTCCTAATCTCTAAAAAATATATTCCAGCAGGATAATGTGAAAGATTGTATTCAAATTGATCGTCTTTCAACAGATCAGTAAGTATAACTTGTCCAACTGAATTTGAAATTTTGATAGTGCCTCCACTGCTGTTGCGGGCCGAAATTTGGAGGACATCCCTTATCGGGTTGTTATATATTATATCATTGGTGGATACCACATCAGAAACCCCTACGATGGTTGTGCCATATTTCAAAACATGCAGGTTATTGACGGTGGAAACATAAAAAACTGAATCTTTGGCTGTAACACCATTAACCTGTCCGGCAAAAGTGGCATCATACGATCCCATATACATACAATTGTTGCTAGCAATGGAAAAAACGCTTACGCTACTGGATCCGACCTGGTAAATGTGATTGTTCCAATAAGTAAGCGCACCTCCGGTTCCGGCTCCGATTCCTTGAAATAGTCCTGTTGGTGTTGTTGGATTCGATATATCAAACACATCGAACCCCGAGCTTTTGGATACAAAAATGCGCTGGTTCAAAACATCTTTTGCAATATAGCCATAACCACTACCTAGGGAATTGACCACAACAGGTGCATAAGGATTACTAACATCTACCACCTTTAATCCGCCAGTTGTACCGATGTAGGCATATGATCCTTGAACTGTGATACCTGATGCAAAACTTCCAAGATTCAACTTGGCAATTGTATTTGGATTAGTCTTATTGGCGATGTCAAGGATGTAAAGGGTATCGGAATTGGTTGGCATGTATGCATAGTTTCCAGCTATGGCCAATTGATACGCTGTTCCAGTGATATCATTTGTCAATCCCACTTGTATGGGAAAGTTGATGTTGGATATATCGGCTACCATGAAGTAGCCAAACATCCCCCCACCGAAATAAGCGTAATTTCCATCCACTTCAATTGCCATGGGGAAAAAGTTCGGCGGAGAAAGCGATGCCGATGGCTGGGGATTCGTCGGATCCGATACATCCATAAATTGGATGCCTGAAGTCGTACTTGTAATAACGCGGTCTTGATGGTACTTGATTACGAAATTGGCATTGTTGTTCCATTGTCCCAATTGACTAATAGTCTGACCCTGTATACCAGAGGAAAAAAAGGCGATGCAAAAGAGTATTCGAATGGATTTGGTAAGCATCAGTTATGATTTTGTTGTTTAAAGGTAATTCATTTGGATGTAAAACAAAATTTAACCTATCATTGCAATTGCAACAAACATTCAAACAAAATCCCATGAGAGCGATTTGCCTGTTTATTTTCTGCGTATTACTTGCCTCCCATGAAATGGCTGCACAGGTGGTTTCCAACACCTCATCCGCCCCCAAATTTGATTTGCCACTTGGTAATAATGGATCATTCGTTCAAATCGTGAAATTTCGAAGCCAACTCCCAGATTCCGCCGTTAGCGAAATCATGGAAAGCAGAAAAGGTGCATTTCTAAAAGTACCCGGTTTGTTACAAAAATACTATCTCAAGAATCCAAATACAAAGGAATATTGTGGAGTATATATGTGGGCTTCGGAGCAAGACTTTATCAACTTTAGAAAAACCGAATTGGCAAAGTCATCTGCCAAAGCTTACCAAGTTCAAGACTCGGCAAGAGTGGAGCTTTTTGAAATGATTTACCCTTTGAGAGATTGAGAATAGTTTTTTTTGATGGATTTCTCAACCTGCTTCCAATAGCCGAAAAAAGAGGGAAAATACCCAGTAACATCTGGTGCAATCCATTCGCGTTGTTCTTCTACGCCCTTATATGATTGGTTCAATGGGTGCTCCTTGTAATACCAAATGGATCCCTTGGTGATTCGAACCAATTCACTTAGATTCCCAACGAATATTTGGATATTGGGAATGTTTTCTGATAACGCCAACATGAAGTCCATGCATTTCGGACTAACGGGGTGTAGTTGAAAGAAATCTGTGTCGATAAACAGAACACGATTGCCCAATTCGTTCTTATGCCAAGATGGATCTAGATTGTAATAGTTATAGATGAATGTGGGTAAGTCTTCATCTATTATAATTGAAGATGATGAAGGGAATATTGTTACCGCTTGAAAATTTTCCGTCTGCAAAAGTGATTCGGGTACAGGCATGTTCTCTATTTCGGAGTAATGAACATCTAGTATTGTATGAAATTGGTTGGTGCCGGTAAACTTGTTTATATTTTCTTGGTTGGCGTAATATTTTTTCCCACTGTTGGCGCCTGCCACCCATTGCCAGCTGCATGTGTTACTTGCCCAATCGCCATCGAGCAGGTGATAATACATCCATTGGGAAGGGTTCTTCCAATAGGATTGAGCGACATTACATACAAGCGAAGCTGTATACATTCGAGCATGGTTGTGCATGTATCCCGATTGATACAGCTGCTGAATCGATTTATCTATTCCTTCTATTCCAGTTTTAGCTTGAATTACCGATTGGGGAATAGCATGGTTGGATACACCGGGTTGCGGTTGCCGGATATCCTGATTTAAATCCTTGAACTGGCCAACTCTTTGAAAATAATCGCGCCAGCAAAGCTCCTTGACAAAAGTTTCAATCTGATATAGTCCATAGCCCTTATTAAGTACGCTCTCTAACACTTGCCTGGTACTTATCAATCCGCGTGAAATATAGGGCGAAAGGTATGTTACGGAGCCATTGAGGTAATTCCTTGTCTTACCGTATTTGATAGGATCAACTTGTTTAATCCTTTGGAAAATGGATTGGCTGTCTGTAGGAAAAAGCGGGAACATCTCAACGCTTGCTGATTTTATTCATGGATATGGCGGTTTGCCGACTGCATTTGAACCTTTCGATATCGGGATTGCGTTTCTTGGCATGTTTCTGGCTGACGCCGCTATTGACCCTTTTACGCCACAAGTTGAAGCTGCTTCGCTTCAATTCACGGCGCATGATGGCAATGACTTCCGATTCGGACAAGTTGAACTGGAACTTAATGGCCTCGAAAGGGGTGCGATCTTCCCAAGCCATTTCGATGATGCGGTTGAGGTCTTGAGGAACCATTTTGTAAGGAAATTTAAATTGATTTGCGTCATCCTATAATGTTATTGGAGACACAAAGCATAACATCGCAAGCGGCGATTTGGTTTAATTAGTTAAAATGTAAATAACGCCTTCGTTGGAAAGCCCGACTATCACCTACCCACTTCATCCACAAAATCAACAATCAACTTCTTGATGTCTTCGAACTCGGTGAGTGGTAGTTGGTGCGGTAAGTCGTTCACATCATGATACGCCTTGGAACCTCCGTTGGTATAGAAAAAAAAGGCGGGCACACCCTTCTCGCTGAAGTAATGATGATCGCTGTTTTTGGCAGAGCCCCGTTTGCCAAGCGTTTTCAAGTACCCCTTTGTCTTGTTGATACGGTCGAGCATATCGAACTCCTGGGTATGTAGCTCGCCATTCACTACCATCATCCCCTCATCGCCATTACCCATCAAATCCAGATTCAACAGAAAGCGAATTCGATCTAACCGAACCATAGGCGACTCCGTGTAGTATTTGGACCCTATCAGTCCGGCCTCCTCTGCTGCAAAAGCGATGAACAGAACACTTTTGGCCGGACGGTTCTCGGGTTTTGCAAACCACTTTGCCAAATCGATAATCATGGCAGTTCCGCTGGCATTGTCATTCGCACCAGCGAATAGCGCCTTATGACCCATCCGGCCCAGATGGTCGTAGTGAGCAGTGAAAACAATAAAAGAGTCGGCATTGGAAGTGCCAGGTAAATATGCCGCCACATTCCGCGTTTTGTATTCGGGAACAAACTTGCTGTCGACTCGGATTTGAATCTCATTTGGTTGCCATTGAAGCGAATCGATTTGAATGCGCACCACCGGTCTTGGCGACACTTTAGTTGAAACGCTCCAAACAGTTTTCTCACGCTGGGTGATAATTATGCCCGCGCATGATGGAGGATTCTTCATGAGCGAATCCATGGTAATTGTGCTTATTGAGTCCAAGCCCATTTTATCGAAATGCAAGAACACCTTGCTCCAATCCGCTTTCACATCAAACGGAATGCTAGCCCGCTTGATCGGAAACCTTCCACTTATAGGAGGGCATCCGGGATTTACGATGAAATCCTTACCCGGATTCAACTTCAACTGATCCAGTGCCACCTCAACCTTACCTGGGAATGTGTTTACAGGGAAACTGAACTCCTGAAAATATTGCCCGTTGATTGGGAATGCTCCCGCTTTTTTGAACTCCTTCTGAATAAACGCTGCCGCCTTATTGTCCCCATTCTTGTAATAGCCCCTTCCATGAAATTTTGGAGCGCATAACTTTTCAATCAACTCTTTATGATACTGAGCGCGCAGGGTGGAAGGCGCGAAAAACACCCAAGCGAAAAACAAGCCGGCGTATTTCATCATCATAGCTGGAAAGGTTTATGAAAAATCAATAGCGACGCTCCACCAAATTGCGAAGCTTTAGATAGGATTCGTTGGTGGGCAACCAACCATATTTTCCTACCAATTGATCATCTAAATACGCTAAAGCAGCAGCCTCGTCTGTAGAAGAGTTGAGCACCTCGATAGCTTCGTTGTATGCATTGATATCCCCTTCGAACAATTCGTTTATTAGTGCGAATTTCTCATTGATACCAATGGATTTTTTCAAATCCGCTACCGGATTGGATTGCATCTTAGAGGCAATAGACTCATCCGGTTTGCCGGTCGACAAACGGTCATGTAAGGATGGAGTGCTACTGAATTGGTCAGCTACCGTATGCGATTCCTCATCAAACAAAGTGGCTGCTTTAGATGATGGCTTAGGTTGGTCCTTGTTCAATCGTGACTGGGTCATCAACTCCTCTCTTCGGATTTCGGCCTTGGGGGCCTCAACCGGTATCTCAACCACAGCCAACAGCTCTTCAGGATGCACGGGTTCTGCAACCGGTTCAATCATATCTACAGCAACCGTTTGAGATTCGATTACAGGTTCGATAGAAGTCTCTTGAACGACAGTCTCAACAGGGACTGACAGCTTGATGGCATCAGTCTCCTGAAGATTAGGTGTTGTACCATTGCGCTTTTCAAGTTCTTTGAGCACCTGATACAATTTTCGGACATTTTCCATCAGGATATCGATTTCGATTTGGGGTATTTGAGATTCATATCCTGTGATGATATCGTTCTGCTCGCGAATCATTTCCACGAGATGGCGGGCCTGCTCGTTCAATAGTTGGTTTTTCATGAAGCCAATTTCGTAAAAAAACGAAACAGGCGGTCGTTTATGATGTATGAGTTTTCAATTGTCAACTCTATGTCAAAATGACCCGAATCCCATGGTAATGATGAACCTTATACCGCTGCCGAGGGTTAGCCAAACAATACTTTCGCGCCGTGATTTCAAGGGTACTGTTGATATTGATTTTGGGAGGGCTATCCCAGGCGGGTTTCACGCAGGTGGTTTCTGTTTTGGATATGAATGGAGCACCTGTGCAACAGGCCGTTGTCATTATTGAAGGGGGTAAGCCCGTGCTTACAGACCCCAAGGGCGTTGCTGCCATCAAGGCCGTAGAAAGTGATCAAGCCAGGGTCCTGATTAAACATGTGGCTTTTGAGGATTGGAGTGGGAGTATTTCCGATCTGCATCGAGGAGCTATACAGTTGAAAACCAAAAATGTGAGTATCCCTGAGGTGAATATAACCTCCGACCATCAGGCCAAAGCCGTCAGCGAAAGCATTCACTCCGTTAAGGTTATTAGCCGGGAAGTCATAGAACAGTCTGGGGCATCTCACTTGGATCAATTGCTTGAAATGCAGCAAGGGGTCAGTGTAAACCGTGACATGATAATGGGAGCTGGCATTCGATTGAATGGTATGGGTGGACAACATGTTAAAATCCTGGTTGACGGAGTTCCACTCATCGGTAGATTAGACGGAAAAATTGATGCCAGTCAACTGCCATTGGCATCCGTGGAACGCATTGAAATCGTTAACGGACCCATGTCGTCAAGCTATGGCTCGGATGCTGCCGGTGGTGTCATCAACATCATTACAAACAAGTCGGTTGACGGACCCTTCAGGGCGCACGCTTCCACAATGTATGAGAGCATCGGCACATATGACATCCAAGGTGGTGCGGGCTTGACATCGGGTCGCTCCTCCGTAATGTTGGATGGTGGCCGATATTTCTTCGATGGTTGGTCGCCAACAGAAGCGGGTCGCGACCAGCTTTGGCATCCTAAAGAAAAATACAATGGTCGTGTCGGTTACAGGTATGCTGGAAGCCGATTCATATTTTATGGTCAATCGCAATATTTTGATGAAAAACTAACTGACCGAGGAGCTCCCCGTATTACACCATACGAGGCCTATGCATTTGATCGGCTCTATTACACAAGACGATTCAACCAACAAATCTCGAGTGAAATATGGTTTAGCAATCAAAGTAAATTGCAATCTTCCCTTGCCCATTCGTATTGGAGAAGAATCCGAAACACATACCGTAAAGACTTGGTGTCGCTTGATCAGATGCCCATAAACGGTTTGGAGGAGCAGGACACCAACCGTGTGCAAGCATGGCACGGTCGTACAGCATATCAGCTTCCATTTTTAGAAGGAAAGGTGTCTTTTTTAGGAGGACTGGAATTCCAGCATGAAACGGCCTTGGGTAAAAGAATCGAAAACGAAAAAGCAGTTGTTAGTGAATACGCTGTTTTCTCAAGCCTTGAATTTCGTCCACATCCCAAAATCGAACTGAAACCATCGATTCGATATGGCTATCATACTTCATTCGACATGCCTTTGATTCCTTCAATTGCCCTTAAGTATGATTGGAGTCCATCGGCAACAGCCCGCTTTTCATACGGTAGAGGTTTCAGAGCCCCTTCGGTGAAGGAGCGTTACCTGTATTTTGTTGATGTGAATCATAATGTCCGAGGAAACTTAAGTCTTGTTCCTGAGCGCTCGCACAACTTTCATACAAACATTTCTTGGTTGTTGGTGAACAAACCGCATTGGACCTTGCGATCTGAATTGAATGGATTTATAAACTCGATTGAAGATGAAATCGCTTTGGCCCAACCCGATATCACATCCAATTTATACACCTATGTAAACACAGGGAAAAGTAAAATGCATGGTATCGGTTCTGACCTGTTTCTTGGAATCGGACTCTTTTCATTTGAAGCGGGTTATACCTTGCACGGGAAAAATGAAGAAAAGATAGAATCAAATTACGATTATGATTATTATCCTGAGGTGCGATTCCGTGCAGGATACCAATTCGAAAAAGCCGGAGTGTCCTTCAACACATGGTATAAATACAATGGCGCTTCCACAGGATATATTTTAAACGGAGATAATTCGATATCCACTTTCAAGAACCACGCTTTTGCTTTGTTGGATGCTACCGTGGGAAAATCGTTCGGAAAAAACAAATGGCTTGTTCAAATAGGCATACGAAATATGCTAGATGTAACCGATGTTAACTCCAATATGCCCGGTTCGGCACACAACGATGGTTCGGGAACGATTGCGGTAGGCACCGGAAGAACAGGCTTTGTCAAATTCACAATGAATTTGAGTGCAAACAATAAAAGCAAAACCAAAAATGGGTAGGACGCTGTATTGTTTGATTTTCTTACTGCCTTTCATCGTTTCGTGCGAAAAGGAAGAAACACCTTTTGTTTTACCGCCTCCAGGTGAGCTGCAAAGCATGTCGGCCTCCATGGGTGTCAGTTACAACGACCAAGTTTATGTGGATTTTAAGACTGGACAGCAGAAAGTGGTTCCCTACCGCAGTTATGATCTGGCTTTTGAAGCCTCTACCGAAGGATATCGTATTTACCTAAATACAGGGAAGTTCATGTTCGTTGCCCATACCGGTGATACAAGTATGTCAGCAGCCGACTCCAGCGGGAAAGTTTGGCGAACTGAAACCGAACATCTCTTTGACGACTCAACGGCATTCGGAGACTACCGAGATCCTTCAGGAATGAGCACTGGAGTTACTTATGTTATTGACCGCGGTCGTACGGAACACTTTGGGTCGGTTCGTTGGCGAAAATTCAAAGTGGTTGAGGTTACGAAAAGTCAATACAAAATCCGATTTTCCAATTACAATAATACAGGTGTTGTTGATTTCATTATCCCAAAAAACCCCGAGTATTCGCTAATGTATTTTACATTCGATAATGGTGGTGCCATGGTTGAAGTGTCTCCTAAAAAAACCGACTGGGATGTGGTCTTCACGAAATATACCTACACCTATCAGACAGAACCATTGAACTCTCCATTCAGATATTACCTTGTAACCGGAGCCTTGTTGAACAAGTGGTCGGGTTGCTCAAATGAGCAATATCGAAAAGATTCCACTGCCGCATATGTTCCATTTGAAACATTTGATGCTTCTCATTTGTCCAATGTGAGCTTCAATTCGCTTGCAGGAAAAATTGGATTTAGTTGGAAAGATTATGACTTCAACTTAGGCTATGTAATCATCCCCGACCGTTACTATTTATTAAAAGATACGGAAGGGTTTGTATATAAAATAAGGTTTTACGACTTCTATGATGACCAAGGAAATAAAGGAACGGCGAAGTTTGAGTATAAGCGAATTTGAGAAAAAACTATTCCTTGGCAATTTGCCTCATAGCAAGTATGTAGTGGCTAGTGACACATGAATATAAACAAATAACCATTGACTAAATAATTTAAAATCACAACACTTTATATCAAAACCTATGAAACGAATTCTACTAACGATCTTAGCTTGTGCGCTGATGATTCCTATGATGGCTCAGCAAGTTTATGACAATGTATCCATCAACCAGGGATATACCAATCAGGTTTTTTATAGTATGCCTGATGGCGAGGTGAGCAACATTAGCAACACCGACTGGGACTTGGCATTCCAAATTGCCGGATTCCAAGCCACCATCCAAATAAACGGCAAGAACAATGTGAGACTATTCAAATCCGGCTTCTCAGTGAACGATTGGTCAAATATCATTCCGCTTGATACCACCGGCCAGCTAACCTCTGCAAACGAGTTGTTCAATCGAGACACAAGTCTGTGGGCAGGTGCATTCAACATCACTGGCGACCCAAACAATCTGTTCGACTTGGGCTGGGGTAATTACGACTTCGTAACGCACGCCGTAACCGGAGACTCCATATTCTTCATCAAGCTTCCGAACAGCACATGGAAGAAAATATGGATCCAAGTGCTTCAAAACGGAACCTACACATTTGTGCATGCCAATCTGGATGGAACAAATGAAACCACCGTTAATGTCAATAAGCAAAATTTCCAAGGCAAAAATTTCGGTTATTACTCTTTTGCAACCAACACGGTGTTTGACCGTGAACCCAACAAATACACATGGGACTTGGTCTTCTCCCAATACATGTCGTCTATGCCACTAACCTACAAAGTGACAGGTGTGCTATCCAACGATAGTGTATTTACGGCAAAGGCATACCCGGTAGATGAAGCGTTGGTAACACCGTGGGGGTTGAGCTTTAACAAGTATAGTAACAATATCGGGTACACATGGAAGACCTTCGACTTGAACACCAATCAGTGGTTGATTGAGGATTCAACCGTTTATTATGTGTACGGCCGTGCCGGAGGATTATGGAAGTTGGTGTTTACCGGATTCGGTGGTGCATCTACAGGAAACTTTGAATTTTACAAGCAGCAAGTTTCTGCCACTGGTGTGAATGAGAATGAAAATCCGGTCTTTTTGAGTGCTTATCCAAACCCTGCTTCCGATTTAATTCAATTGACATTATTCGTTGAAAATCCATCCCAAGAGGATGTAGTCATGATCACTGATATGCGCGGTGCTGTGGTAATGCGCTCACCTATCTCAAATCGAACCGGATTGTTCACTGAGCAGATTGCAGTAGGACAGCTCCCTGCGGGTATTTATAACATTCGAGTAATTGCCGGAGGGCAAGTTTCTGACCAGCGGATTTCCGTGGTGAAGTAATCAAACCCTTATTGCAGAGCACGGATAAGGCGGATGAAACGGATTAGTACGGATTGAATTCGTGTTAATCCGTTTCATCCTATTCTATTTTTTTGAAGGATCTTTTTCAGGTTGCTTACCATAAACCAAGTAATACACCAATCCAACAAAGACTCCTCCTCCTACCATGTTGCCCAGTAGCACAGGTATGAGGTTACCCACGACTCCGGAGGCATTCAGGTGAATATATGTTGATGGTTCATCCAATGCCATCATTGCAACAGGAAACAAATAGAGGTTGGCGACCACATGCTCGAAGCCAGCGGCAACGAATACCGTTACCGGAAAAATAACCGCGAGGATTTTGTCTGTAACGCTTCTGCACGCAAACGACATCCAAACTGCAAAACAAACAAGCATGTTGCAAAGAATGCCACTTACAAATGCTTTGATGAATGGCATAGCGCATTTGGTATCGGCCACAGCCAGATATTGCAACGCTACTTTACCTCCCAATAAATCCAGATGTCCTGATTGATATACCAACACTGCTAATAAGAAAGCCCCAAGGGCGTTTCCGACCAGTACTATGGTCCAATTCCGCAGTAGTTCCACCAAAGTAATTTTCCGATCGACAAAAGCCATCACCAACAAATTGTTTCCTGTAAACAATTCAGCTCCTGCCACCACCACCATTATGAGGCCGATGGAAAATATGAGCCCGCCCAGTATCCGAGTTACCGACATGCTAGTCAAAGGATCCGACAGCAAAAAAGTGTTGGCCATTGCACCGAAACCGATAAATGCACCAGCCAAAATGCCCAGCATTAACAAGGACAACGATGGTAAATGGGCTTTTCGAACAGAGGCCTGTTCGACCCGTTGAAGGAGTTGCTCGGCTGAAAACGGGGCGGAGTTTGATGTTTCCATATTGACAAAATTTAGATGTTTTTGGACTTAACTATATGAGGAAAATCAGCCATGTAGAACCTGTTCTATGCATACTTTTGAGGGAACGAGTACCCGGCTATTGATTACCAATGCTTTAAATCGGGTTAAAATAGTGTTTACTCGAAACCAAAGGCCTAAATTCGTTGAATCCAATGTGATTAAACAAATTTTTAGCCCTATGAACAAGATTTCTAACAAGGACCTTATGTTTAAAGAATCCCAATCACAAGATCTTCTTCAGGCATTGTCTGATATAAACCGGGAGTTCATCGATCCACAAAGCAACAAGCGATCACTTTTTAGGAAGATGTTGGAGAATGTGCTCTCCGTAACCAATAGCGAATACGGATTCATCGGGGAAATCTTCACCCGCGATGGGGCGCCTGTGTTGAAAACATACGCCATTACCGATATTTCCTGGAACGAAGAAACTGCAGCTCTTTACAAAAAATACGAGTCACAAGGCATGGAGTTCACCAACCTGAATACCTTGTTTGGCTATACCATGAGAACAGGTGAAGTCGTCATCTCCAATGATCCGGCTAATGATCCGCACCGAGGCGGTCTGCCTAAAGGTCACCCGGCACTCAACCACTACCTGGGCATTCCCGTGAAGGACAAAAGCAATGTGATGATTGGGATGATAGGTATTGCAAACAAACCAGGTGGTTACACGGAAGAAGATTTGAAATTCCTCGAGCCGATGATTTCGCTTACGGCCGCCTTCATTTCAGCCGTAAAAGCCAACGAGGCGAAGCAATTTTTTTCCGGTACCCTCGATTATTACAAAAAAGCTATCGACAGCCATGCAATCGTTTCGGTAACAGATGTACAAGGTAACATCTCCTATGTCAATGAAAAGTTTTGCGAGTTGGCCAAATACACCTTCTCGGAGCTGATTGGGAAAAACCATGTGATCATCAATTCAGGTTATCACGATAAAGTGTTTTTCCGCGATCTGTGGAACACCATTCTTTCCGGAAAAATCTGGAAAGGTGAAATCCGCAATCGTGCGAAGGACGGCAGTATTTACTGGGTAGATGCAACCATCGTTCCTTTTCTGGATGAAACCAAAAAGCCGTATCAATTTGTGGCTATCCGTAACGATATCACAAGGCTCAAAGAACAGGAACGAGAGTTGTCGAATTTCTTCCGATTGGCTGTTGACTTGCTTTGTATCGTAACAGTAGAGGGAAGGTTTTTGAAAGTAAG
>JBKCHO010000112.1:0-5736 GCA_046302815.1 Bacteroidota bacterium | reverse complement strand
TGTTGGTACCTACACTGAAGGAGTAGCTCAATTGCTCAGCTTCAGCGCCAATGTTGGAGTTTCCAAGACGAGCAGAGAAAAGACCACCCGGTGCAACAACTGGAATGTTGCCATTTGAGAAGGGATCAAAGCCGTTACCAGTCATTATGGTATGACGGCCATTCACTATTCCTGTTGCTGTTGAAATAATTGGACAACACCCACCAGTGGTGCCCGACCAATTAGAGAAGTTGCCCAATTCAAAATCCGCGTTCGAGCAAGTGCTTGTTTGCTGTGCAAAAGAAACATTGGCCGTTGCTAAGAACAACAGACAAACAAATATGCACCAATGATGCAGAGGGCGGATATGATTGAAAATGGGGCTTAACAAATTTGTGGATTAGTGATTAAAAGATCCAGATTAAAATGTCAGTCTTTAACACACCTGACGGAGAAACCAATTCGCTTGTCATTATCATTTTTGATAACCGCACCTAAATCATGATTCAACTGCCGGAACCATGACTTGTCAGGCGCTGTTCCGGTGCTGGATGAAGCCCAATAACCCGTATATCCCAACCCTGAATAAACTCCATTGTAGTTCCTGTAACCACCTGGTTGGCCATCGAATCCTGTAAGATTGTCAGCAGCGGTATTGGGGGATTGCCAAAGTCCATTAAACAACTGAACAGTTCCAGTATCCTTTAAATGACCGCCAGCATAAGAAACTCCACCGGCAACATTAATCATTTGGTCCCACTCGTTATCAGTAGGTACATGCCAACCTGTGGGGCATAAACCACTTGGATCCACAACCGCGTAAAAATTATAGAGATTGCCGTAATTATTTACATTGTTTTGGTTGTCATTATAAGCGGCATAGGCTCCTGAAGATGTTGCACTCCACTGGGCAGATGATAAATTTCCTGCAATTTGCGTTCCATTTCTGTAACGAGTGGTTTTCAGATTTTGCTTCATCCAGCACTGATTACCAATGGATATAACATCGTATGTGTTACCATCGATATCCGTTACCGATGTAATACCAGAACAACCGGTGCCTGCTGTGATTTCACAGACCGCAATATTTCCCAGAGATAGATTTGCACCCCATGACGAAATTGACAGGGTTGTATCTTTGAAAGCGGTGCCATTGAATAAAGTCAGTTGAATATTTGGAGTTGTGGCAACACTCAGCTGAAAATTTCCATTTGGAAAATACAACAACATGGTACTTCCATTAGGCCATATGGCCCGTACATAAACAGGTGTATTCAAACCCTCACAATCCACAGCCTGACCGGTTATGGTTGCTGGACAATTCAGAACTATGTCCGGCACAAGGTTCAATCCAGGATTTATGAAGACGGATTGAGAGCTGACCGCAGGATAAATATTTGAATTCAGCTGTGGATTAACAGACACAACAACATTAATACCAGCCGGAATCCAGTTAGAGTATTCCCCAAGGCTATTTGTTGTCAATGTATATGTATTGTTAACACTTACCACACAGCCTGGCACTGGATTTCCGAAGCAGTCAACGACTTTGCCTTTGATAATCGGAACTGGGTTGGGTAGTGGAACATCACAATTCCACCATGAGAAATGCTTTACACTTCCCTCATAATAGCTTCCATTTTTATATGCATAACCCTCCTGTAACCAAACACCCTTTTCTTCATCAAAATGCAATAAGGGAATACTATCAGGAGCAGAAGATAATTGGGAGGCTGCTATTGGAAATCTCACATCTGCACTTGTGTTACCGTTCAAATTCAATCTATTTCCTGCCATATCCTCAAGCTCCACGCCCAACATGCCATAGGATTCAAGTTGGGTTAATTCACCAGATGAGTTAACAGAAGCCAAATCTCCTCCAGGAAAAAGAGTTGGAAACTCGGGATCGTCTTGATTTAACATACGCGCATAGGCTTTGACCTGGCCGTTATGCACGACTCCATTAGCATCAATAACCGTATTGGGTTGTATAACTACCTGGGCATTATCCGTAGTGGTTATTGAGCCCGTGGAGGTACCGCTAAAGGTGGTTGGATTGCCTTTGCTTAACAATTTAATTCGTACATATTGGACTTGGTTTGCCTGGGGAATACCACCGAATCCCGTCGAAAAATACCCTTGCTTCTCAGCCCCGACATAAAATCGATTTGATGGAACAGCTATTTGCTTGAAAATACAAGTTCCAAATTGATCCGTTATGCCAGTGACGCCATTTATGGTAAGTTCAACTCCTTGCATATCTTCTCCTTGCTCATCTGTTGCGAGCACAACAATATCAACTTCTATATTAGCAACAGGCGAATTGCTATCGCCTCCGCTACCATTGACGTCATCTTTTTTGCAAGCTGGAACAGCTAAAAGCGATATGCAGATTAAACCAAGTATTAGTCGGAATTGAAACCCTTTTTGGATACCAGGTTGATTATTGCCATGGCTACTTTCTAACCTTGACAACCTTTTGATTGAATTGTGCATTGTTTGTGATTATTTGAATGGTGTATACTCCTGTTTCTAGTTTTGATATCTCTACTTGAGATGTCCTGATTGCTTTGTTGATTGACTTGCTGATTGCAACCCGTCCCGTCTGATCCACAACCCTGATTTCACGAACCATCACCTCCTTGCCCATCTGCACCTGTACATATTCGTTGGCCGGGTTCGGATATATCCGAACATCGCTCATGCCGCCTTCCGACAATCCCGCCGTAGAACCATACGGAACCTGAACCGTAGAAGGGTTGATCGAATAAGGAACTCCTGAACTGTCATTGGCTGCGACCACTGTACCGTTGAACACCAGGTTCGTGTCGGGGTAGTTCAAGCTTGACAGTGTGTTCAAGCGAACCTTGCACAACAGTCCGTTGCCGTTGATTGATGCATTGTTGAAACGCGTCATGCCCACACTCACCACACCGTTGGCCACATACTCGATGCTCAAAAAGTCCTGAGATGGCGCACCGAATATCGAACCTGTGTAGTCGAATGTGGTGTTCTGCAAATCGAATACATTCGTATCCGCCGTGATGTCGAACGATATCCCGTACAGGTTGTCCAAGGTGCCGTTGCTGTTGGCCAGGCTCACATCCAACTCCACCTGCTGCGGCAGCTGGCTCGTGTTCACATAGCCTGGAGTCGGGGTAACCAACAAGTTGCCCGTTGAAGAAATCCGGTTGAAGCCGCTGCCATCCAACAGGCTGTCTAACGGTGCCGCATACGCATGTATCTTACCCATGTTGAAACCCACCGAAGTCTGGTCTGCATTGTTGATGATGCCGTCTCCGTTGCCGTCTGCAAAGACCTTGTAGGCATCGCTATTGGGACTGGAGGTGTTCGTGCCCCACAATGTGGATGGCTGGGCTACCCATTGCAGGCTCGCGTTGGGACGAACAGGACCCGTGCTATTATAGAAAACACCGATCTTCAATATGTCCGCCGTATTCACCGTTTTGTTGTTGTCCAAGTCACCAGGCCATACATTCACCTGGTTGGTGAAATTATAACAGTATGGACCCTGGTTGGTCAACCCCACCTGTGAGCCCGCTCCGTTGGTGATCGACAGGTTGTCAACATAGAAACATATCGGGCTGCCTAAAAGACTTGTGGGAACATTATTGGGCTTGAACAGAAACGTATACAAAGTACCCGTGCCCGAATATCCCAAAACAGCGCCCACTTTCGATATGCCGAAATCATAGCCATAGCTGCCCGAAGTAACCGGAGGAGTGGAGATAATACCAGAGCCCGTGCCCAATATCGTGCCAGCCGTATAACCCACATAACTCATATACGGAGCCAACGCACCGTAATAACGAAGCTTCGCATAAGCACCGTATATGTTCGTGACACCGTTCAACCTCACTTGCACTTGCAAGGTGTCGAATATGCTGAACCCGCTCACCCCAGTGCCACTAACAACCGAAATGGCACCCGCGGAGGGTAGGCTGCTCACGTTAACCACGATACTCGTCAATTGGGTGCATCCGTAGATGTTGGTGAAGGTGGCTGTATAGGTAGTGGTTGCCGAGGGATAGGCGATCGGATCGGATACGGTTGTCGAACTCAAGCCAGTCGATGGACTCCATACGATGTTCGGACTGGTGGAACTCACACTGCCGTTCAACTGAAGAGATACCGCATGACCAGGGGATATGGTAACCGAACTCGATGCCGTGCCGTCGGCCAGGATCGAGGCACTCGGAGTGGGGCTAACGGTCAATACCGCCGTAGAACTGGTGGCAGGCGACTGGCAGCTGTTGTTCACCAAGCAACGATATTGGTAACCGCTGAGACCCGAAAGGTTCGACACCGTCAGCGTATTACTCGCAGATCCGCTATAATTGGCACCATTCACACAGTTGGACCAAGTTCCCGTGGAGCCACTCCTGTTTTGCCACTGATATGTGAGCCCGGAGCCCGTGGCATTCAAACTGAAAGTGGCGTTTTGTCCCGAGCAAACAGTTGTGGATGTGGGCTGGGTGGTGATTGCAGCTGGTGAAGAAACGAGTAGCTGGGCCGTATTGGAAAAAACCGAAGGTGGACAAACCGATGAACTGACAATACATCTGAAGTAGTAGTTCGCCAGGCCTACGCTGTTACCCACATTCAAAACGGGAGAGTTAACACCTGAAAAAATATTGGTACCTCCATTTAAAACATTTGTGAAGTTGCTCGTATTTACCCCATATTCCCATTGGTAGGTTAACCCAGTGCCAGATGCGCCAACTGTAAAAGTTGTACCCCAACCCGAACATACAACAGCATTCGTTGGCTGGGTGGTGACCGTGGCAGGACTGTTAACTGTCAATACCGACACATCGCTTGTGTCAACCATCGAAGAACTTGTCACAATACATCTGAAAGAGTAACCATTAAGTCCGTTGACATTGGCTATGTTGAGTGTGTTGGTTAGTACACCAGAGAAACCATTAACACCGCCAAATGTGCAGTTCGTGAACACCGTAGAGCCAGGGGCCTTCTTCTGCCACTGCCTGCTCAAACCGCTGCCAATGGTGCTGATGCTGATACTTGCACTGCTATTGGAGCATACCGAAACAGATGATGGGGGCTGTACGGAAATTGAGGTACAAAATAAAATGGGTGAACAAGCACTCAAATTAACCGATGCCACGAAATTTACTCCGCTGGCAGCCACTTCACCATTCGCAGCCACATCCACATCATATACCGCACCTGAGGTGGATGCACTTGCAATCAAATTCAAGGACGAGTCGAACTTGTATACGCCATTACCGGAACCAACATATACATTTCCACAATTATCGAGATCCAGTCCTCCATTACCTTGTGTTTTGGTACCGGAATTGGGATTTGTGTTGATAATACCTCCTGGAATGGATGTGGTAGCCAAGACAGCGCCAGTAAGCAAATTACGCTTATGCAGAGTTTGTCCGTTGTGCGTATACAAAGCACTGCCATTGGCTCTTGTTGCGCTAATGGGTTGCTTTGTACCGAAGCCATAACCAGGGATGTAATAGTCAAAATTGTATGAGGTTTGAATCTTGAACCCAATTGCACTTAACTGGTTGTTAGTTGAACCCACTGTGTCAAGTGTGAGAAAATAAAAGTTGCCATTGGGGGCTGAGCATAGCGAACTGACTTCTTGTATTTTTGGTGGAGCGCCAATACTACCAAAGCTGACAACCGATGTATTGGTTATGGAACCATTTGCATTATCGATGTTCATAATTGCACCAACTATGGTTGGAAAAGGAACAC
>JBKCHO010000111.1:0-13852 GCA_046302815.1 Bacteroidota bacterium | reverse complement strand
AGTTATGGTCGATTGTAAATGTACTTAGACTAATCTCTACGGGAAACTCGGATCCGTCTTTCTTCCTCGCATATAGCTGAAGCCCCTTTCCCATCGGCCTGGCGTGCGGGTTTTTGATGAAATGATCACGATGACGAACATGGCCCTTGCCGAAGCGGTCAGGAATCAGGGTTTCTATTTTCATGCCGATCAACTCTCCCGTTTCAAAACCGAACTTTTTCTCTGCGGTTGGGTTGATCATGACAATTTCACCGTTTTTGTCGGCGATTACAATTCCTTCGGTCGAGTAATCAAAAAGCGCCTTCAATCTTTCTCTCTCCTTGGATAAACGATCTACCGAGCCTCGGTAGCTAACAATTCCGAACCACGCAGACCAAATTCCAGCAATGGAGATGAGCTGGTTCATCCATTCGTTGAAGGTATGGCCCATAAGGGCTCCCATAGTAATGGAGATGACCGAGCAAGCAGCTGAAATAAAAGTGATGAACCGCTTATTGGGATGGAAGAAGGATACGGTTACTGGAGCGATGAAAAGCATGGACCAAACAACTTCCTGATGGAAGAGCCAATCCAAGGTTGAAATGACCAGAACCAAAGCAATCGTAGTGATTCCGATTTTCAATGAGATGGCTTTTTGATAATCCATTTTGTAAATCTAATCAATACCTCCTAATGGCGAGCAGCCGTTCCCTCAAACCCAGATTTCGGTGCCCTCTGTACAGTTTTTGCAAATATCAATCGAGCTTCTATTGGAGAGCAAGTTGCTTCTGAAGGCATTGTATTTTTCTCCTTTCCAAACCACCCTGAATGATTCTTCATTTAAATTACCGAGGCTATGAGATGCATCCTTATCAAAGCAACACGGAATCACTTTTCCATCCCAAGTAATAACAGACGAATGCCACATTTTCCAGCACCGATCGGACATGGCGTTTTTTAACGCCCATTTTCCATTCGACAATTTTCTATAGCGGGAATATCGACTTTGTTGTGGTATCAATTCATTTCCATTTTCGTAATCATATATCTGGGCAGTTTTTAACCAAACATCATCAACACCTAGCTCCTTGGCCATCTTTTTCACCTCTGGAATTTGATGTTCATTTTTCCCTGTTACCAGAAACTGGAAAACAACGAAAGGGGTTTTCGATCGCATCTCATCGCGAAGCTTCAGCAAATTGCGCGTGCCATCTAAAACCTTGTCTAATTTGCCTCCGATTCGATAAGATGCATAGGTTTCTTGGTCGGTGCCATCCAATGATATGATCAGTCGGTCTAAGCCAGAATCAATGGTTTTACGCGCATTTTCATTATCCAGATAATGTGCATTGGTGGATGTAGCCACATAAAGCTTTCTCTGTTTTGCAGCCTTGACCAAGCCATGGAATTCGGGATGCAAATAGGGCTCACCTTGAAAATACAAGATAAGGTAAATCAAATCATCTGATAGCTCCTCAATAGCCTTTTCAAATAGCTTCGGATCCAGCATGCCGGTGGGTCGGGTGAAGGATCGAAGTCCGCTTGGGCATTCCGGACAACGAAGATTGCATGAGGTCGTAGGTTCCACCGAAAGGGCAAAGGGCATACCCCAATGCAGGTTTTTGCCCGTTAGCCGGGATGCCTGAAAACTTGAAAAAATTTTCAAAGTATTGAAAACCCTCCTGAAATTCAGGTGTTTGATGATTCTTAGGTGGTCGCGAAAAACAGCTTTCATACAGGCGTTTGTACAAAGATATGCATAGCACACCAAGCCACCTTATGTCTATGATTACCTTTGCACAATGAATACAATGGACTCGGTTGAAAAGGAACTTGTCGATGATTTCGACCTCTTTGATTCTTGGGAGGAAAAATATCATTATATCATCGAGCTTGGACAAAAACTTCCCACTTTGGATGCATGTTACAAAACCGATGCGTACAGAATCAAAGGTTGTCAAAGCAGCGTGTGGCTACATGCCACAAGCAAGGACGGGTTGGTTTTTTTTCAAGCTGATAGCGACTCAACCTTTGTCAAGGGTGAAATCGCCTTGCTCATTCGTGTGCTATCCGGAAGGACTCCTGACGAGATTCAAAACGCCCGTTTGGAGTTTGTGGATGCCATTGGACTCAGGCAGCATATGGCGGCTACACGGGCGAACGGGCTCGCAGCCATGGTTAAGCAAATGAAACTGTATGCGCTCGGATTTGCCTCGGGCCATGCGCAATAATTAAATCAATTGGAATGGATGATGTAAAACCTTTACAGGATAGGGTGGTGGATGTACTCAAAACCTGTTACGATCCGGAGATTCCGGTCAACATATTTGATTTGGGACTCATTTACGAGGTGCTCGTGAATGACGGTAATGATGTGCATGTGAGAATGACCCTGACTTCTCCCGCCTGCCCCGTAGCAGAAACCCTTCCCCCTGAAGTTGAACAGAAGATTCGCGAATTACCCGATGTCAATAGTGCCAAGGTGGAAATTACTTTTGATCCACCATGGGACAAAAACATGATGAGTGAAGAGGCCAAGTTGGAACTGGGCATGTGGTAGATTTACACATTGCGTTTTTTACTTAAAATAAAATTCCAGATTTATTCCTTTAGGATCTCAATTAAGCAGGACTCATTAACATGGCCGACATCATCAACAGAGTAGCATCAAGCGGGATTATAACATTGGATCCTGCTGACTTTATGAAACAGGATGTGCTGGGTTTAGACCTTAAACCTATGCTTTTTGAAGATATGATATTGCGCGAAAAAGACATTCGTGATTTTGTGAATACCCACAATTGGACTGCTTATGAAAACAAACAGGTTGCTATTTTCTGCTCCTCAGATGCCATTATTCCTATGTGGGCATGGATGTTGATAGCCTCCGCTTTGAGACCATACGCATCCAAGGTTTTTGCAGGCTCCGAGAAACAGTTTGTGGAATGGTTGGCCTTGGAACAAATCGGGTCAATGGACTTGACCCCGTTTGCAGATACTCGGGTTGTCATCAAGGGTTGTGGCGAAGTAGAGGTTCCTCCATCCATTTATGCAGCAATGGCTTTTAAATTACAACCGGTTGTCAAAAGTCTGATGTTCGGTGAACCTTGCTCAACGGTTCCTGTTTACAAGAAACCGAACTAAAGAACCGATATGCCATTACCCTCCTAATTCATCTTCTTTTCGTTAATTCGTGGTGTTTCAACCACAATGAGGATTTTAAAACTGATTTCTGGTCCTGGTATTGCAGCGATTATTACCCTATTCGCTGATCTTGATCCGGGAAATCCCATGGTGACCCGGATGGCTGCAATTACTGCCTGGGTGGCTGTTTGGTGGCTTACTGAAGCTGTTCATTTGGCGGTTACCTCATTGGTGCCTTTTGTTTTCATGCCATTGCTTGGTATCGCCGATCCTAAAACGGTATCCTTCCAGTATATGGATCAAATCATTTTCCTATTCATAGGTGGATTCATCATTTCATTTGCCATAGAAAAATGGGGGTTGCACGAGCGAATGGCGCTTCGCATTCTTACCACCACGGGAACCCGTTCAGATCGTATGTTGCTTGGTGTTATTGTTACATCGTTTCTTATTTCCATGTGGATATCCAACACGGCAACGGTTATGATGTTGATTTCCGCAGTGTTTGCCATCATCAACATGACCGATAAGCACATAAACAACGAAATACATAGTAACCGTTTAGCAAAGGCCTTGTTGATCGGTTTGGCTTATGCTGCTACAATAGGAGGGATGGCCACCTTGGTGGGCACTCCACCCAACATGGTTTTCGCTCGAGCTTACCAGGAAGCCTATCCACAAACAGGAGGTATCGCTTTTTCAACTTGGTTCGCCTTTGGTTTTCCTATAGCTTGTATCCTATTGACTGTTTGCTATTTCGTTCTAAAGCTCGTTTTTTTGAGAGGTGCAGAAAACATTCAGTCTGTGGATCGGAACTACTTCCGTGATGCTTATCATCGATTGGGTAAAATAAGCATGGAACAAAAGATTGTTGCAGTTATTTTTTCGATAACTGCCATCCTTTGGTTTACCCGCGCCGATCTCAACTTTGGTTTTGTAACCCTTCCGGGATGGTCAAATCTTTTTTCCAGTCCAGAATTCGTTCAAGACAGTATGGTGGCCGTCTTCATGGCAATGTTGCTTTTTTTGATACCTGCTCCATCCCGAAAAGGTGAAACCATGTTGCATTGGAAAGATGTTTCTAGGTTGCCCTTTGACATCATCCTTTTGTTCGGAAGCGGTTTTGCCCTTGCAAAGGGTTTCGAGTTGTCCGGTTTGAGTGATTGGATCGCAGATGGCCTCAAGGTATTCTCTTCAACCCATGTGCTTTTATTGATGGCTGGAATTTGTTTGGTGGTTTGTATCATCAGCGAATTTGCATCCAATGTGGCCAGTATCCAGCTTGTTATTCCGGTGTTGGTTGCCTTTCAAAAGGATCTTGGAGTTGATCCCCTTTTACTGTTGGTGCCAGCCACTTTGGCTGCTTCGCTAGGTTTCATGATGCCAGTTGCTACCGCACCCAACACCATCGTATTTGGAAGCAACAGGCTTTCTGTTAGCGATATGCTACGGGTTGGCGTTTGGATGAATCTTGCCGGAGTGCTGGTAATCACTTGGTTAGTCTGGTTATTTTTGACAATCAGTTGACCTCAAGGCAAGGGCAAAAAACCTATTTTTGCCCCCATAAATTCATTATTTCCCCAAACCCAGTAACTCTCTAAAAAACATGTTCAAAAGAAAGATTTGGATCCTGTTACTTCTGTTAATCCCCTCCCTCTCGCTGCGTGCGGATCAGGGCATGTGGCCATTGACATTAATCAGCCAATTGCAGGACTCCATGCAGGCTCGTGGCTTGCGCCTGACGGCAGATGACATCTACAACATCAACAAGGCCTGCGTCAAAGACGGAGTGGTGCGTTTAATGACCAAGCAGAACCGTATGTTCTGTACCGGTGAAATCATTTCCAACCAAGGATTATTCCTATCCAATCACCACTGTGGTTATGGAGCCATTCAAGAGCTTAGCACCCCTGAGGATAACATCCTCGTTAATGGGTTTTGGGCAAAAGATCAGCAGTCCGAAAGACCAGCCAACTTCAATATTGGATTACTGGCCAAGGTAGAGGATGTAACTCAAATGATCATGGACAGCATTCCTGCTGGAGATGATGAAGCTGCTCGATCCAAAGCGTTGTCTGGCATCATCAAAAACGCCTCAACCAAACTAAAAGATGCCATGGGTGAGGAGAAGTCCCATTATGTGGTGGAAATCGTTCCATTTTGGTCTGGTAATAAGTATTTGGCAATGTATTATAAGGTTTACACTGACATCAGACTGGTGGGAACTCCTCCCGAGAACATCGGAAAGTTTGGCGGAGATACTGACAACTGGATGTGGCCTCGACATACCTGCGACATAGCTCTTTTCCGCATTTATGCTGATGCCAACAATAAGCCAGCCGATTTTAAAAAGGAAAACAAACCATTTACTCCTGATTATTTCTTCCCGATCAATACGCAAGGTGCTACTGAAAACAGCTTCGCTATGATCTTGGGTTATCCAGGCAGAACACAGCGTTATACTTACAGCGGTGGAATCCGTTACCTATCCGAAACGGAGCGGCCCATGCGAGTACGAGTCCGTCGCGAAGTTCTTGATGTATACGAGCAATACATGAAGACCGACTCTAAAGTGAAATTGATGTACGCCGACAAACACGCTGGCCTAAGCAACTATTGGAAAAAATTCATGGGTGAGGCCACTGGTCTCAAACAGTTGAACATTTATGAAAGACGCAAAGCGGAAGAAGATGCTTTTGCAAAATGGGTTAAGGAAGGCAACAGAACCAAATATGAAAATGTGCTCTCCAGTTATGAGCAGGCCTATGGACAGGTTCGTAAATTCGGCTTATTCAGTGTCTACATGCAAGATGGTATTGCCAACTCTCAGGCTATGATGATGTCTATGGGTATGGGCAAACTTACCGAGGCTCTCAAAGACAAAACCAAAAAAGAGGAAGCTAAAAAGATTGCAACCGAAATGTCTTCTGACCTGAAAACCGATTTCAAGGAGTTTTATGAGCCTATCGAAAAAAAGGTGCTTGAAGTGGTGGTCCGTCGCATTTTGGAAGATCTCGACAACACAATGTTGCCATTGGATGTAGTAGGCATGGCTGATAAATTCAAACGCGACTACAAAGCCATGTCTGATGATATGTGGAAGCGTTCGGTTTTTAGCTCTAAGGAGAAGTTGGAGGCATTCCTGAAATCCCCTTCTATGAAGGTTCTCGACAAGGATCCAATCTACAAGTTTACTTCGGCCTACTCTGACATGGTCAACAAGACCATGAGTCCGGAGATTACCAAAGTGAACTCCATGTTGGGCAAGGCCAATCGCCTATTCCAGGCAGCTATGCTGGAAATGAATCCTGGTAAGTTGATGGCTCCAGATGCCAATGCTACCATGCGTTTGACATACGGTCAAGTGCTTCCTTACAATGGCAAAGACGCTGTTTCATTTAAGGAGTACACCACTTCCAAAGGGGTGGTTGAGAAGTATGTTCCTGGCGATTATGAGTTCGATGCTCCTTCTAAACTGATCGATATGATGAAAAGGAAGGATTTTGGTCCTTATGCCGATAAAGATGGAGAGTTGCGCATTTGCTTTATCACCAACAATGACATCACTGGAGGTAATAGCGGTAGTCCCATCATTAATGGTAACGGTGAACTTATCGGAACTGCATTCGATGGGAATTGGGAAGCCATATCCAGCGATTTTGCTTTTGAACCCAACTTCCAAAGAACCATTGGAGTGGATATTCGATACACCTTGTTCGTGATTGATAAATTTGGCGGTGCTGGACATCTCCTTAAGGAAATGAAATTAGTTGATGCTCCCTCTCCGAAGCCATCTGATATTGTTTCGGCTCCCCAAATAGAACCTGTTCCACAGGTTGAGCAAAAGCCGGCTTTGGATCCGAAGGTCAAAAGCAAATCAGCTCCCATTAAAGGCAAAGCTGCCACACCATCGGTAAAGTAATTTTCAATTTCAAACATGTAAGAGCCTCCTTTTTAGGGGGCTCTTTTCGTTCATGGATGTTAGATGTGGTTTTATCCATTCTTTTTGGTTAAGTTTGTTATAAGAAAGTATCCTAATGCAAAAGAAAAGCGAAAGGCTTTTCAGGATTTTTAATCGGCTTAAGACCAAACCACACACGGTAGAAGAATTGCACCGTTGGTGTCAAAGCCATGATATTCCTGCAGGCCCAAGAACCATTTACAGATACCTCACCGAAATTCAGTCTTTAGCTGTCGAAAATGGCTTTAAAGTTGTTTCAAATGAGTCCGAATTGCGTGAAAAAAAATGGCATGTGGAACCTGATGCCGATGCTAAAAGGAATCGCTTAGATGAGGCTATTATTGGATTTCAACTCTTAAGCCGACTTTCGGGACAGCATGTTCGTTCCATAGGTTCTGAATATATTGACAAGTTGTCGTTGCAAATCCAGCAATCGTTGGATTCTTCTGGTCTGGGACCAGCCATTTTCAATCATATGGTTTTAACAGGATGGGGAGAAGCCGAGTACCAGGAGAAGGATCGTCGATTGCTCAAGGAGATCATTCAAGCCATTGATAAAAAAACGGTAGTGAAGGTAAGGCTGCTTCAGCAACTACAGGCTGAAGACCCTCAACCTGAAAGTGCCCTGTATCATTTACATTGTCTAGTGTCTCATCGGGGCTCATTGTTCATTACGGCTACTAAATCTGATGCAAGGGAGCTCCTGTTCTTGGATTTCGAAAGTATTTTGAAGTTGATACCCACGGATAAGCATTTCAAGAAACAATTCACCCATGAACAGGTTATGGGTATGCTCAACAAGCGCTTCGGAATCACGTATTCAAAGGGGCCTCAACACCATATCAAGCTTGCTTTTCACCCTTCCGATAAAAGCGGTTCGAATGGATTCCATAACCCTTTCATACAAAAAAGGAAATGGCACTCGACACAGCGTTTTCATTTGGATAAAAATGGTCTCTTAATAATGGAATTTGAATCCACCTTGAATCGAGAATTAATTGGTTGGATCATGATGTGGCTGGATCATATACAGGTTTTAGGTCCGCCTGAACTCAAGAAGTTGATCGATCAAAAACTGGATTTAATGAAGGAAAACTTGAAGGGAAAGCGACCATACTTCAGTACTCCCGGGGATTTCTAATTCTATTTTTTGTTTTTTTAGATCGTTTTTTACATTTGGGAATGCTTACATTGATTTTGCTGGTATGCTCGCAAGCCGCCTATGGATTGACCAACTGCCTTTGGAAAATTAAAGGTCGATCCATTTCATCTTGGTGGCTCATGGCCAATCGATCTCTTATCACCTTTCCTGCTTTTTTGTTGATATTGTATTTCGCAGGCGCTGGCACACCATGGAATGATACACAGTGGCTATATGCCTTATGGGCACTCCCATTAAGCTTGGTTGGATTGGTTTGTTTTGTTAGAAGTGTTAGAAGTGGTTTTGTAAGCAAATCGGTTCCTTTGCTGGCTTTCATTTCCTTTTGGGGTGTTGTCTCATCTGTGTTTTTTTTCAACCACTCTTTCGAATATGAGTTTCTTTATCCCACTGTGGTTCTTGCCGCTGGATTCGTGCTCATAAGCCGACGAGATTTGCTTGAGATGGAATTCGACCGTGGGATGGTCCTTGCCATGCTCGCCGCATTTTGCTGGGGCATAACCATACCCGCATTTTCTGAAATGTCGAAAGGGGATGCTTTTTGGAAATTATCCGCAATACAAGAAGGCATGGTGCTTATCGTATCGGCAATTGCTTACTGGTTTAGGCCAGTTGGAGATTTAAGAATGAACAAAGGATTGGAATTGCCTGTGTTGATTGGATTCTTAACGGTAGCAGGAGTAGGAGGTACGAATTATGTGCTCGGACAAGTTTCGCCCTTGATTTTTTCTTTGCTCTGCCTCACACAGCCCGCTGTCTCATTGATGGTCGCTTATTTCAAATTGGGTGAGCGTCTTACCAAATGGCAATGGATGGGAACCATAATGCTCATGCTTGGCAGTATCTGGTTGGTGAGCTTGCGCTAGTAGGGCGCAAAAGCGAAATAGCCCTCTTGTATTCGTATGGTGTCGCCAATGGTGTTGACTGCATCGAAAGAAAATTGTCCGGATATAAATCGCTCTTCCGAATCCCATTCCAAAATGATCAAATCACCTTGAGTTGAAGTGTAGTTTTGTTGTGGTGTGGAGTATAATCCGCTTGTAAGCGTGTAAGTTCCCTCTTGAAACGGTCCGGTGTGTATTAGCGATATGGAATTAAGGCTGCTGTCTGTGCCTGTTAAAAAAATACTATTGCCGGCTGGGTTTACTTGTGAAAAGATAGTTGCTCCAGAAAGTTTCCATTCTGCTCCATTGACCATTGCAGTCATTTTTGCAGGACAAGACTGGCAATTACTGCCACCGCAATCTATTTCACGCTCACCATTGTTTAGAATTCCATCCGAACAGTTCTCTACATCCGAAATGGCTGTGTCCACTTTATCACACCCTGAGACCAACGAGAATGCTAAGATCAAAGTTAATGCAATACAGCTTATTCCTTTCACCGGTATTTCTTAGTTTTGTTCTGTATGGCTAAGGTATGCAATTCATACACAAATTGAAAAGGAAATGTATAATCGGATAAGTTCAATTGAAGAGTATCAATCACATTATCAAAGAAGTGTTTCTGATCCCGAAGGATTTTGGTCGGATGTAGCCTCAGGCTTCTATTGGAATAAAAAGTGGGATAGGGTTCTCGAGTGGGATTTTGATTCCTTTGATGTGAAGTGGTTTTTAGGTGGCAAATTGAATATTACCATCAATTGTCTCGATAGGCATGTAAAAACTAATCCCAATAGAACAGCTATTATTTGGGAGGGAAATGATCCCAATGAACCCAACCGATACTATTCATATAGTCAATTATTGGATGAGGTATGCAAGTGCGCCAATGCACTAAAATCAATAGGTGTCAGAAAGGGCGATAGGGTTTGCATCTATATGCCAATGGTGCCTGAGTTGTTATTCTCCGTTTTGGCCTGCGCTCGGATTGGAGCAGTGCATTCCGTAGTTTTTGCTGGATTTTCTGCCTCCTCGCTAAGAGAAAGAATCAATGATGCGGGTTGCAGCGTAGTAATCACTTCCGATGGTGCTTTTCGGGGTTCAAAGGAAATACCAATCAAAAGTGTTGTAGATGAAGCATTGCTGGATTGTCCAATTGTAAAAAATACCGTCACATTGAAGAGGACCGGAACAGCAATTAGCATGATTCCTGATAGAGACTATTGGTGGCATGATTTGGTGCCAAAACAGCCAAACTGGTGTGATCCTGAAATCATGGACTCTGAAGATATGCTTTTCATTCTTTATACTTCCGGATCTACGGGTAAACCCAAGGGTGTTGTTCATACCTGCGGAGGTTACATGGTTTATGCTTGGTATACCTTTGTGAATGTCTTTCAATATGAGCAAGAATCTCTTTATTGGTGTACTGCCGATTTGGGTTGGATTACAGGACATTCATACATTGCATACGGGCCACTGCTCGCAGGAGCTAAGAATCTAATGTTTGAGGGTGTTCCTACTTTCCCTGACGCTGGTCGATTCTGGCAAATCGTAGATAAACATCAAGTCCAAATTTTATATACTGCGCCCACGGCTATACGCGCTTTGGAGGCGTTTGGGTTGGATTATGTGAAACCGTACGATTTGAATTCATTGAAAGTACTCGGTTCCGTTGGTGAACCTATCAACCAGGAGGCTTGGGAATGGTACCACAAGCATATTGGAAATGGAAAATGCCCGATTGTTGATACTTGGTGGCAAACCGAAACCGGTGGAGTTATGATTTCGCCTCTTGCGGGAATTACCAAAGAGAAACCCACTTTCGCAACCTTGCCTTTACCAGGGATAAGACCGGTGCTGGTCGATGGCAATGGTATTATTATTGAGGGTAACAATGTTGAGGGTAATTTGTGTATTTCGTTTCCTTGGCCGGGAATGCTTCGAACAACTTATGGTGATCACGAGCGTTGCAGAACAAACTATTTTTCTACTTACCCCGGATTGTATTTCACAGGCGATGGATGCCGTCGCGATGAAGATGGTTACTACAGAATCATAGGTAGGGTAGATGATGTTATTAATGTATCCGGACATCGTTTAGGTACTGCTGAGGTGGAGAATGCGATAAATGAGCATCCAATCGTTGTTGAATCGGCTGTTGTCGGGTACCCCCATTCCATAAAAGGACAGGGTATTTATGCCTTTGTTATTTGCGACAAGTCTCCCAATGATTTTGTCGTTTTGGAAAAAGAGATACTAGATGTTGTTACAAAAGTAATTGGACCTATCGCTAAACCGGATAAGATTCAAGTGGTACCCGGTCTTCCGAAAACAAGGTCTGGTAAAATTATGCGAAGGATACTGCGTAAAATAGCTGAAGGTGATACGGCAAATTTAGGGGATACTTCCACCTTGCTTGATCCATCTGTTGTGGAACAGATTATGGCAGGTTCAAAAAAATGAATTTTTAATTGAATCCCATTCTATGGAATTTCCATCTTCCCAACTTCATGTTTTCCCTAACGGATTAAAATTGGTGTACCACCACTCTCCTGGCACTGTATCTCATTGCGGCTTGATGATTTTGGCAGGTGGTCGCAATGAGCCTGACGGAAAGGTTGGTTTGGCCCATTTCATAGAGCATGTGATTTTCAAAGGGACTAAAAAGCGTAATGCTTTTCAGGTTTTAAACCGTCTTGAATCGGTTGGCGGCGAATTGAATGGCTATACCACCAAGGAAGAAACATGCATACATGCTTCGATGTTGCATTTACATTTTGAAAGGGCTGTGGAGCTGATAGCCGATATTGTTCTCAATCCATCATTCCCGGATAAAGAGATAGCTGTGGAAAAAGGGGTGGTTTTGGACGAGATCAACTCTTACTTGGATAATCCCTCCGAACAGATTTTCGAGGATTTCGAGGCGATGGTTTTCAAAGGACATCCTGTTGGCAATCCAATTCTTGGAACGGAAACAAGTGTTCGATCGTTTTCTAGGAAAGATTTATTGGAGTTTACGAAGTTGAACTATATCTCAAACCGCATGGTGTTTTCCTATGTTGGTGCATTGCCTTTGGGTTTGGTAGTTGATGTAGTTGAGTCAAATTTCAAGGTAAGAGGCAAAGATTCAAAAATCTTGAAGCAGGCAGCTGGACTTCGGAGGTTGAAGCCGGTCAACAAGGTTCTTCAAAGACCAACCGCCCACGACCATTTTATTTGCGGAGGTCGGGCATATGGATCAAAATCCCCCAAACGCTTTGCACTATTCTTATTGAACAACATTCTCGGTGGTCCAGGTATGAACTCTAGGTTGAATCTTAAAATAAGAGAGAAGTATGGCTATACTTACCAAATAGAATCATCTTACAACACTTTTTCAGATTGCGGTATTTTCAGCATATATTTTGCCACCGACCCGGTTTTTTTTAGTCGGTGTAGAGATTTGGTTTGGAAGGAGGTGCATGAACTTCAGCGTAATCGGATTTCAAAAATAAAACTGCATAGCTACAAGTATCAATTGAAAGGTCAAATAGCTATAGCCCAGGAAAACAGACCCGGATTTATGTTGAACAATGCAAGAAATGTATTGCTTTATGGCCGTCCAATGGATCTGGTTTCCGTAATGAAAGGTATAGACGGCGTCACATCAAATGAAATCATGGATGTAGCCAATGAGATTGCTAACACCGATCAAATGTCAAGCTTACATTATAAGAGCTCAACGGATAGAAATTAAGCTCATTATACAAGACTAAAACTTCCAACCAAAAGTGGTCACTACGCGGCTTTCAAATCTTTTGGCAGTTGCCGCAGGTGTTGGTTCATAGCTTAAATAGTAGGGACTGATGGATTCGCCTCTTTCATAATATACGAAGGCGAAATCGAAGTAATACTTCTTTCCTCTGTAGCCAGCCCCACCGGAAAAGATCCAAGTGCTTTGATCGGTGACCTTATTCGTAAAAGCATCGTTAAAGGGAGTGCCATAATAAGCAGCGCCTGCGCGGAGACTAAAGGGTTCGTAGCGCCATTCTCCACCTGCCCTGAAATTAAAGGTGGATGATTTGTAAACGGTTTTGATTATTTGGTTTTCATTCATAAAATTGTAGTCACTTGATCCGAGCTTTGCCCTTGGATATTGCACCAATTCACCCTCTAGACTTAGAAGTCCTGATTTTCCAAAAATGAACCCTAAGCTTGCTATCGTTCTCCAGCTGGTTCTGAGCCTGTAAGTGTAGTTTCCGTCGGGAGAAAAATCTTCAAACCTGTTATTTGAAAATACGGATTGCATTTTTGAGTTATAAATATCGCTCATGAAAAACCAAGTTGGCGTATGAATGGCCAGTCCAGTCCTGAGCCAATCAATGGGCTGGAATATAGCACCCAGTTTCATGTTAAATCCGTTTCCGGTTGTTTTTAAATAGTTTTCGTATTTCAAGGATTTGAAATCTCTGTAGAGTAATGATGTGTCTGCAACGAATACTGTACCCTCCTCATCCGTCTCTGTATAGGTTTTCAACTCCTCATATTCGATGTTTGGGAATGAGAGACTCAGTCCAACCATAAATGTTTCTTCAATTCTTCCGGCAAGACCAAGCGACAGCTCTCCCATGGAGCCATTTGACTCGATGACCATGCTCTGGGTAACTCCTCCATTTGGGATCACTCCGTCGTAAAGGAATGTATCGGCTTGCGTAGGGTTAATTAGGTAGGTGTTGTATGCTAAAC
>JBKCHO010000110.1:0-11540 GCA_046302815.1 Bacteroidota bacterium | reverse complement strand
AAAGATAACGGAAAGTGGTACATCGAACTTGATGAATACGATGGTAGCCGTGAAGATCTTCGGATGGTGGCTGGAGCCGATACCTGGCTCGACAGATTATCTAGTGGAAGCGATCGTGTTACAATGAAGATCAGTGTTACTGAATTATTGGAAAACAAAATTGAAAAGCTCTTCGAAGTGCCCGTATTCGGCGGTGCATACTACATGGCCCGTAAGTTGAGAGGGCGTCAAGCTCGTCACCGAATGTGGCTCTGCCCGGTTACCCTATTCGTCTTCGGAGAATATCCCGAAACGATTTACTACGAAGTGAGATAAGCTTTTCTTTATCAACCCGTGTCGGACAAGTTCTGGCACGGGTTTTTTTATTAATTTTAATGAAATTACCTTCCATGCCCAATATCCATCTAATAAGATCCGAATCCATCAGTGATGAATTTTACGATGAGGTGGTTTGTTTGCTAAACCAATTTCCCGGGCCCATGAAATTCCTTTCGGATGATCAATATGTCGAATTCCTCGAGAAAGAAGTGATGGAGCGTTTTATTACGAGGGAGGAGTTTTATGAGCAATCTTATGCGTCGATTGAACTGAATGAGTACAGTAGAGTTGTGTTTGATGATGATTATTTACCAGAAATTTCCTGGGATTTGATTTTCAATAAATGTAAGCACTACCGCAGAGAGAAAAAGGTTCCTGAAAATGATGCCGTGATATTGCTGACGGATATCAGAAACGACAAAAACTGGTTTTCGGCGGCAGATCCTGATGGTGATAACAACTTTTTTATTCATGTAGATGAGTGGGAGTATTATACACATGCTGAGCCTAGGTTTCCCGTTGCATTCTTAATCGCAACCGCCATACTTCACAAGAAAATGTTTGTTGATTACAAGACACTTGCCGCACATGTGCATCATGAAGCGCGCGGATGCATAAGTGACTTTTGTCAGAACAAGAGGGAAATAACATTAAAACTGCGAACGGCGGACATCTGTGAAGATTGTATCTCCATCATCAAAGAAAAATGCATCAGTCCGGATTTGTTTTTGCAATGCACCCGGATCATGGAACACATCAGAACCCAATTGTTGTTCCGCGACCGATTCGAACTTACGCAGCTTCCAAGCCGTGTGGTTATCACCAAAAAAAGGGAACCGATTTCCTTCCCCGACATGGATCATTCGAAACTTCGGCTTTCACCTCTGGAAAAAACCATTTTCATCCTTTTCCTTGAAAATCCTCAAGGTATAGCCTTCAACCAAATGGCACAACATCGTGAGCGAATCCAGGAGATATACATGAAGGTTGGTCATGATTTTACATTGGCCAACCTCAAAAATACCATGGACAGCCTAACCGATCCAACCGAAAACAGACTAAGTGAAATTACTTCTCGAATGAGAACCAAGTTTGTAAAGCATGTTGGCGATGATATTGCCGAACATTATACCATTGATGGTCCAAATGGCGGGTTGAAAAAAATCAAGCTGGACCGACAACTGGTATCTTGGGAAGGAATCGAACCAAAAATCAAATAAAAAGGTTTTAAGTAGCCCTTCCTTTGGGGTGCTTGAATGGAGACGCCTTTGAGTGCAATTTTATGGCCCTGAGAGAATAGATCAAACCGATAATTAAAGAAACAATCGCACCCAAATACAATCCCTTTATATAGGAATTTAAAAGAAAAAAGTTGAAAAACCCGTGCAATACCGCAGCAAGCAATATCCCTTTTAAGGCCAAATACTTTTTGCCACTGAATTTTTGGAGCCCCATGTGGTAACCAATAATTACTCCAAATACCGCATGGGCCGGAACCGAGAGGAACATCCGTATTACAGCTACCTCGAAACCATATTCGAAGACATAAAGAAAATTCTCTAGCGTAGCAAAACCCATAGCCACCATAACTGAATAGGTGATTCCATCAAAAGGCTCATCAAACTCCGGTTTCCGATAAGCCTCGGCCTTTACACTCAAAAATTTGGAGTACTCTTCCACTAGTCCAGTTCCCAGAATGCAAGAAAGCAAAGACCAAAACAGGTTTGTGCCCGCGTAATGGAATTCAATAGGTAAACGGAATAAAAAAATAAACACTTCGAGAATGTTATTTATGGTTAGAGCAGTAAAACAGCTGAGGGCTCCCCAAAAAAAACAATTGATTAATAGCCTTCTTGGCTCAGGGTCGAACTTGTCTTTCCAGTAAATAAAAATGCAAATGGCTAAACCAGGCGCGGCAGCCATAGCAGAAAGCAAGACGGGATTGTTTAAGTTCACTCTAAATTGATTGAAACCTATTGCTGCAATTCCAGATTACTGGAGAAATACTTTCCATTCCAATATATCCAATATGGAAAGGCTAATCCAAAGGTTAGCACAGACAAAAACAAAAGACCTAGGGACATCACAAAATAATCAGCAAACTTTCCTGTGAATATCACTCTCCGACCACCTAATTCAAGATTGGCAAAAAAATACTTGTTGATCCAATAAATGAAATATGGAAAAACCAGCCCGAGTGTTATGATAGATAGAATAATGAGGCCTATGGCGTACAAGAAAAACTCGCCAAAACTTCCAGTAAAATTGAATTTTTGGGGAGGCGTCCCCATAGGGGACTGATAAAATTGATTTTGCTCCATTTTTATTATTTATAAACCTTGTTATCTATTGCTGGCACGGTTCTCAAATAGGCGTATATGGCCTCAGCTTCATAATCGGTGAGTTGGGTATATGGAACCATGGGATATCGCAATGCAGGCTGGCCATCTACCAAACCATATTTCAAGGCCTTGATAAATTTCTCCTCCGACCACAAGCCGATTCCCGTTTCCTTATGAGGCGTCAAATTGCTTGTCATAACCACCTCGCCTTGTAAATTCAGCGGCTTGTTTCCTCCTCCAAAGAAATGAAAACTTTTCTCTGGATTCATAATGTCCATCTTGGTGAAATCACCCGAATGACATGTCCAACAATCCAAATTGATGGCGAGGTATTTCCCAAATGCAATTTTATCTGTCGAGTCGGGTATGGTGATGGGCTTTTCAGGCATAGGCAAAGGCTTGAAGGCTACATTACATAGAAACTTAGTCAAGAACGAGGGCTCACAGGGCTTTGAGGGGGTGGCAGCTGCCTGCACCCATGGATGATCGGAGCGGAGAAATGAGATGATGGCGTTGATGTCCTCATCCGACATGTGTGGCAACTTGGCCATATAAGGAGGCGCATACTGCCCGTTCTTTTTAACGCCCGTACGCAACAAGTAAACCAATTCTCCATCTGTATAGTTCCCGATGCCATGCTGCCTGTCGGCAGTGATATTTGCCGAATAGGCCATCCCAAATTCTGGAGGCGCATCAGTCATGTGTTTACCGGTCATACGACCTGTTGTTCCATTCATGTGGCAGTTCGCACACAGCATGGCCGTCAGCTTCTGCCCGCGAGCTATGTTCTCGGGCGTACTGATGTGTTTGAAATCAACCTTTACGGTTTCGTAGAAAGGAACGCCTCTAAAGTGTATAAAGGCAGCAGCACCTGCAACAACAACAACCAACAGCACCAGGGTAATCACAAGGTAGCGAAGTAGCTTTTTCATGGCTAACAGATTTGGTTTGGGGTAAATGTATAATAATTAATTTGAAACAAAAAATCGCTTGGTTTTACAATTATTCTACATTCGTAATACCCTAATTTGATTAAACATGATTCTGATTGATTCGAATCGGAAAACACATATCGATTTCCTGCGTGGCATTGCCATGATAGGGGTAATTTTTGCCAATTTCAATTCATACCTGCAACAACAGCTACCTCCCGATATGCTTGCAGCAACCGCAAGTCGTATAGACTCTTTCCTCATGTCGTTTAACTCGATATTCCTCGAATGGAAATTCATGAGCCTGTTCTCGATATTATTCGGATTTGGTTTTGGAGTGATATTGACAAGCGTAGAGCGGGCTGGTGAAAACGCAACAACCTTCTTCATGCGCCGCATGGCATGGCTCTTTTTGCTGGGCCTAGTGCATACCCTTTTCTGGCTCGGAGATGTATTGCACCTATACGCCATCAGCGGTGTGCTGCTATTGCTCTTCAGGAATTGGAATGCGAAAAAATTGATGTTGACTGGATTGTTGCTTACCATAGGCCCTTCGTTGGTAATGGCTTTGATCAAAACCTTTTACACATTCAGTCACAACGAACAGTTGGTTGAAGATATATATGCAGGACTGGTTTCAAATGACATGCTTAAACTCTTTCAAGCGAATATTAACGGCTATTACGATATGTATATCATAACCGGTTCGGAATGGCAGGATATCACTGAAACCCTTGGTCGGTTTCTGATAGGCTATTGGCTGTTAAAATCAAACGCCATCGAGAACCTGATCGCATCACCCAATAAAATCAAGCGAATAGCCAACATATTATTCATACCAGTGGTGCTTTATTGGATTGTTCGGGGGCTCTTGCTCAGTGAATCGAATTGGATACCTATTGGCACTTTACTAAGCCCATTACTCAAAACCGGCATTTTGCTAAATACATTCTTTTATTCATCGGTTGCATTGCTGTTTTACCTAAAGAAAAAGGACAACCTGTTGGTGAGAAAAATTATTGGCCTTGGCAAAATGACCCTAACCAATTATCTGTCTGTTTCAGCAATTCTAATCATTTCACTCTATGGCATCGGATGCTCGATGCTGCCTGTGATAAAAATCCATCAGCTGTGGCTATTGGCTACAGCATGGACCGCGCTGCTGATGTGGTTCAGCAGCCAATGGCTATCCTACTACCGATATGGACCGGCTGAATGGATCTGGAGGCAACTTTCATGGATGAAGCGAATGCCCAACAAAAAGTAGGCCTTTACTGCTTGCCTAATTCTATACGGCTTTTCACCTCGATGTAGGTTCGCTTGTCAAAATTGAAATCGTAATAAGCCGCATCTCCAGCCTTGGCCGTTACGACTACTAGGCTACGACCGATTTCCAAATTTTTCTTACTGAAAGCCTTTGCATGAATCGTATCGGAAAAATCCTTGTTGAATATCAAATAAACTGTCAATACATTGTTGGTTCCACCAATGGAATCGGATGCGACTTCGAACTTGCCTGCAGCGACACCATCCTGAATCAATGGATCCGATAGGATCAGCTCACACTCCAAAGACTGATCCATTCCTTCACGAATCCCTTCCAAAACCTCCGTAGCCGTCTCCCCAACCAACTCCCCGCCTTTGTTCAAGGTTTCCTGTGCTTCTTCCTTGATGTTATCACCGCACGATAAAAACAAAAAAATAATGCACAACAAACATACATTTTTCATGGCCTAAACTTTTCTATTAATAAACTAACATACAAAATTGAGTACAGAAACGTTTTGGGGGTTGTATGTAATTATAGCAGACGGCTGCCAATAAACAAGCAAACACCTATCAGTTATTACATACTATCTGTAGCCAACAAAATAATAATAAAAAATCATAACAATCATAGAGATCCAAAAAATCATTTAAACCCTATTCGCTTCTTCTCTTTCTTCGCTTCGCCCTGCATTGCCTGTTCGAACACCTCAGCCAAGGTCATGGCTTTGTCGGCCGTAATGGATTTTCCTAGTTTTTCAAAAAGCTTGTTGCAACGATCAGCGCTCAAGGATTCAAATTCGTAGCGGTACAGGGTGCGTCCGTGCCTGACAATACTCTGATCAATCTGTGCTAATGGAGAGCTGAAGGTCAACACGAATTTCAACCGCACACAATCTGAAAAAAGTCCGTCGCAGAAATCCGCCAGGTTCATCACAAAATCATTACCCATTCCTTGCCGCTCTGCCAGCAACTGATCCACATCCTCTAGGATGATGATACTGTCGGGCAGGCTCATGAAGTGTGGTAGCAACGAAGGGCCTCCCAAGCCGAAAATCATATCGGCTGGAATCAAAACCACTTTCTTATCGGTCCGCGAGATGATGCTTCGCAAGTAACTCGTTTTGCCCGTTCCTTTGCCTCCGTGCAACAGCAACACTCCCTTCTTGTTTTCATCGGATAGAATATCCATGATCTGTTTATCGGCAACAGTTAACGATTCATTGAAATACAAATCGATATCTGGAACATCCAAGTGCATCTCTTTTTCAATGATGCGCAAACCACCCGCATCCTGGATGAACAAACTCACTACACCTGGACCGGTTCCATAGTGGAAATGCTCTTTCACGATTTGCTCGGCCTTCTCGAAATCGGCTTTATCTACGGCATTGTCATGATACAATTCAAATACTGTATTAAAATTATTCCACGATGCCATGAGTGTTGGAGTAAGGAACATGTAAGCCCGCTGCTTGCGATAGTACTTGCGCGGGATATGAATCATATCATCGACCACCAACTCATCCATGCTAACTCCAAAGGCCTTGGCGAGTGCAGGAAAAACCGTCTCCGGGTTTATGTTAAAGATGCGTCGTACCGATGGGATCTTACCCGTGTAATGCAAGAAAATGCGCTCTTCGCACCAGCGTCCGCTGTTATCGAAAATGTTTGTTGGGGAGGCCGTGCCGTTGTTGTTTGCTGTGTTGCTCATGATGTGATGGGTTGAATAGGTTCAAAAAAGCAGGGCGACAAATGTACATCGAAAAGCCTTGGCTGTGAGGAAACTTATCAACACACCTCACCCTGCTGGACAGCAATAAGTTTAAACTGAAAACGGCCCCTAATCGGAGCCGTTTTCAGTTACCATTGTTGGTCGTTGGTTATTGCAGAATGACTTTTACAGATTTCATAGTGGCGGCCTTGGTGATGTTCACCATGTACAAACCCTTGCCATAGGAATTCAAATCGATGGTGAACTCATGCTTATCCACACCCATCTCACTCGTTTGAGAGAACACAATTTTGCCCTGCAGGTCCATGACGTTGATCACAAAAGGTGCGTCACCAGTTTCAGGTGCATCCATCTTCAGGTTCAAGATACCATCCGTCGGGTTCGGGAACGCATTAACATTCAACATACCTTTCTCCCACTCTTCGTTGGCATACAAAACATCTTGGTTGCGAAGCAAAGATGAGTTGGAAACTAAGGCGATTCCGGTTGCGTTCAAGTTGCTCGCGTTCATCACTTGGTAGAGGGTTGCATTCAAAGTTGCCGTGCTTCCAAACAAAGATGCCATAGGATAAGTGAGTGAGCGATCAAGACCGCGATCCACAACTCGCATGTTGGCTCCATCAATTACAGCACCTGTAACTGTAGACAACACAGTGCCTGTATTGGTGCGCAGCGGACGAGATAATGCATTGTAAGTTCCAGAGAATGTATACCGATAGAAATTCTTCGTACTGCCGTTGTTCAAAATGTATAGGTAGCTTCCATCATACACCACAGCCTCGCCGGTTGAGTTGCCACTATTAAGCGATATCTTTTGTACCGCATTCAAAGTGGTGGTTGATCCGTTGAAGGCAGAAGTCAATGAGTATCGATATAAGGAACGTGTGGACGCATCCAACACATACAACGAATCGCCTTTGATGGTCATACCTTTCACATTGGTGCCAAGCACTTTTCCGGTGTTGGTGCGCAACACACGGGATTGTACAGCAGCTGTACCTGGACTGTTGGTGCGATATACTCGCTTGTTCACACCATCCAAAACATAAGCGTGCTGGGAAGTAACATATACATCCTCCGCATTGGTGACACCATTCAACACTGTTGAGGAAAGGTTCGTAGTGGAAAGATATCCGAATCCGGCATCGTAGTAATACCCCTTATTGCCCGTGATATCGGTAACCAGGAAACGAACCGGATCCGCAACCATCGACATGGTGATGGCATTGGAAGTCGCAGGATTACCTGTCACACAACCGGCATTGCTGGTCATCACGCAGCTGACCACATCATTGTTCACCCAAGCACTGTTGGTATAGGTAGCGCTGTTGGTTCCCACATTCACGCCGTTTTTCTTCCATTGGTAGGATGGCGATGCACCACCATTGGTTGGGGTGGCCGTGAAGGTCACCGACTGCGAAGAGCTTATGGTTCCTGTGGTTGAAGTTGCAATGCTCACCGAAGCTACTGTTGCAAACCCATCGGTTACATTGATGGTGGTGGTTCCTGAACAAGCGCTTCCACCGTTGGTGGTAACCGTATAAGCACCCGACTGACTAACCACAATCGATTGCGTGGTAGCACCAGTGCTCCACAAATAAGAGGTTGCAGGACTTGCGGTTAGGGTAACACTTCCACCGGGACAAATCACCGAAGAAGGACTTGAAGAAATGGTCGGGTTGCCTCCAGCCGATTGAAGAGTCAGTGTGTATGGAACCGCTATCACATTGTTGTTTTCGTTTTCTTCGAGGAAGTAGTTTTCAGGATCCAATTGCACCACGATGTAGTATGTGCCATTACAAGTGCCAGGAGGAATGTTAATCCACATACCATCCAAACTCTGATAGTAGATATCGGTATAACCGGAAGAAATACCCTGCACGGTAACCGAGCAGTTGTACTGACCTCCACCCAAACCGTAATTGGGGAAGTTGCCGTTAAGCAACGTGTTGCCATTCGCATCCACACAGTGACCGGGATAGGTAGAGCAAGAACCATAGTCCATCAAACAAAACGCCAGCTTCGCACCGTTACCAACGATGGGCCAGTTCAATGGATTCGGATCACTGCTTTGAGAACGAAGTGTAAAAACTCCCCAATTGTTAACATGCATGTGACCATGTGTGGGATGATAGGTCATGGAGCCGGCATCACGGTCGTAGTAAGACATGACATTACCATTCTTATGATATACGCGCTGCTTGATCAATTGAAGTGGTGGCAAACCGGTGTTCGGACATGTGGTAGGTGCTGTTCCAGTTAAGGTATCGGTACCACAGATAAAGGTCGAGGTAGTGCGGATCTCGAGCGGGCCACGTCCGACATTGGGGGACGATGCGGAAATGCGCAAACGGCCATCGTTGGCTCCGTTGCCTGATTGGGAGTACTCAATTACACCATATGTTCCCGAGACCGTCAGCGGTGGACGAGCCACAATGATGTCGGGTAACAAATCGCAATCGGTTGCACCGGGAGTCAAACAAGCGCAGCTGGTGGCGTTGGTAGTGGTGCATTGCGCAAATGTCATCTCATAACCCGACAACAAGATGCAGCAGACAATTAGTAACAGTCTTTTCATAAACGGTTTTTGATTAAGGAGACTCAATATAAACGCCATCAGGCAGTTACGCAAATATTTTTTGTCGTAATATGTTTATCGATGACGCTAGTTCCTTGTTTTTCAGCTGGTTGATAAGTGTCAAGGGAACGCAAATAAAGCGGATTTTACAGATCGGCGCGGATTCATGAATCGCCAATAATCAAATCCGCGTTAATCCGTGTCATCCGCTACATCAGCGTTCATCATTTCTCCAAAAACACAAACGGCGACCTCATTGCTGAAGCCGCCGCTGTGTATTAGGAGTTAGCCGTAATTACTGCAGTACGATTCTCACGGTCTGACGAACATCGCCCTGGTCGATTACAACCATGTAGATGCCGGTCTTCAATCCGGAGAGGTCGAAGGTAGGCTCGGAAGAGTTGACTCCCTGATCGATGGTGCGCTCAGCAACCACACGGCCAGTCATGTCAACCACACGAACCACACAAGGTGCGTCGGCAGTGAGTCCGTTAACCAGTACATTCAACATGCCACCGGTTGGGTTCGGATACGCTTTCACCGTCATGCCTTCTTCGCTTGCATTCGATACCGAAGGTGTTGTTCCATCTTCGGTGGTACGGATGAGTGAAGTAGTGCTCACCAGCGTGATACCTGTAGCATTCAAGTTACCCGAGTTGAGCAAGTTGATGCTGGAAGCATTCAAGTTGGTGGTTCCGCTGAACAACACGCTGAAGTCGTAGGACAAGGAACGATCGATACCGTTATCGGTCACCCACATGGTGGTTCCGTCAAGTACGGCACCGGTAACCTTGGTCAAGGCGCCACCGGTGTTGGTACGCAATGGACGGGAAGTCGCACTGGCGGCACCGGCAAAGGTGTAACGGTAGAAGTTCTTGGTAGCACCGTTGTTCAGGATGTAGAGGAAGTTGTTGTCAACTACCAAAGCCTCTGCATTGCTGATCGCAGTTGGAAGACTGATGACCTGAAGTGCGTTCACAGTGGTACCGGTTCCAGTGAAGGCCGCCGACAAGGAGTAGCGGAGTACTTGACGCTTCGACTGGTCAGCGATGTACAACGAGTCGCCCTTGATCGCCATACCCTTTATCAAGTTACCCAATGCTTGACCTGTGTTGGTACGCAAAGTCTTCGATTGAGTAGATGCGGATCCGGCAGCAGTACTGCGATACACACGCTTGTTGTTTCCATCCAGCACATACACTTCCAATCCTCTTGCAACCACATCCTCGGCGTTGGTGATACCGTTGATCACGGTTGTCGACAACGGATTGCTTTGGATGAATGCCCAGTTGGCATCGTAGTAGTATGCACGGTTAGCTGTGATGTCAACCACCAAGAACTTGGCATTGGCATTCTGAACAGAGATAGTGATCTGGTTTGAAGAGGCAGGGCTTCCGTTCACGCAAGGAGCGCTGCTGGTCATCACCACACTCACCACATCGCCATTCACCCACGAAGCATTGGTATAGGTGGCGCTGTTGGTTCCCACATTCGCACCATTCAGCTTCCATTGGTAAGAAGGCGTTGAGCCTCCGCCCACAGGGGTAGCGGTGAAGGTGACGCTGGTGGTAGGCGTAACCACACCAGAAGCATTCGAAGAGATGGTTACCGAAGCGTTCACGAACGGAGTAGCAGTAGTGGTTGCAGGCAACGAAGTTTTGCTACATCCGGCTGCCGAGGTTACCGTTACCGTGAAGGTGCCACTAGTGGTAACCACGATCGACTGGGTAGTGGCGCCGTTGCTCCACAAGTAGGTGGTGCCGGCACCGGCGCTGGAGGCCGTGAGGGTTACACTGCCGCCCTGACAGAAGGTAGTAGCACCAGAGGCGGAGATGATGGCCGAAGGAATCGGATTCACCGTCAGGTTCAAAGTAGCCACCGAATCACAACCAGCCACATTCAATGTATTGAAGGTGTATGTTCCGCTAGTCGCGTAAGTGGTACCGTTCCAAGTGTAAGGTCCGCAGTTGGAGATGGTCGTAGTAGAAGACGAAGAGTAGTTGATGGTCAGGAACAGAGTCGTTACTGAGTCACAACCCGCTGCCGTCTGTGAAGTGAAGTTGTAGATACCTGAAGTGGTGTAAGTAGTACCATTCCAAGTGTAGGTGTTACAAGCAGTTGCCGACACCGCACCTACAGGAATTGCAGGCTGTGTGATGGTGCGGGTGGTGGTGGCAGTACATCCGTTGGCATCGGTTACCGTGTAAGTGTAAGTACCGGCCGACAAGTTGCTGAAGGTACCTGTTCCAGTGTATGGAGCCGTACCACCTGTTGCGTTTACAGTTACCGTACCATTCTGACCACCGTTACAAGTAACATTGGTTCCCGTAGAGGAGGCCACCAACAAGGTAGGCTGTGTTACCGTGATA
>JBKCHO010000109.1:0-47191 GCA_046302815.1 Bacteroidota bacterium | reverse complement strand
ACTTCCCACCCAACCCTGATGGTTCCAGGGATTCGGCTTCCATTTACTATTACTATAAGGATCACTTTTTCGATAACTTCGATTTGAGGGATGATCGCTTGTTGTACACACCTGTTTTCCATCCGAGATTAGAGAACTTTTTCACCAAAATGATTCTTCAAATACCGGACTCCATCAACAAAGAGTCAGATAAGATCATCGCCCAATTAAAGCCCGGATCCGAAATGTTCAAGTATGTGGTTTGGTGGATTACCAACCATTACGAGACCTCGAAAATCATGGGGATGGATGCTGTGTTCGTTCATATGGCCAAGAACCATTACACCAAGGAAAAGGCGTTTTGGGTAGATGACACCCAATTATTCAAAATCCAAGATAGGGCTAAAGTACTAGAGCCGATTTTGGTTGGAAAAAAAGTAAAGAACTTGGTTTTGAATGATGACAAGGGAATCTCGAGGTCTCTTTATGATGTTAAAGCCAAATATACCGTATTGTATTTCTGGGACCCGGATTGCGGACATTGCAAAACGGTAACTCCAAAAATCAAAAACTACTACGATCTCGTGAAGAAATACGGCATACAGGTTTATGCGGTCTGCACCGAAGTGGAAATGGATAAGTGGAGAAAATTCATTGCTGAATATAACTTGGATTGGATCAATGTTGCAGACCCTGAGCTGCGCAACAATTTCCGTCATGATTTCGATATCTCATCCACCCCTCAAATTTTCCTTTTGGACTCCAACAAATCCATCGTAGCCAAAAGAATTGAGGCATCAACTTTGTCTGAAATCCTGCAAAAGGAATTCAAAAAATCAGGAATAGACTTACCGACTATTCCTCACGATCCGAAAGACGGTGCAAAATTATCCACCGAGGGTCACTGACATTTCATTTTTGCACACTTTGGTACTGTAAGCATGATTTGAACCAGGCAAAGATTATGCTGGTAAAAAATCAACATTGTTAAATAAAATCTAAATAAAACACCTCAAGAATGAAATACTTGACTTGTGCTTGAAAAAAGTGGTGGCAATAGTGGCATTAACTCACTTTGATAATTCAAAGAAATCAAACATATATTTCAAGATCTAGAAATTTTCCTTACCATGGGTACAAACTTGAAGGAGTCAAAAGCCTGAAAGCTGATATTTCCGGAACTATCCTTGGTAATTTTTGTCATGCAATATTCGTTCTCAACCCCATAAGGAATAACCATTACACCACCCTTTTTCAATTGATCGATCAACTTGTGAGGAAATTCGGCAGCACCACATGTAACCAAAATCCTATCGAAGGGTGCGTATGTCGATAACCCTTCAAATCCATCACCCAAAAACATTTTGATTCCATATCCCAGTTTTTCAACCAATGATTTGGTCTTTATGTACAGTTGTTTGTGCCTCTCCAAAGTGAAGACCTTGACCCCCATGGCAAACAACACACTGGCCTGATATCCTGAACCGGTACCAATTTCAAGCACCTTCATACCGGGCTTCAATTCCAATAAGCTGGTTTGAAAGGCAACAGTTGATGGGTGAGAGATTGTTTGTCCAGATAAAATTGGAAAAGCACGATCCTCGTATGCCATTTCAACAAAAGCATTATCAAGAAACAAGTGCCTAGGAATTTCGGCAATTGCCTGTAAAACAGCTTCGTCCTTAATCCCTTTCGATCTCAATTCAAAAACAAGCTTCCTTCTCAATCCCAAATGCCGGAAGCTATCCGAAGTTTGCTCTGTCATATATCCCTTATCGTGTAAAATTAACTAAAGGACCTAGGCAAAAATGGTTAATTTTGAATCAAATTTTCAACGACCTTATGCTGAGAATCGGTGTACTCGGGGCAGGTCACCTCGGCAAAATCCACATTCAACAACTAAAAGAAATACCTGAATTTCAATTAGTTGGATTTTATGATTTATCAGAAGATGTTCGCAATTCTGTAGAAAATCAGTTTGGAGTAAAAGCTTATGCTGACCTAAAAGAACTGATAAACATTTGCGATGTGGTAGATGTTGTCACGCCTACCTTATCGCATTTCGAATGTGCTTCAGAAGCTATCCGATCATCCAAGCATGTTTTTATTGAAAAACCACTGGCAAATAGTCCTCAGGAGGGCCAACAACTAGCATCGTTAGCCAGAGAAGCTGGGGTCAAGGTTCAGGTGGGTCATGTGGAACGATTTAATCCTGCATTCATAGCAACTAGGGAGTATATCAAATCACCCATGTTCATTGAAACACACAGATTAGCCCAGTTTAATCCTCGTGGCACAGATGTTTCAGTGGTTTTAGATTTGATGATACACGATTTGGATATTATTCTCAGCCTAGTTAAATCAACTGTAAAGAGGATTCATGCTAGCGGTGTTGCTGTAGTCAGTGACACTCCGGATATTGCGAACGCCAGAATCGAGTTTGATAATGGATGCGTGGCAAATCTTACAGCTAGCAGGATCTCACTTAAAAATATGCGTAAATCGAGATTTTTTCAAAAAGACGCATACATTTCGGTTGATTTCTTGGAAAAAAAATCGGAAGTGGTGAGATTGAAAACTGTCAAACCACCGATAGACCCATTTGCTTTTACTATTGATTTGGGACCTGAAAAGGGCGTTAAGCAAATCATGTTTGACAACCCTGCAGTTAACACCACTAACGCAATTCGAGAGGAACTTTCATCTTTTGCCAAATCCATACTGGGCAATACCGAGCCACTTGTAACTTTAGAGGATGGTTTGATTGCATTGGAAACAGCACATACTATCGTTGAAAAATTGAAATCAAATAATAATAACCAGGAGGGGATAGTTCAGCCATGATTAGAAAAATGCTTTTAAAACATGTTTCAGCAACCGTGGCTGTTGTTATGGTTTTCTCATTTCATTCCTGCAATATTATAGACCCCGAAGAGGAGGCGCCTAGCTACATTGAAGTAAGTGAATTTGCATTCGACCCCACACCAACTTCCATCGAAATGGACTCCTCCTATTCAAGAAAGATTACGGATGTTTGGGTATATGTTGATAACGAATTCCAAGGAGCCTATCAGTTGCCTGCAAGGTTTCCTGTGTTGAACAAAGGCATAAAAAAAATCCTTTTGACTCCAGGAATTGAACAAAATGGAATTGCAGCGACCAGATCCCCATACCCCTTTTATAAGGGATATGTAACCGAAGCGGAGCTCAAGAATAATGAAACGATTTCATTAAGTCCAACTACAGGTTATTTTGACTTGGCACAATGCGCTTTTTGTGAGGATTTCAATGGAAGTGGAATTAGTTTAGATACTTCTGTTGCCAACAGCGCACTGATGCAGTTATTACCTGCGAATGATCCAAATGCCTTTGAATACGGAAGTGGAGTTGTGCATTTAGATTCGACCAACTCACTGTTTGAAATTACATCCAATTCCGATTACGAATTGCCTGGAGCTGGTGCTGCTGTTTATCTCGAATTAGATTACAAGTGCACCCAAGAGATGCAAGTTGGTTTATATGTCGAGAAACCTTTCCAAGAGTTAGAAAAAGTACCTGTCTTCAATATCAACCCATCCAATAACTGGAATAAAATCTATATTCAATTAGGATATGCAGTAACCGCAAATTCCAACTCGGATAATTTCAGAATCTATTTCAAAGGATTCAAAAGACCTGACAGCCAATCCGATTATTTTTATTTTGACAACATCAAGGTTGTTTATTTCTGATGAACAAGAAATTCCAAGCCTTTAAATACATTTTATCGGATTTCATATCTGCAGTAGCTGCATGGGTGATTTTTTATTTTTACAGAAAGTTCATTATAGAAGGAGGTGGCGCGCTGATTTCTTTTCCAGAAGATCCTAAATTTTGGTATGGTTCTATATTAATACCAATAGGCTGGGTTATTGTGTATGCATTCACAGGAACATATTCAAATATCTACAGAAAATCCAGGCTAAAAGAATTTGGACAAACCATATACATTTCCATCCTTGGCTCCTTAGTCATTTTTTTTGCAGTAGTGCTGGATGACAAAATCGTTTCTTATAAATCCTATTACGAAGCACTGACTGTATTTTTTGCCACACACCTAATGCTCACGGCTATACCAAGGTTCAGCCTTACCTCCAGGGCGGGTTATAAGATCAAAAACAGGATAATCGGATTCAACACCTTATTGATTGGAAGCAACCAAAAGGCTCTCTCGCTTTTCAAAGAACTTGAGACATCAAAAGAGAGTCAAGGTAATATCATAATAGGTTTCGCTAGTATCTCAGAAAACAACGGCCAACTGCTCAAAAACACACTGAAACATTTAGGAAGCGTTAGCAGCCTTCAATCCATATTAAAGGAACATAGTATCGAGGAAGTTATCATCGCCATTGAATCCTCAGAGCATGAGAGCATAGGTAAAATTTTGAATGACTTGGAAGATTCCGGAGTGATAGTCAAAATCATCCCCGATATGTACGATATACTTTCAGGATCTGTAAAGATGAATGCCATTTATGGTGCACCATTGATTGAGATCTCCCCCTCATTGATGCCGGTTTGGCAGCAAGGGTTAAAAAGGCTGATAGATATATCTGTCTCCTTTGTATTACTTTTGATACTGACACCCATTTTCTTTGTTGTTGCTTTAATCATTAAAACCACCTCAAAAGGACCTGTTTTTTTCTCCCAAGAGAGAATAGGATTGCACGGTTTACCGTTTAGCATTTACAAATTCCGTTCCATGAGAACAGATGCGGAATCTGGTACACCGAAGCTTTCGAGCGATAATGACGACAGAATTACTCCCTTTGGAAAATTTATGAGGAAAGTTAGACTGGATGAAATTCCACAGTTTTGGAATGTTCTCAAGGGTGATATGTCGTTGGTTGGCCCTCGTCCTGAAAGACAATTCTACATAGACCAAATCATGCACCTGGCTCCACACTATAGGCATTTGCACAAGGTAAGACCAGGGATAACCTCATGGGGCCAGGTAAAATTCGGATACGCCGAAAATGTGGATCAAATGGTGGAGAGATTGAAGTACGACATCATTTACATTGAAAACATGTCACTTGCATTGGATTTAAAAATAATGATATATACCATCAAAACCGTTTTGGAAAGGAAAGGAAAATAAAGACTATGAAAAAAACTGCAGTAATCGGATCGGGAACCATGGGTAATGGTATCGCCCATGTATTTGCCCAGAGCGGGTATGAAGTTGCCTTAATCGACATTAATCAGGATGCTTTAGATAAAGCCATGAAAACCATTTCTGCTAATATCGATCGAATGGTTGCCAAGGGTGCGATAAAGGAAGAGGACAAAGCGAGCACCTTGTCATTAATCAAAACGCATACATCCATGGCCGAGGGTGTTGCAGGCTGCGACTTGGTAGTTGAGGCAGCAACAGAAAACATAAATATCAAATTGGAAATTTTCAAGGAGTTGGATCGACTGTGTGATAGCCACACCATTCTCGCATCTAACACCTCTTCGATTTCCATTACAAAAATCGCATCTGTAACCAAACGAGGCGACAAAGTGATAGGAATGCATTTTATGAATCCTGTGCCAGTTATGAAACTCGTTGAAGTGATCAGGGGTTATTCCACTTCAGACGAAGTCACTTCAACGATTTTTGAATGCTCCAAAAAATTGGGCAAGATACCTGTTGAAGTGAATGATTATCCAGGATTTGTTGCAAACCGAATCTTGATGCCCATGATTAACGAGTCCATTTACAGCCTTTACGAGGGAGTAGCCGGAGTTGAGGAGATAGATGGGGTCATGAAATTAGGAATGGCTCATCCAATGGGGCCACTTCAACTGGCAGACTTCATTGGCTTGGATGTTTGCCTATCGATCCTGAAAGTAATGCATGATGGATTCGGCAATCCTAAATACGCACCATGTCCTTTGTTAGTGAATATGGTTGTATCCGGAAATTTTGGCAGAAAATCGGGTGCCGGGTTCTATGATTACTCCGGAGGAGGCAAGGAGCTGGTGGTCGCCCATAATTTCAGAAAATGAAATTAGCGTAAGGAGTAGGCTGGACAAGTTGGGGATCTTTTACCTCCTTTTTCGCAAACATTGAAAATGATTCCGAAAAAAAGGTCATATCCTGTATTGTCCCAAATCCCCGTAAATGCACCTAATCGATCGGTGCCTAGCACAAACCATTTATAACGAAATGCCAAACCAAGGTGAGGCTCTTTAAATTCGTGTATCACCAACGGCATGGATGCCTCAAATCTTCGGGTCTCGTAACGAGGAGTGATCGCTATCAACGAGGACCGAACGACCGCATTCGGTGAAAGAGGTATACCAAATACAGTGGATAAGTTGGCATAGAACCTCGGCGCTACACAATAGTCAAAATCAAAAGCCAAGGCCGACGGAAGCCACATATCCATACGATCTTCATCCAAGGAGCCAGTCGGTGTAAAAAAGGCGTACTGACTTACCGTTCCATCAAACTCATCCACGGAATTCAGCTGAGCATCATTTACATTAGGCCAAAACAAACTGTCAGCTGAAAATGCAAATGTCTCTGCTTGCTTGCCGAACTTGATAAAGCCGATGTCAATAGCTGAGAACCCTATTCGGAAATCATACTTTTTAAGATTTTCGGCAGACTTGTTACAGTCTCCAGCGCCATGTCTGGGTTTGTGATAATATGTCATTCCAACATCAAAACCAACTCCAAAACCCCGAGGTCTAAAAGGATTTTTCAGAGTCTGTTCAGAATCGTTAAAAGAATGACCATAAGTACCTGAAACCGATTGCACATCCAGATTAATAGAATCCCCTGGAGTTTGTACCTCATATCTCAAATTGTCAAAATCAATGAATGCGGCATCGAAACCCATCAGAAACTTAGCAGTGACAGCAGCTGCTAGAAACCGCTTCTCTCTAACCTCATAAATCTTTTTTCCATAAGTACCACCTAATTCGCCCCAAATTATTGAAGCTGTACGAAATCCTTCAGATTCATAAACCAAATCCTGCTGCGGAACATAATCGAATCCTTCCTTTATAAATTTTACGAGATGCGATGGGGCACCTGTAATACTAGTTGCTGAACGAAGAGCAGTATGTACCCCCCAAGAGAATCTAGAGCCGTTTCGAAGATAAGATGGCCCTCTTAAAAGCACGCTTGAATAGGCATTCATCTTGGATACATCGGTGTAATTTCCAAATTGACTGTCATTACTACCATCTGAATTATCTACATCCTCGAAACGAGTGGAAAGCCTTTTTCGAAACAAATAATTGTTGTCGATAAATACATCTACGGAAAGCAAATTCCACTCATACAAGTATGGTGAGCCCACGAATAGCGATGGATTGTAATTCATACCCATATTTCCCGAAAAATTAGAGTGGCTGATCCCAGTCATCTCTTGGGAAAAAGTCAAACCTGGAAGCAGCATGAAGCATCCAAAAACGAAAGATAAAGTAGACCTAGAAAATATTCGGAATGTATGTGATTTCAAAATAAAAAGTGCTTTAAAATAAAACGAATAGGTTGAATATAATATTGCAATACTCAAAACGATTATGGAAACATTTTACCGGGGTTGAGAATCATGTTAGGGTCGAAAAGCCGCTTGATGCCTTTTTGCAAATCCAACTGGACCTGGTTGAATGCGATATCCATATAATTTTTCTGCACCAGGCCGATACCATGTTCGCCGGAAATGGTGCCGCCCAATTTGACACACAGTTGAAATATCTCACGAATTCCCAAAGGTACCTTCTGATCCCAATCCGTGTCGCTTAAGTTGTCTTTAATGATGTTAACATGTAGATTACCATCACCGGCATGTCCATAACAGACGGACTTGAATCCATAACGACGACCGATTTCCTTGACTCCGGATAACAGTGCTGGCAATTCAGCTCTTGGCACTACAGTATCTTCTTCCTTGTAAATAGAATGCGACTTGACTGCCTCGCCTACAGCTCGTCTCATCCTCCAAAGGTCCGACTTCTGCTTGTCAGTGTCGGCAAAAAGCACCTCAATAGCATCATGAGACTCCATCACCTCTGTTATGCGCTCGCAATCCTTGAACAATCCATCCAAATCATTTCCATCAACTGCAATTAAAAGATGTGCTTTTACATCATCGGCCACGCTTAGGGCAACATCAACATACTTTAATACGAAATCTATTGCATCGCGCTCCATAAATTCCATAGCGGATGGAGTAATACCCGATCTGAATACAGCTGAAACAGCTTCGCAGGCTTTTTCTGCAGAACGAAATGGCACCAGCATCAATAAATCATGTGCAGGCCTAGGAATAAGTTTAAAAACGATTTTTGTAATGATGCCAAGTGTGCCTTCACTTCCAACAATCAACTGCGTGAGATTGTATCCGGTGGAATTCTTCAAAACATTGGCTCCAGTCCATATGGCCTCTCCGGTTGGCAAAACCACCCTTACATTGAGGACATAATCTTTGGTAACCCCATATTTCACAGCAGCAGGTCCACCTGCACACTCGGCCAGGTTTCCGCCAAGAAAACAAGAGCCCCTGCTTGCTGGATCAGGGGGATAGAATAATCCAACCTCAGCCACTGCATCTTTGAAAACCTGGTTGATAACGCCTGGTTCCACGGTGGCTTGTAAGTTTCGAACATCAATGTCAAGTATCCTATTTAGCCTTCGAGTTGACAAAACAACCCCACCATAAATCGGAAGAGCTCCCCCACTCAAACCTGTTCCAGCTCCACGGGGAGTAATAGGAACCGATCTGTCATTACAGAGTCGGACAATTTCGCAAATCTGACCCTCATTTTCAGGAGCTACTACAACTTCTGGAATAAAACGAAGATCCTCTGTATAGTCGTGAGAGTGATCAGCAAGTACATCAGAATTGATATGCACAAAATCCTTGCCACAGATACCGACTAAAGATTGGAGGAAGGACTCATCTACCTTATTGTACTGCTTCATTTATAAACAGGCTGCAAAATTTTAAGCTCAAAGGTATCGAACCATTCGATCTTGCCAGAAAAATCCATACCAAGAAAACGATTGTTTTCAACATGGAATTGGTCATAAATGGGATCTAACAATACAACGCCGTTGATATCAACTAATCCATATCGACCAGACTCCTTGACCACAAACACACCATTGGAAGCAAACAGAATGGATTCATACTCTGGTTCCAAAATCACATTCCCCTTGGAGCCCATCAACCCCCAAGAACCACCAGATTTAAATACCAATATTCCATTCTTTATTGGACCAACAGAATCGATGCTGATCTTAGTCAGCCTTTTCTCCGTAAAAGGATTCAACAAGATGCATTCATCACCCTCAAAGGCGGCTACCAAGCTATCCTCAAGGATCTCTAAAATATCAAATGCGTCCGTCAAAATCAGATCGCCATTACTTGTTGAAACTCCGACCCTCTCTGTAAACCCGACCACCGCCAAACCATTTTTGAAAACCGCATTTTCGGGAAACCCTTCACGAACCTCATATATCAAGGGAATTCTTGTTCGTCCCATTGAATCCAAATAACCGAACTTGCCATCTATAGATGCAGGAGCTAATCCATAACTAAAAGCACCTATTTGATCAAAGACCTCTTTGGTGAGCAAATTTCCATTGATGTCGGACAAGGCAAAACCAGCATCAAATTTCACAGCAAACCTGTTCGATGATATGTTTTTCAAATCCCTTAACTCTGATTTAAAGTTCAAAGTTCCGTTCAAATTGATGAATTTCCTAGATGTACCTTTTATACCATAAGCGAATCCTACATGGCTCATACCACAAGCTTCAAAAGCGTCGCTTGCAAGAGTTTGACCATCCCTGCCGAAGAATTGACAATTGCCGTTTCGCCAACCAATGAAAACATACCCATGGGAATAATGAATAGAATCGAAACCGAAGGGCAAAACTGTTTTTCCGCGACGATCTATAACCCCGAACATTCCGTTTTCAGCTACAGTTGCAAATCCGTTTTGAAAAGCGGTTGCATTATCAAAATAAACCGGAATCACTTCCTCTCCAGACTTATTTACAAAACCAAATTTGCCATTATTGCCAACCAAAGCCATTCCATTAGTGAAGGTTGACGCCTTGAAATAAAGTGGCTTTACGACCACCGATCCAATGGAATCCATATACCCCCACTTACCGCCAGATTGGAAAGGCAGCAACACCATTTCTCCACCGAAAAGGCCGGGATCATTATCGACAATTTCAGGAAATCCAGGATACCGTTTGTTAAAATCGGAAAGCGTCAAATCTGGATATAATAGAAAAAAGGATTCTCTTAAACGAAACCAAGACTCTCCAACCAAGGGGCTTGTTGGATACTTGGTAATGAAATCATGGTATACATCAGGATCCACGACATTTCTGGTGAGATGCTGGAAAATAAACTGCCAAGCTTCATCGACATGCGGGTTGGCAGGAAAACTTCTGACAAACACTTCGTAGGTCTTAACATTAGAAGGATCCACCGACTCCTCATAAATGAGACGATGGTATTTGTTTTTAGATAATCCATAGTATTCAGAAGCAGGATACCTGTTCATATAAGCCAAATAAGATGCCGCAGACGAATCCTTTTCGGCATCATAAAAGGCCACGCTATCGCGAAGATGAATTGCCGATTGCATATTCCCATTGGCGGGAAAACGATTCATATAAGATTCAAACGCCGTAACCGTAGCCTCCGACTTTGCAGAATCGAAAGCGAGGTTCTCAATTTTAGTGACCAGTTCGTATACATCTGATTTCAAAATACCTCTTTTTACCATCAGTGAATGCTCCCGTTTAGACATTGCATCCCAAGAAGAAAGCGAACGATTGGCTGAGAAATAGGCTGAATCCAAATTATAATATCCAGACTCCCTGATGGAAAAAATCTGCGCCATCCCGTAGTATGCCAATGCGGGCATAGTTTTCTTTGCTTTTTCCAATTGGGGTACGGCCAATGAGAACTCCTTTCGAGCGATAGCATCCAGTCCCTTGTCGATCGGGGTCACAAACAATGGACCCTGAAACAAGATCAACAAAGTGAAAGCTTTTTTAAATGGCTTTTTAAGGTTCATTGACTATTTATCAAAGCTCGGAACAAAATGTAAAACAATCATCGAAACAACCGCTGTAAACAGGCACTTTTTCGAAGATACCAAACATGGTTGATCCGCTACCACTCATAGATGCATAGACGGCACCCAATTGGTAAAGTTTTGATTTGATATCGCTTAATTCCCCGTGTTTCGAAAATACACCGGATTCAAAATCGTTGACAAGCGATTGCTTCCAATTCGATTGTGTCGCGTTTAAAAGTCCTACCAATGAAGACTCGTTCAATCGTTCGTTTGGAATAACACCTGAGTACGCCTCTGCAGTAGAAACACCGAAAGAGGGTTTAACCAACAGCAGCCAAAAACCCTTCAGCGAAAAATCAACTTTACTGAGCTGCTCTCCCCTACCTAAACCAAGGCATGGTTCGTTCAACAAGAAAAATGGGCAATCACTTCCAAGATTGGATGACATCTTCAGCAGCTCATCTGAACCTGCCTTATGGTTGTTCAATCGATCCAAAAGCAAAAGCGTATGGGCCGCATCAGAAGATCCACCTCCTAGTCCAGCGCCGCTAGGAATCAATTTGTGTATGTGAATATGTATATGGAATGGGATGCCAATTTGGCGATCGTATAGCTCACAAGCTTTCACTATCAAGTCATCCATTGGATCGCCTACAAACCCTAAACCAGAATGAGAATAATGTGCGGATCGCCCGCTCGAAAACTCAATCATGCAACCAGTATCAGCATCCGATTCCACTATTTCCAAAATATCAGAAAGCGGTATAGGAAAAAAGATGCTCTCAATGTCGTGATACCCATCTGAGCGTTTACGAAGCACCCTGAGGCCCAAGTTGATCTTGGCGTTTGGGAAACAGATCATCCACAATTGGTTATGGAGCGAAGTTAAATAATCAAAAGGATCTAAAAAGGGTTTATCGTGGGAAGGCATTCATTATATTTGTATCTGTAAAAAGCTCAAAAAACATGGCTTATTTAGACTTTGAAAAACCTCTTGAAGAGCTTAACGATCAGCTACAAAAGGCCCGTCAATTGGAGCAAAAGGGGAAGGTGGATGTAAAGAGCCTAATCTCAGAAATCGAAAAGAAAATCCAAGAGGCGCGGAAAAAAATATATTCTGGACTCACTCCCTGGCAGCGAGTTCAACTTTCAAGGCATCCTGACAGACCATATGCTCTGGATTATATTCAATCGATAAGCGAGGGGACTTTCATGGAATTTCATGGCGACAGAGGTGTGAAGGATGACAAAGCCATGGTAGGCGGATTTGGTTTGTTGGATGGGCACTCTGTTATGTTCATTGGTCAACAAAAAGGGAGCAATACAAAGATGCGCCAATATCGAAACTTTGGCATGCCAAATCCTGAGGGTTACCGCAAGGCATTGCGATTGATGAAGCTTGCAGAGAAGTTCGGCAAACCCATCGTGACCTTCATCGATACTCCAGGTGCCTTTCCAGGACTGGAAGCAGAAGAGCGGGGACAAGGAGAAGCCATAGCAAGAAACCTGTATGAAATGTCGGTACTCAAAGTTCCCGTAATATGTATCATCATCGGAGAGGGAGCATCTGGTGGCGCACTTGGAATTGGAATCGGCGACAAGGTTCTAATGCTTGAAAACACTTGGTATTCGGTCATATCGCCCGAGTCTTGCTCTTCCATCCTTTGGAGGAATTGGGACAACAAAGAGAAGGCGGCCGAGGCCCTAAAACTCACCGCCGATGACATGTCGGGATTAGGCTTGGTTGATGGGATAGTGAAAGAACCATTGGGTGGTGCCCATGCCGACCCATCTAGCATGTTTGATACGGTCAAAAAGGAGATCATCAAATCACTTCATGATCTTTCATCTATGAGCCCTCAAGATCGAATCCATAAACGAATTGCCAAATTCTGCGCTATGGGAGTGATTGAAGAGGCCTGATGTCCGAATAGGTCCTTACTCTCTTCATTACAGCCTCTTAAAAGTTACACACACCCCTTTCGGCTTAAGCCGCGCTTTTTTACATTTGAATACAATCGAAAATCATGGAAACCAAAGGAAGCTCTCAAAGGAAGAGCACTTCTAAGACCTTAAGCAATACCCCTCCCATTCAATTGGCTGGAAAACTCCCTCCTCAAGCTGTTGATCTGGAGGAAGCAGTTTTAGGTGCTCTCATGCTGGAAAAAGACGCCCTTTCCGCCGTTGTTGACATCCTAAAGCCAGCATGTTTTTATAAAGAAGCACACAGGCTCATTTTTGCTGTCATACATGAGTTGTTCAACGCCGCTCAGCCAATCGACATCCTAACCGTTACACATGCGCTTAAAAAGAAAGGAGAATTGGAATTGGTTGGAGGCGCTTATTACATCTCACAATTAACCAGTCGAATCGCATCTGCAGCGAACATTGAATATCATGCCCGAATCATCTTACAAAAACATATCCAAAGGGAACTGATTCGAATCTCCGGAGAAACCATTCGTGATTCTTACGAAGACAACATGGATGTGCTAGAACTTTTGGATCGTGCAGAAAAGAACCTTTTCGAAATTGCTGAAGGCAACATCCGAAGGAACTACGAAGACATGCCCTCGCTTGTCACTAAAGCGATGAAGGAAATAGAGGTCGCAGCCAATCAAAAAGATGGTATTACTGGCGTTCCCAGTGGCTTTACAGAACTTGACCGTGTTACTTCGGGCTGGCAGAAATCAGACCTAGTGATTATCGCCGCAAGGCCGGGTATGGGTAAAACCGCATTCGTTTTGTCATTAGCTAGGAACGCAGCAGTAAAATTCGGGAACCCGGTTGCATTTTTCTCTCTGGAAATGTCATCAATTCAATTGGTGAACAGGCTTATCTCTGCCGAAAGTGGAATCGTATCCGACAAAATCCGGAAAGGTATGTTGGAGAACCATGAATGGGAGCAGTTGAACTCGAAAATCAAGCCTTTACTGGATGCACCTTTATACATTGACGACACCCCTGCCCTATCCGTATTCGAACTCAGAGCAAAATGCAGAAGACTCGTTGCCGAAAAAAAGGTGTGTATGATCATCATCGATTATCTACAACTGATGGTTGCCGGTGGCGACTCCAAAGTGGGAAACAGGGAGCAAGAAATCAGCACTATTTCGAGGTCTTTGAAAGCTATAGCCAAGGAATTGAGCGTCCCCATATTAGCCCTGTCTCAGCTGAGTCGTGCCGTAGAAACCAGAGGCAGTAGCAAAAGACCCCAGCTTTCTGACCTTCGTGAATCCGGAGCCATCGAACAGGATGCCGATATGGTAATGTTTATTTACCGACCTGAGTACTACGACCTCGATCAGGATGAAAACGGACAATCCACACAAGGATTGGCCGAGATCAATGTAGCAAAGAATAGGAATGGCGCACTGAAATCAGTAAACTTGAAATTCATCGGTAACCTGACCAGATTCGAAGACTTGGATTCCTATCAATTCAAGGATGAAAGTCTGAGCCCCATTCCCAGAAACCAAGATGCAGAAAGGGTTACCAGGAAATCGAGAATGAATGACATGGATGACGACATGCGCTCCAATGATCAATCACCATTTTAATGGCATGATCTCAAGGATTGTATTTTCATTGATGTTCCTGTTCACCTTTTCGAAGGTCACGGCATCTCATTTGCTCGTCCATATGGATGAGACTCAGAAGAACCATTTAAAAGCATATGGAATCGCTTATTGGGAACTAAACAGGCAGGACGGGAACCTCGAGTGGCTTCTCAATTACAAAGGCGGCAGCTTCCTTTTCTCTTATTCTAAAAGCCTGGAATCGGAATGCAATATCCGTGGCGTATCATTCTCGGTAATCGCAGACGCTCAAGCTGCTGCCATTCGCCTTGAAATATCAGATCCAGAAGTTAATATGGAGGTTGTGAGAATGGAAAAGGCTCCAAAAATTGCCGTTTACTCCCCAAAGAACAAACTCCCTTGGGATGATGCGGTAACACTGGCGCTCACCTATGCAGAAATACCGTATGAAATCATTTATGATGAAGAAATCATCGCTGGCAAATTGCCGCTGTATGACTGGCTACACCTTCACCATGAGGATTTCACTGGTCAATACGGAAAGTTTTATGGTATGTTCCGAAACGCCCCATGGTATCAAGAACAAGTCCGTTCGATGGAAGCATTGGCATCCAGCTTAGGTTTCAAAAAAGTTTCCCAACTGAAATTAGCTGTGGCAAAAAAGATCAAGGAGTTCACAGCAGGTGGAGGATTCCTATTCACCATGTGTTCAGGAACCGATAGTTATGACATCGCTTTGGCTGCAGAAGGTATAGATATCTGCGAAAGCATGTACGATGGTGATGGTACCACGCCGGATTATAATTCGAAACTCGATTACAGTAAAACCTTTGCCTTCCAAAATTTCAAGCTGAGCACCAACCCGATGGAATATCGATTCTCTGACATTGATATGAAAAACCCATCAAGAATAGACCGCGATAGAGATTTCTTTACGCTTTTCGACTTCTCTGCCAAATGGGATGTGGTACCAACCATGCTGTGTCAAAGTCATGAACAGGTTATTTTCGGTTTCATGGGACAATCCACTGCATTCAATAAAAATTTGATTAAACCCAATGTGATTGTCATGGGAGAGAACAAAGCCATAAATGAGGCCAAATATATCCATGGCACATTCGGTAATGGCATGTGGACTTTCTATGGTGGACACGATCCCGAAGATTACCAGCATATGGTGGGAGACCCTCCTACAGATCTCAACTTACACCCCAACTCTGCTGGCTACAGGCTAATACTGAACAATGTTTTATTTCCTGCCGCTAAAAAGAAGAAACAAAAAACTTAGTTCCTATTGGCGGGGTCCAAACAACCTGCTACCGATTCGAACCATATTACTGCCTTCTGCAAGTGCAACCTTGTAATCGGAACTCATTCCCATGCTGAGGATATTGAATCCTTCGGCACCATCCGAACGAAGCTGGTCGAATAATTTTCTAAGTCCTTTGAACTCATCTGATATCTGGAGCTCATCATCCGTGAATGAGGCCATACCCATTAATCCGCGGATTTGAATCCCTTCTAATGGAGAAGCCAAATTTTCTTCATACAGGGCAACGCATTCATGGTATGACAAGCCAGATTTACTCTCCTCCGTAGCGATGTGCACCTGAAGCAGCACATCTATGCACAGTTTCGCTTCCATTGATCTTTTGGAGATCTCCTTTAGCACTTTGAAGGAGCCAACGCCATGAATCAGTGAAACAAATGGAACGATATGCCTGACCTTGTTGGATTGCAAATGCCCGATGAAGTGCCAGTTGACCTGCCCTGAAAAACAATCCTTCTTTGACAAAAGTTCTTGGACATAATTCTCGCCAAAGTTCCTTTGTCCGTAATCATACAACGGCAACATTTCTTCGGGCGACCTTGTCTTACTCACAGCCACCAGAGCAGCACCATAGGGTTGGAGCTCGGATAGCAATTGAGCAAATGTTTCCGATTGCATGGAGTTCAACAATGGTTAAATTTGTTACAAATTTAGCTTTCCATTGTCAGATAATTACATCATAAGCACCGAAAGATGTCGCCTGAGGGAGATGCGAAAGGGTGATGGGGAGTTTTTAGTTGCCTTAAACCAGCATCCCGATGTTCAAATATTTACAGGAGACCTCCCATTTGAAAGTTCTGAGGCTGCTGAAAAATTCATTGAAGATTATGATGCATATCGCGTTTATGGAATGGGACGATGGCTAATTGAAGAGAAGAACCGAAAGACACCCATCGGATTTTGTGGAATCAAATACCACCCTAAGGATAAACAATTTGATTTGGGTTACCGCATATTACCCGAATATTGGAATCAGGGTTATGCCACCGAATGCGGACTAGGCTGTCTCAAATGGGCAACCTCAAAAGGAATCAGTAGTATCGTTACTTGTATACATCCCAGTAATACCAAGTCAATGAGAGTCTCAGAGAAGCTTGACTTTAGGTATGCCTATGAAAGATACTATGGGGAAATCGTATGGTTGGTTTACGAACCCAAGATTAAAGAATCTTAGCCATTTGATTTGGCAAAGTCCCTCATCAGGGAAACCAAAAACTCAACACTTGAAACAGGCAGTGCGTTATAGAGAGATGCTCTAAAGCCTCCAACAGATCGATGTCCTTTTAATCCAATGATGCCGTTTGCTTTTAGCAAGGACGAAAACGATTCCTCTAATTCGGGCCGCTCCAACAAAAAGCACACATTCATTTTGGAACGACTCTCCTTATCTGCCGTGCCTTTGAACAACGGATTTGAGTCGATTTCGGAATACAGCAATTCCGCCTTTTCTTTATTGGTCTTTTCAATGGCTGGCACCCCTCCTATCTCCTTGAGCCATTCCAAAGTGGCCATGCAAACATAAATTGGAAAGACAGGTGGCGTATTGAAAAGCGAGTCGTTGTCGATATGTGTTTGGTAGTCCAACATGGTGGGTATCTTACGACCTGCCTTTCCACAGATATCGTTTTTCATAATTACCAGTGTAACACCCGCTGGACCCATGTTTTTCTGAGCACCTGCATAAATCAAATCAAAGTTTGATACATCAACCGGGCGTGAAAATATATCACTTGACATATCGCATACTACAGGGACAGGAGATTCAGGGAATGAGGACATTTGGGTCCCGTAAATGGTGTTGTTTGATGTCAGGTGAAGATAGGCTACATCCTTGGGGATGGAATAGCCTGAAGGAACATAACAGAAATTGCGGTCCTTGGAGGAAGCCACCAATTCCACTTCGCCAAATAGCTTTGCTTCCTTGGCTGCTTTGGAAGCCCAAACGCCAGACTCAACATAGGCAGCCTTCCCTCCCTGTGGAAGCAGATTCATAGGCACCATTGCGAATTGAGTACTTGCTCCACCTTGTAAAAACAAAATGGAGTAATTATCAGGCACATTTAATAGTTCCTTCACAAGTGACTTGGTCTTTGCCAGTATATCGTCAAAATCCTTGCTTCGATGAGAGATTTCCAAAATGGAAAGTCCTGATCCGTTAAGATCCAAAACAGCTTGCGCAGATTTTTCAAGAGCTTGTTTGGGGAGTATACCTGGGCCCGCACCGAAATTATGTTTGGTCATTTTTTGTTCTTTTAGGATGCAAAAATGTAAAAAAGAGCGATGTGTAGGCTGAAACCCGCATCAGTTTTTCAAATCGAGATTTGACTTGTAAATCCATTTCCCTTTTTTGAAAAAATAACCATCGTAAGTGAAGTCGGGACCATAACTGCTGTATTGGCCTTTCAAAGCCGGACTTGATGGTGATAGATGGTCGAATACGATCATTTTTTTAGAGGCCTCATAACGAAGCAACATGACCACGGTGGCAGAAAATTCGAAAACAACCCGATACTTCGTTTTTGCTCCAGGCTGACCCGAGAATACAGGCAATCCGAGATCGATATTATCCCACGCATCGAAAGAAAGAACTTCGATGAGTTTTCGGGTAGAAGCCCTGTCCCTACCATGCCAACCCAATAAAAAGTAAACCGTTTTCTTGTCGATTTTCCTTTCGATGATATCATAATAAACGGCGCCATACCATTCATCTACCTTCAACTGATTGATTTCGGCCATATCGGTTTCCCATTTCTTTTCAATAAGTCCGATGGATTTTATTTCGCCGGTGGATTTATTTTTCTTTTGGACCAATCCGAAATATTCGAAGGTGCCGTTTTCTCGGGATTGCAGAAACCAAGAATACACCCTGATTTGGCCATCTGGCGACCTAAGTTTTGACAAAGCCTTCAAGGAGTCGAATGGATAGTCATAGCTCAGATTGGTTTGAAGAATATCCAAGAGCAACGGATTAAACAAGGCACAATAGGCTTTCCTGACCTGATCAGAGCTTCCACGAGCCATGCTATCAGCGTATGATTTCAATAGTATCTCCAATCGGGATAAAGAATCAGTAGTTAATACCTTTTCATTGGCTTTTCTAAGTGCCACAGCCTCCGGTGAAGCAACCCTGAGGGTGCCAGATGACTGTCCCATGGAAATATGGGAGAAAAATATGGCGATGATCAGGAAAAAAACAGGCATGTAATGATGTAACGAAGTTCCTATTCAAATATTTCAAAAAAAATCCGCCGGTGGGAGGCCGACGGATTATTGATTTTTTCGAATTGTATCAAGCGTGCATACGCTCTTTCTTGGCGAGGAGTTCTTCCTTCGACTCACGGATGTCCTCATCATCAACACAACAGTCAACTGGACATACTGCGGCACACTGAGGCTCGTCATGGAATCCAACACATTCAGTACATTTATCTGAAACGATGTAGTACACATCCATGGCTTTGGGTGTCTGCGCAGCTCCGGCGTCAACTTCGGAACCATCCATCATCTTGAACATACCGGAGACATTGGTTCCATCGGAAAATCTCCATTCTGCACCACCTTCATAAATGGCGTTGTTTGGACATTCGGGCTCACATGCTCCGCAGTTGATACACTCTTCTGTGATTTTAATAGCCATAGCTTTACTTTAATTAGGTTTATTTTCGCAACACAAATATAGGACATTTTGTTTTGAAACCTACATATTGACCTCATTATGACACATACAGATAAGGCTTTGGAAGCATGGAACGAAGTTGCCTTGCAACTTAGAATGATTCTAGAGAAGCCTGAAATATCCAAATACTCAACACAATGGGAGGAAATTTACAGCAGAGCAGAGGCTTCGAATGCGTGGTTTACAAGGGATCAGATTCGTTTGGCTGCTGAAGGAATTTTGAAGCTTTTAGAACCGGAAAAACTGATATCATTTGTAAGGAAATACGGAATTGCTGGCGATCAAGAACCCAAGAATGTCGGTGTGATCATGGCTGGAAACATTCCCGCTGCGGGATTCCATGACTTGCTTTGCGTTTCGTTAGTAGGTCATCGTTTACATGCAAAGCTATCGTCATCGGATCAATTCATCCTACCATTCCTGGTTGAATTGTTAAGGAATGCAAACTCCGCAGTTGCTGATCGAATCTCTTTCGCTGAAAACCTGAAAAACATGGATGCAGTCATTGCAACAGGAAGCGACAACTCATCCCGTTATTTCGAGTATTACTTCGGAAACAAACCGCATATATTCAGGCGTAACAGGAACTCCATTGCCATACTTACAGGAAATGAGAATGAATATGATCTTTTATTGCTTGGAAGGGATATCTTCTCCTACTTCGGTCTTGGATGCCGCAGCATATCAAAACTGTTGGTACCGGAAGGATATTCCTTTGACAATCTTTTCGAGTCACTGATCGATTACAAACACCTTATGCAGCACTCGAGGTATATGAACAACCATGATTACCACCAATCGCTGTATCTATTGAGCCAAGAACCTTTTTTAACTAACAATTTTGTCATCATCAAGGAAGATGTGAAGTTATCGAGTCCGGTAGGTGTCGTTTACTTCGAAACACATTCAGGGCTTGATGATGCCATGTCACAGGTTGATGCTATCAGGGAAAAATTGCAGTGCGTTGTGATGAAAGGAGGAGCCATTACACCTGGTTTCGCCCAACTTCCAAACATAGATGAATTCGCCGATGGTGTTAATACCATCGATTTCCTAAAAAAAATATAATTCATTGTCTTTCGTATGCGCCAAGGTCCGGACTTGCTAACCTGGAAAAACCAGTAATATCCAACTGCGTGTCTGGGTCTAAAAGTGTGGCGTCGCCAGCGTTTAATGCTGGTGATGTTGATCTGAGGCGATAATCATCATCAACATAGGACTCAAATTGTGGATTTTGGTTTTGGATGATAGAAATGAATGACGGAGCAGATAGCTGCAACTCGGTTTTCAAAAGGACATTTTTAAAGCGATGGGTATTGGTTCCGAACTCAAAATCAAGCTCAAGCTCCTCATCGTTCTCACCCCAAATAATACAATTTTCAAAATCCGCTTTGTATAATGGGAATTGGACAGCCGAGCCTGCCTGATCAAGTGCATAGTCACTAAGATATACAGATGGAGTCGAACGCTGTCCACTGTTCCAATAATTGGCTATAGTTGTGTGTAAAAACTTGTACCCTCCTCCCCTAGTTAAGGCGACTGAATATTGTCCTGCGCGAGCTAGGAGAGAGTTTTTTACTTCCACATTGTAATAACGGGTAAACAGACTAAATCCACTAGCGTTCGTGATTTTCGTATTAGTAACCTTCAGCTTCTTGGGCGGAAATGTGTCAAACAGCGATTCAGCCTGAATACCTATGAATGGATTTCTAATCTCTGCATAGTTTATTTCATTGCCGGTGCTGCCTTCATTAATCCAAATTCGATCCCACTGTCCGGGAACATCTTGGTAGTAAGATTCCCTACGCACACCTTGAAACACGACAGGATTCTGTAGTACCCCCTGCACTTTTAAAGTGCCGTATCTGTACACCCACAGTCCAGCCGAATTACCAAAATAAACTCTGGTGCCTTCTTCAATAATCAAAGTCTGCGTTGAGTCAACGACCGCATATCCTCCCCAAACAACATAAGGCCTCGTATCATCCCAAACAATGGTTTTATTGAGCTGGGTATCGAGCAGTGCATAAGGTAAATATCCATTAGCCGTTTGTATGGCACGATCAGCAACAATGAAATTTGCGTCCTGTCCGAAAGCTATCAAGTCAACATCCTGTATGTTTCCATTAGTAGAAAAAACAATAGAGTCCTGAACTATGAACGGGGTATTTGAATTATTGGGGTCGATAGTTACCTCAACGAAAAGAAACAAACTATCATCTCCAGGAATCTCCACATCGAAAAAAGATTTTCCAGATAAACCATCCAAATTCAAACGGTATGGCGAAGAGGCGCCTCCTGCCAAAGTGACCGAACTAATTAAGAGAGGGCGACTATTTTTATTATAAATAACCAGTATCTGCGTTGTGGATCCAATGGTTGTAAAAACTGTATCAAAAAGCACCTCTTCTTGGGAGAAATCCAATTTAGCGGACGAATCTTTTAAAATATCGTCTTTTTTACAAGAAACGACTGAAATCAAGACGATTACAGTAAAAATCAAATATTTGAAGAATCTCATCCTTTGTTATTCTAATTGCAAAGATAACGGAACAGGCTTGAATTAATTGCTCCGCCTAACAACGCCATAATTTTGATTATCAAGTATATATACAAAATATCGAGTTTCATTTCTAAGGACCTTTGAGATATTGCAATTTGAATGTTATTGATTATCTTTGCACTCCCAATAAAAAGCCGTCAGAAAATGAAAAAAGATTTGCACCCAAAGAACTACAGAATGGTGGTTTTCAAGGATATCTCTTGCGATTATGCATTTATGAGCCGTTCCACCATCGAAACCAAAGACACCATTGTATGGGAAGATGGCAAAGAGTACCCATTGGTAAAGCTTGAAATTTCCCACATGTCTCACCCTTTCTATACTGGTAAGATGAAACTTATTGATACCGCAGGTCGTGTAGACAAATTCAGGAGCCGCTACAAAAAGCACTCTGAGAAAGCGGGAAAAGCCTCTGAATAAGAAACCGACTTCTTACAAAAAAAAAGTCCCTATTAGGGACTTTTTTTTTGTCCTATCTTTGAGAATGTATGTCCCGTTTGATTTTGGACAAATAGCCCACAAATGACCAACACTGTATTGTTCGATTACAATAGGAGTAGTTTACTTCCATTTACATATACCCGACCAGTTCCTGAGTTGAGGCTCGGGATTCTGACCATCCGGGAGCACTGGGAATTACTCATCGAACACCCTGTTTCTTTCCTTACAGAGGATTACCTAAGGGATAAGTTTCCGGTTTGGAAAGAACAAGAGAATCTGTTTCTAAACGGCGCTGTGATTCCAAACATTAAGTTGATACATGCCTCTAAGGAATTGACCTTGGGACAGCGGTTGGTAAAAAATGGTATTCCTTTAGCTGCTTATGCCGAGGGGTGGCCAGATCCACAATCACCATATGGAAGGTTCAGAGACATCGAATTTGAATCAGAAATTAAAATGATTCAACAGCCGTGGGATATTTTCAGCATGTGTGATTGGAATATAAAAACCCAATTCGACCTGATTACCTTCGGAAGAAAATCGGAACCATTGTCATCTAGCAATAGGATTATAGGGTCTGGGAAAGTATTCATTGAAAAAGGTGCCAAAGTGGAGTGCTCGATCATCAATACGGAAAACGGCCCTGTTTATATTGGTAAGGACGCAGAGATCATGGAAGGGTGTTTGATTAGAGGTCCGCTAGCTCTTTGTGAGGGAGCAACTCTTAAGATGGGCGCTAAGATTTATGGCCCGACAGTAATTGGTCCTCATTGCAAAGTAGGAGGAGAAATCAGCAACTCCGTTTTTCTTGGATACAGCAACAAAGCACATGACGGATTTATCGGAAACTCAGTAATAGGAGAATGGTGTAACCTCGGAGCCGACACGAACAACTCCAATCTGAAAAATAACTATTCAGAAGTGAGCATACATAGTATTGATAAAGGCATGATGGTTCCAACAGGTTTGAAGTTTTGTGGACTGTTTATGGGAGACCATTCGAAATGCAGCATCAATACCATGTTCAATACAGGTACTGTAGTGGGTGTTTATGCCAACATCTTCGGTTCAGGTTTTCCACCCAAGTATGTGCCATCCTTTTCATGGGGAGGAGCTCAAGGAGTGACCACATTCGAAATAGATAAAGCCATTCTATTGGCAAAAGAAGTATTCAAAAGGAGACAAGTGGACTTTGATGCAACAGAGGAAAAGTTGTTACGGAGCCTTTTTGACATGACAAAAAGTGCCAACTAATCAACATAAGCCGATATAATACAATGCGTTTATTTTCAATGCCTTAAAATTACCATTTGCAATCTGTTGCCAGGAAATCAGTCATGGCATGGATATTGACTTGTAACGATTATCAAAATTGTTGTCAATTTAACTGACAACCCATCATCAAATAACAGATCATGTTTGACCATCAAGATAAAAAACCACTGTTTCAAATCGGAGGTATTTCCGATGATGAGCCGGATTTGATTCCATTGCTATCATCGGAGGACGAAGAGAACATGAATTCCGAAAGTGTCCCTGAGACATTAGCTATACTTCCTCTCAGGAATACAGTACTGTTTCCAGGTGTGGTGATCCCGATCACTGTTGGTAGAGACAGGTCTATTCATCTTATCAAGGATGCTTATAAAGCGGACAAAATCATTGGGGTTGTTGCTCAAAGAGACAGTAGTGTGGAAGATCCACATGCGGAAGACCTACACCCTATTGGTACTGTTGCACACATCATCAAGATGCTTAGAATGCCTGATGGTAACACAACAGTAATCATACAGGGGAAGCGAAGGTTTCAGGTTGATGATATCATCGAGACAGAGCCTTACCTGAGGGCTCGAATCACTCCTCTAAGTGACAAGAAACACTCCACCAAGGAGAAAGAATTTGTGGCATTAATAGACTCCCTAAGAGATCTATCACTCCAAATCATTACCCAATCACCCAATATACCCACAGAGGCCACATTCGCTATTAAGAATATCGAAAGTCCCTCCTTCTTGATCAACTTCATTTCCTCCAACATGAACGCAGATGTGTCTACCAAACAGCTGCTGCTTGAGATGGTGGACATGAAGGAAAGGGCTACTCGAGTACTGGAATACCTGACCAAGGAGCTGCAAATGCTGGAATTGAAAAACCAGATTCAATCCAAAGTTAAAGTTGACATTGACAAGCAGCAGCGCGAGTACTTCCTGAACCAGCAGCTGAAAACAATCCAGGAGGAACTTGGAGGTTCGGCACACGACCAGGAAATCAGCGAATTGAAAGAGCAGGCTCTGCAGAAAAAATGGTCGAAGGCAGTTGCTGAAGTTTTCGATAAGGAGATAGAGCGACTCCAGCGCATCAATCCTGCAGCGGCTGAGTACTCGGTTACATTAAACTATCTGGAACTCTTATTGGAACTACCGTGGGAAGAAACAACACAGGATAATTTCGATCTAAAAAGAGCTCAGAAAGTTCTTGATGCGGACCACTATGGGTTAGAAAAAGTGAAAAACCGCATTTTGGAGTATTTGGCTGTCCTGAAGTTGAAAGGAAACATGAAGTCTCCTATCATGTGTTTATATGGTCCTCCAGGCGTGGGTAAAACTTCGCTTGGAAAATCCGTTGCCAAGGCATTAGGTCGCAAATATGTTAGGATGTCACTGGGAGGCTTGCGAGATGAGGCTGAAATCAGAGGGCATCGCAAAACCTATATTGGTGCCATGCCTGGACGGATTATGCAGAATCTGAAAAAAGCCAAGTCCTCCAACCCGGTATTTGTTTTAGATGAAATAGACAAACTATCCTCCGATTTTCATGGAGACCCATCCTCTGCCCTTTTGGAAGTATTGGATCCCGAACAGAACACGGCCTTCTACGATAACTATGTGGAGATTGAATATGACTTATCGAAAGTCCTTTTCATAGCAACTGCAAATTCTCTCTCGTCCATCCAACCCGCCCTTCGCGATCGAATGGAAATCATAGATATCAATGGTTATACGGTAGAGGAGAAAATACAAATCGCAATCAAACATCTAGTTCCAAAACAGCTAGAGGCCCACGGTTTGAAAAAGGGAGAAGTTGTTTTCAGTGACAAAATCATTGAAAGAATCATCGAAGACTATACTGCAGAATCCGGAGTCAGGAATTTGGAGAAACAGATTGCATCGGTTATTCGTTCAACGGCGAAATCGGTTGCCCTGAATGAGAAATATGATCCCAAGATCACACCAGAAAGGTTGAGGAAAATTTTAGGTGCACCCATATTCCAAAAAGAGAAGTCATTGGATAGTGGTGTAGCGGGAGTAGTTACTGGGCTCGCATGGACCCCAGTGGGTGGAGATATTCTATTCATCGAAACATCCTTGAACAAAGGAAAAGGGAAGCTTACTTTGACCGGAAACCTTGGTGAGGTTATGAAGGAATCTGCTACGATTGCTCTTGCCTATCTGAAATCACATGCCGATAAATTAGGACTAGACCCTTTAGTTTTCGATCATTGGGACATCCATGTGCATGTACCTGAGGGGGCGACTCCTAAAGATGGGCCTTCGGCGGGTATTACCATGTTGACATCCCTTGCATCAGCCTTTACTCAACGAAAAATCCGTAAAAAGCTTGCTATGACAGGAGAGATAACACTTCGTGGTAAAGTGCTTCCAGTTGGTGGTATCAAAGAGAAAATACTTGCCGCAAAGCGCGCTGGTGTTACGGATATCGTTCTTAGCTCGGACAACCTAAAAGATATCGAAGAGATACCTGCCATGTATCTCAAAGGACTGAAGTTTCATTATGTGGATGAGATGATACAGGTTTTGGAATTGGCATTATTGAATGAAAAAGTCAAAAATGCAATCAAGATTGAAATACCTGTTCCAGTACCATCATCTGAAGGAATCGGAAAAATTGCTGCCAAAGGCCGGAGAAAATAAAAAAAGGCGGAATAAATAATTCCGCCTTTTTTTCGCTTTAAAGTACTATCATTTCAAATTATGCGACGATGATGCACTTAAGTTTCCGTCAACATAAACTTCTACAATGTAGGTTCCCGGTTTGAATATCCTTTCGGACTCATCCCACTGAAGACACAAATCCTGTTTCTGATTATTGTAAGCGATTTTAGAAGAAGTTGTGTATTGCACCTCTTCGCCGCTTGCCAACTTAAAGGTAGATGATCCGGAGGATCGATCACCCAATGTTTTTCCACCTGGCTCTACGATACGGAGGAAAACATCCTTGTCTCCCGACTTGGCTATTTTGTTATCCATAACCGAGAAACATACTCGCAACCTGTTGGTGCGTTTCGCCATCAAGGTCTCTACATATTTTTCGCTTCCTTTCTTCTTGAATGAGGTTGTCTTAACATATTCCGCCTTCAAAACCGAAGCAGTCGTAATGGTTTTATCTAGATCTGTTTCCAATTCAGCCACCTTGGTTGTCAATGTGGCCTTTTCCTCCTTGAGTTGAGAGTTCTCTACCAGCAATGCATCAATCTTTTCAAGATACTCGTCACGAAGCTTTTTCAACTCTTCCAATTCGGCCTTTAATTTCTTATTCAAAGACGCTGAATTTCTTTCATTCTTGAGCATTTTCTCAATTCGCTCCTTTTGCTGCTCAATAGTCACATTGGCTTCGGCCAACAAACTATCTACGCGGGCATTCATATTCTTGTACTGGTTTAATTCCTCCAGTGTCTCTGTCAGTTCCTTCTCCACATCCACTTTGGCGGTTGCCAGACTTTCCTTTTCAACTGTTAGTACTTGAACTTGAGTTTCATTGGTTTGCCATTGATAGAAATTGAAAACCAATGAGAGGAGAAGCAAAACAATCAATATCCAATTGGTTTTGCTTTTTGGTGTTGAACTTTGATTTTGTTCCATTATTTGAAGATTTAGATGGATTTTAATGATATAAAGCGAATTTAACCCAAAAATTACAGCCGTTTACCCAATTATATAAATAGTTATTCACATTCCAATGAACCTAGGAGTCGGTGCTGAATCCAACTTTCCAAAAATCGACTCCAAATAAAGCCTATGGCCAGCGACGGCCACCATCCCCGCATTGTCGGTACAAAATTCAAATGGCGGTATGAAAACATTCCATCCCGATTTTTCCTTGAGGGCTTTTCGCAAACCCGAATTCGCAGCCACACCTCCTGCTATGGCAATTCTCGACAAACCTGTAGCTTTCGAAGCTGACTCTAGCTTGTCAAGTAGTATTTCGATAATCGTATTTTGAACACTAGCACACAAGTCAGGTAATCTATTTGACAAAAAGGAGGGGTCTTTTGCCAACTCCTTTTGATAAAAATACAAAACGGCCGTTTTCAAGCCGCTAAAGCTGAAATCCAGATTTGGAGCCTTAGGGTGTGGAAATGTGAATGCCTTCGGATTACCTTCTTTGGCTAATCGATCAATCATTGGCCCTCCGGGATATGGCAATCCTAGATATTTGGCAATTTTATCAAATGCCTCTCCCGCTGCATCATCCTGGGTTTGGCCCATTACAACCATCTTTGAAAATGATTCAACTAGTACTATTTGGGTGTGACCGCCAGATACAGTAAGGCATAGAAATGGAAACTCGGGAACTTGCTTTTGATCTTCGGTCCGATGGGCAAAATGAGCCATTACATGGGCTTGCATGTGATTGACTTCCAAAGTAGGTATACCTAGAGCGTATGCAAACGACTTTGAAAAGGATGCCCCAACCAGCAAGGAACCCATCAATCCAGGACCGTTGCAATATGCTATGGCATTGAGCTGATTTTTTTGTACATTTGCTTCTGTAAGAGCTTGATTGACAACAGGTATAATCTCTTGTTGGTGTGCCCTTGACGCCAACTCAGGTACAACACCGCCATAGGATTCATGAATTTTCTGACTAGCAATAACATTGGCAAGAATATTGTCACCCAAGGATACAGCTGCAGAAGTCTCATCACAAGATGATTCAATACCCAAAATCAATGGAGCTGCTGAGCCTAATCGCATAACACAAAACTACATCATTAGATTACTCTTACCGTAACCAAAATCAAAATCAGGAAAACACTTAAAATATCTGGTATAGTCGCTGGGATGCTCTTCCTGCTGTTCGGGGTATTGTATTTTCTCATCCAATTACCGGTCGTGCAAACCTGGGTTGTAAAAAAAACAGCTGATTTTTTCTCACAAGAATGGCAGACAAGGGTTGAAGTTAAGAAGGTAAATATAGTTTTCTTCGACAAGCTACAAATCGAAGGCATTTTTATTGGTGATCGTAAAATGGACACCTTGATTGCTGCTGAAACCCTTCAAGCCGATATATCTCTTTTCGATCTTTTCGAAAGAAAAGTCATTCTAGAGGGTATAAGCATAAGCAATGGAACCATAAAGGTGATCCGCGATTCAATCGACCGTAAATACAACTTCGACTATCTGATACAATATTTTTCACCTAAAGAGAAAGATACCATTGCCAAACCTTTCCATTTCGACCCGGGTGAAGTCACATTCAAAAATATGGTCATTGCTTACATCGACAAAAAATACATCGATGTTTCAGAAGGCATCGATTTTGATGACATCCGATTGAATGAAACGAATATTTCATTAGATGATATCCAAGTTGAATCTTCTGGGATTTATGCGCGAATAAACAACATCTCGTTCGCGGAAAAAAGTGGTTTCAGACTTGAATACCTTGAATCGGAATTGACGGTAAACGACACAATTGTTGCATTCAATGAACTATCTCTGAAAACACCAGGCTCCCTAATCAATGGCAGCTACAGCATGCAATTCAACAATGGCGCAGATTTCGAAGATTATATCGCAAAAGTTATAATGCGCTCCGAGCTGTACGATTGCAAGTTATCTTCCCGTGATCTTGCCTACTTCGCACCTGAGCTAAGTGGCTCAAATTTAACTTTAGGATTATCGGGCAATATAAAAGGAACAGTTGAAAACCTCAGAGGAAAGAACCTCACCATAACTTTCGGAAAAAACACCATGCTCAAGGGCGATGTTTCTATTAGTGGATTACCGGAGATAGAAGAAACCTATTTTGATATCGACCTTGATAAGCTTACAACCAATTACTTTGACCTAACTACTGTTCCATCCCCACCTTTCAGTGACGGTGGCTTCATTGAGGTCCCAAAAGAACTTTCAAGATTGGGCAAAATGGATTTGGATGGTAAGTTCAATGGCTTCCTAAATGATTTCGTAGCTTATGCCAACTTTAATTCTGCCGCAGGATTCATATCAACCGACATCAATCTTAAACTAAACGAATCACCCTACAAAGGCTCATACTCTGGACATGTGAATGGTTCCGAATTTGACTTGGGATTGCTGACCGGGAATTCCATATTGGGAAAATCCAACTTCAAAATAAATGTCGTGGGTAAGGGATTTGATCAAAAACATTTGCATGCTTCTCTAAAAGGAGAAATCAACAAATTGTACTTTAAAGGCTATCCTTATACTGCTATCAATGTTCAAGGAATCTTTACTGACAGAAATTTTGACGGGGATTTCACTATTGCAGATCCAAATCTGGATATGGATTTCAAAGGATTCGTGGATTTAAAATCGAAAACTCCCACCTATGCATTCAACACCGAAATCCGATACGCAAAGCTTTCAAAACTTGGAATCATCGAAAGAGATACATCCTCCAATCTTTCGTTTAACGCCGATATCAGCTTGGAGGGACTCAGTTTAAATGATATCACAGGCACAGCTTTATTCAACAAAATAAAATTTACCGAAAGTGAAAAAACCTATGAAGTTGATGATATAAACTTGATTGCCGGAGAACCTGATCGACCTGGATTTGTTTCGATTGAATCCGATATACTCGATTTGGAGATACAAGGTGATTACAAAAGAAGTGAACTCCCCAGTGTTGTCAAAAAAATACTTGCCGAAAGAATACCAATTATCAAAGGTGAGTTTGAAAAAGAAACCTTCCTTGCCAATATCAGTTTCGACCTGCAAGCGAAAAACTCATCAGAAATCCTACAAATCCTGCAACCTGAATGGAAAATTAGTTTCGGGACAAGAGTCATTGGTTCAATCAATTCCGAAACAAACGATGTGTCAATAAGATTAAAATCAGATAGTATTTCATATGACATATCCTCACTACAAGGCGTAGATATCGAATTCAATTCCAATCAAGATGTACTTGAATTTCAAAACAGATTTAAAAAAATAGTTGTCGATGACACGCTGGTCTTCATCAACCCATTTATAAATGGACAGACCACCACGGAAATAGCCACCTTTACCATATCATCTGAATCCAGAGACTCATCAAAAAACGACCTTCAATTAACAGCGGAAGCCGTTTTTAAAAAGGATGGAAACACCGAAATCCGAATAAAAAACGCCGATCTTGTTTTAAATGGCAAAAAGTGGAAGTCAAATGATAGCAACCTAGTTGTTCTTGATGACGAAAAGATGATTGTTGAAAATCTTGGAATCACATCCGGTCAGGAAGCGGCATCAGTTAGTGGAACAATATCAAAATCATTAAGCGAACAGCTTAAATTGGATTTAAGCAACTTTGAAACTGAATTGTTGAATCCGATTTTGGCTGTTTATGGATTCAACATGTCTGGAACAGCTACCGGATCCGCTCAAATTTCCGGATTACTTTCAAAGCCTGGAATAAACTCCGAACTTAAAATTGGAAACCTCGCCATATTTGCTGACACTTTGGGAGATGCAGAAATTTCGTTCAACTTCGATGCTGAAAAAATGGAAGTGGGGCTGAAGGCCACGGTGGATAAAGGCAGTGGCAAGACAATAGACATCTCAGGGATCTATTTCATTGATGAACCAACCGACAGAATGGATTTCACTGTAAAGCTTCAAAAAACAAGCCTTTCCGCATTTTCCGGATACACCGAAGGAATTATTTCGGATTTGAGGGGAAAGGCATCTGGAGAATTAAGGCTGACCGGCAACTTCGAAAAACCTGTATTAAATGGTAAAATAAAATTACAACAAACAAGTTTTCTTTTCGACTATTTGAATACAAGATACAGCTTGGCTGATGAAATAGAATTTAACGACAAGTATTTCAGATTCAGAAATATTACTGTGAATGATGAAAACGGCAACCAAGCAAAAGTAGATGGATATGTTTACCACGAATATCTAAAGAACTTCAACTTGAAATTCGATATCACTGCATCCAATTTACAAATGCTAAACACCGGGCCAAAGCAAAATGAACTTTATTATGGCAAGGCCTATGGGTCAGGAAGGGTAAAAGTATTAGGCCCTCTGGATTTGATACGAATAGAAGCGGCGTTAAAAACTGAAAAAAACACCATTTTGTATATCCCACTTTCGAATCCAGAAGAGGTATCTCAGAGCGGTTTCATTAATTTCATACAAAAAGATAGTTTGTTGTTACTTACAAACCAAAACACCAACGAATTCAGCGGAATCGAATTGGAGCTTGACATATCTGCTACAAATGATGCCGAAGTACAATTGATATTTGATTCCAAGATAGGCGATATAATCAAAGGAAGAGGAAATGGGAATCTTAAAATGAACATAGATAGGCTTGGTAACTTCAAAATGTTTGGTAACCTTCAAGTTGAATCCGGTGACTATCTTTTTACGCTCCAAAACCTAATCAACAAAAAGTTCATCATCTTACCGGGAGGAACCATCAAGTGGAATGGAGACCCATACGATGCGTTGGTTGATTTGGAAGGAGTATACAAGTTAAGGGCCAGCTTGTACGATTTGATTAAAGATAGCACACTCACCCAAAGAGTACCGGTCGAAGTCCATCTTAAATTGAAAGAAAAACTATTCAACCCAACCCTAGATTTCGATGTAATCGTTCCTGATGTTGAACCTACTGCTCAAGCTTTATTGAATCGATACATTTCTACTGACCAAGAAAAAAGCACGCAAACAATGAGCCTTCTCGTCCTTAATCGCTTCTCACAGGCAAACGACATCGAGAACCAAAACACAAACAATTCATCCAATGCAATAGGCTCCAACGCCGCAGAATTATTGTCGCAACAATTGAGTGTTTGGGCCTCTCAGATCAGCAACGCTTTCAACCTTGGGGTGAACTACAGGGCTGCCGACGCATTCAGTCAGGAGGAATACGAACTGGAACTTTCCACAAGGTTATGGAATGACAGGATAAACATTGACGGCAACCTCGGATTATCCGACAACAAGAGAAATACCACTTCTGGTATTGTGGGTGACTTCAATGCCGAAGTAAAGGTCAGCAAGGATGGACGTTTCCGATTCAAGGTTTTTAATAAAACAATCAATAATATTTTATCAGATTATAACTCGCCCTACACTCAAGGCATCGGTATACTTTACAGAAAAGAGTTTGAAAACCTTGGCGAGCTTTTCAGGAAATCCCGGAATGAACCGAAATGACTAATTGTTAGAAAATTAACCATTAAGGGATTTGTGAATTGACTATCAATTACTTAAGATGATTTACACATGTCTTTAATTCGTGATAAATCAAGGTTTAAGGATTTCCTTGGGGAAAAATTCAATCAACCCAAAGCGCTATTTTTGAAATAAAGGATTCAAACAATTATGTCAGGAATTTGCAAAAGCATTATCCTAATCACTTTAGCGTTTTTTATTCACGCTGTTGTTAACCCGGTTTTTTCCCAAACAACCATTTCAGGCGTTGTAAAAGACTCCAAAACGAATGAAACATTGATCGGAGCGAATGTAGTTATAAAGGGTTCAACTATTGGAGATCAAACCGATATAGATGGCAAATTCGACTTTAAATACAACGGCAGTTATCCAGTCATTCTTTCGATTTCCTTCATTGGATACAACACAACAGACCTGAATTATTCTGGTGTTGGAGAGTTAACTGTAAAACTCAAAAGCAATGAAGTTATGCTTAGTGATATCGAAGTGGTTGGTAGCCGTATATCAGAAAAACAAAAGGAAGCTCCATTAACTGTTGAATCGATGGATTTGATTGCTATCAGGGAAACACCTGCCGCTAATTTTTATGACGGTCTTGGCCAATTGAAAGGAGTTGATCTCACCTCAGCAAGTATCGGATTCAAAATTATCAATACAAGAGGTTTTAATAGCTCTTCACCCGTAAGGTCGCTTCAGATTATAGATGGAGTGGACAATGCCTCTCCCGGACTCAACTTCTCATTAGGTAATTTTCTCGGAGCGTCTGATTTGGATGTGGCAAAAGTAGATCTTGTAGTTGGAGCCAGTTCAGCATTCTATGGCCCGAATGCATTCAATGGCGTTATCAGCATGACTACACGCTCACCTTTTATCAATCCAGGTTTGGAAGTGTCTACCAAAATTGGAAATCGAGGATTGTTTGAAAATGCAATCCGATTCTCTGATGTCATCAAAGACAAAAACAACAACGATAAATTCGCATACAAGTTGAATGTGTTTCGTTTGGATGTTTACGATTGGCCGGCCAATAATTTAGATGCCACGCCGCAATCGAAAACAAAAATCGGCAACCCTGGAGGATATGACGCAGTCAATATTTACGGTGACGAATTCATTAATGGATTGGATTTTTCATCTAATGCTAAAGACTACCCTGGCTTGGGAATTATCAGCAGAAAAGGATATTTGGAATCGGATCTGGTAGATTACAAAACCGAAAATCTCAAGCTAGGAACCTCGCTCCACTACAAATTGAATCCTAACATTGAACTAATTTATGCTTTCAACTTTGGTTCAGGGAACACAATATACCAAGGTGACAACAGGTATGCATTGCGTGACATCAGATTTTATCAAAACCGACTGGAGGTCAGAAATCCAGAAAAGTGGTTTGTGAGAGGCTACTCTACAAAAGAGGATGCTGGCAACTCTTACGATTTATTCTTCACATCCTTGCTGCTTCAGAATTCCGCAAAATCACTTAGCGATTGGACCCAAGACTATGTTGATTATTGGTATGCCATAAAAAACCAAATCAGCAGTCTTCCAGGCTTTCCACAACCCAGTCAATTCTCCAACTATACAGATTATATTGCAGCCATAAATCCATTCCTTCAACAAAACTATCCTGACACGCTTCAATATTTTCACAATCAAGCCCAAGCCTTCGTTAATGGAATTGGCAATCCGCTAAATGCAAACCCGCCTTTTTTAGAGGTAGGTAGCGCCGAATTTGATACAGCTTTTGCCTCGATTACATCAAAAAGATCTTTTTCAGAGGGTGGATCCAAGTTCTATGACAAATCTGCACTTTACCATGTACACGGGGAATACAAATTCACACCGAAATTCGCTGACATAATTATCGGAGCTAATTTCAGATGGTATAGACCTGAGTCAGATGGCACTATTTTCAGCGACACAAATGGCGTAGTTATCAAGAATGAAGAAGGAGGCGTTTATTTAGGAGCTGAGAAAAAATTAGCCAATGAAAAACTGAAGATAAGCTTGACAGGAAGAGTAGATAAAAATGTGAATTTTAATTATCTTTTCTCTCCGGCCGCTTCTGCAGTTTACAACATACATAAGAATCATATTCTCAGAACATCATTTTCCTCAGCTATTCGAAACCCTACGCTAGCCGACCAATACCTTTACTACCCAGTAGGTCGGGCTATTTTAGTAGGCAATAAAGACGGTTACGACAGCTTAGTAACAGTTCCATCCTTGATCAATTACTTTGACTACAATTCAAAGTTCGATACCCTTGAATTCTTCTCACTTAACCCTGTCAGACCCGAAGAAGTAAAGACCGTCGAAATCGGGTATCGCGCCACAATTGGTAAGCGCCTTTATATAGATTTGGGAGCCTATCACTCGTGGTATAAGTATTTCATTGGCTACAGGGTCGGTGCTGATGTGGATGTATTCGAAACCTTCACAATCAGTTTCTTAGGCGACACCATTTTTTATAATGACCTAAGGTTTAATAATGTGGTCAGAGTGGCCTCCAATGCCAATGATCGAGTTACCACCAGTGGGTTTTCAATTGGATTGAATTATTACCTCGGTAAATACTTTGCGGTAACTTCCAACTACTCCTACAATAAACTAGATAAACAAGGTAGCGACGACCCCTTGATTCCAGCATTCAACACCCCTGAACACAAGTACAATATTGGCTTTAATGGTCGGGATATCAATGGTTTCGGATTCAGTATAAATTATAAATGGGTAGACGGGTTCGAGTACGAGGGGTCTCCACAATTCACCGGGTACCTTGACAGTTACGATGTTGTCGATGCACAAGTGAACTACAAGTTCAAAGATGAACCGTGGATCGTAAAAGTTGGATCCTCGAACATTTTGAATAACAAACATTATGAGATATTTGGTGGCCCATTGGTTGGAAGACTTTACTACCTTAGCCTATCATTATCCCTATCCAACGAAAAATTTAGAAACTCAAATAAGTAAATCAAAACCAAAAACATGAAACAACAATTACTCTCTTTGATTTGTGCGGTCTCATTGGCTGTATTGCCCGGGACTATATCAGCCCAGCGATACCTGACTGAGGTTTTCCCAAATGTTACCGTAACAACGAATGTCCAATATGGAAGTAATATTTCCATATTCCCTCCACCCACACCGGCTTCTATACCCTTGATCATGGATATATACGAGCCTGCAGGTGATGTTGCCACCAATCGCCCCTTGATTATTTTCATGCATACAGGCAGTTTGTTGCCCAGATATATCAATGGCACACCAACGGGTAGCCGCAACGACAGCGCCACTGTCGAGTTCTGTAAGCGTTTTGCTAGAAGAGGTTATGTGGTTGCCAACATGGATTATCGTGTTGGTTGGAATCCTGCCGGATCCAATGTTGATATTCGCCGCGGCACCCTTCTCAACGCCATTTACAGGGGTTTACAGGATGCCAAAGCTTGCGTACGCTTCTTCAGAGCCAATGCATCGGGTCCAAATACATACAACATAGACCCTAACAAGGTCATTATAGGTGGTCAGGGTACTGGTGGTTATATCGCAGTTAACTACATCAGTCTTGATAAACCATCGGAAATAGCACTTCCAAAATTCCTAAGCGGTGTTACTGATCCAGTTTATGGATTTGTTGCAGGTCAGCCTTATGTTAATCAAGCGATATTAGGTGATTTTGATGGCTACGGTGGAATACCTCAATTAAACAACCCCAACAATTCCCCTGGACAACCGAACAATGTCCAGTTCGCTTTCAATTTAGGTGGTGCACTCGGTGATAGTACTTGGCTTGAGCCAGGTGATGCGCCTACAGTTGCCATGCATGTGGTTGGTGATCCTTTCGCTCCCTACAGTCAAGGTATCGTATTCGTTCCAGGCAATCCACCTCAATCTGTAGTTGATGTAATTGGCTCACAAAAAATCATTCAGTTTGCCAACCAATACGGCAATAACAATTGCTTCATCAATGCTGGATTCACTGATTCTTACACTCAAGCCGCAAACAACTACAACAATGGCCTAGACGGACTTTATCCATTTGTAACAGTTCCTCCGGTACAAGCGGGACCATGGGAATGGTATGATTCTACTGTTGTTGTTACTGAAGCTGCGGCTTTCGGCCAGAATGGCCAAGCTATTTGGACCAATGCATTATTGACCAACCCTGATATGTCGAAAGCAAAAGCTTTGGCCTACATTGATACAGTAATGAACTACTTAAATCCACGAATTGTGTACTGCCTCAACCTTACTACCGGTATAAGTGAAAATGAAGCAGCAGCACAATTAATTCAAATCTCTCCCAACCCTGCAACAGATGTAATCAAAATCGATCTGACTTCATTGGTGGAATCGCCATCTTCAATTCAATTGGTTGATCTCTCTGGAAGAACCATCAAGGAAATCCCCATGGTAGGCAATTCAATTTATACTATTGAAAGAAACGATATCGCAGATGGAACATACATCGTTAGAGTTCGCCTGAACAATGGAGAAGTTAACAAAAAGATCGTGCTTCAATAATTGAGTAAAAAATATTTACAAAGGCTGCTTGAATATCAAGCAGCCTTTTTTATTTGCTTTCACAAGCGGAAGAACCAGCAATGTAACCCGTAGTCCATGCGGCTTGAAAATTATACCCACCGGTAATACCGTCAATATCCAATACCTCGCCGGCAAAATAAATACCCGGGATGCGTTTGCTTTGCATGGATTTGAAATCGACCTCCTTTAGATCAACACCTCCACAAGTAACAAATTCGTCTTTAAAGGTTGTTTTACCCCTCACTTGAAGTGTAACCGACTTCAAGCTTGTGACGATTGCGTCCAACTGCGTGTTGGAAATATTGCCCCAATCCAAGCCAGACTGAATGTTAGATATTTGACAAATTACTTCCCAAAACCGGCTTGAAAATGCCGGATGTCTGAATGATAAAATTTGTTTCCGGGATTGAGTTGATTTTATATTCCTAAACATCAGATTTAATTCGGAAGCTTCCTCATCCGGTAAAAAATCAATCGAGACCCTAAACACATAATCCAACTCATGAAGTTTTCTAGCTGCGATAGAACTTAACTTCAAAATGGCAGGACCCGACAATCCCCAATGTGTGAATAAAAGTGCTCCCCTAGTCTTGAATTTGGTTCCCAAAATGGCGACTTCAACATCTTTGAAAGAAATTCCCATAAGTTGTTTAAACGGGCCTTGAGGTGTATTAAAAGTGAACAACGAAGGAACAGGCTCAATTATGTTTATTCCCAATGAACTGATCCAATCGTAACCAGACAATTTCCTCGATCCACCTGCTGTTATAATAACACGGTTTGCAGAAATTTTTCTATCATCAGCAACAAGTTCAAAGCCTGAATCAATCCTGTTGATTTTTTGAACTTTGAAACCACAAATGATTTTAACCCCTAGCCTATCCACCTCCCTCATAAAACATGATATGATAGTTCCGGAGTCATCCGAAACCGGAAATACCCTGCCATCTTCCTCAATTTTCAAATCAACCCCTCGTTGCTCAAGCCAGGATTGTACATCCTGATTATTGAATCTGGTGAATGGTCCTCTAAGTTCTTTATTTCCTCTAGGATATCCCTCTAGTAACTCTTGAATTGAAGTAGCGCCATTGGTAACATTACATCTACCTCCACCCGACACTCTTACTTTTGAAAGCAACTGATTGCTCGCCTCGATTATGGCAACCTCGCAACCATTTTGTGCGGCTTGTATGGCGGCAAAAAAACCGGCAGCCCCTCCACCGATGATGGCTATCATTTGTCCCTCGTTAATTCGTTGATGATAGCCTTGTGTCCGGGGAATTCCTTTAGCATTGAATGCCTATTCGCCAACTCGAAGTCGCGAAAATCGAAACCGGGTGAAACAGTACAGCCAACCAACGACCATTCGCCGCCTTCAAGAACCCTCGATCCAAACCAATTTCCGGCAGGAACAGTATATTGATACAATCCTCTTCCAAGAACGGTGCTGGTTAAAATCCCTTGGTTGTTTATCTCTATGACTTCGAATGGATTTCCATCATAGAAATGCCATGTCTCATCAGATTTGATCCTATGGAGTGCACTAAAGGAATCAGCTGTAATCAGAAAGTAAATCGCAGTGCAAAAGTGCCTTCCTTCAGGGAAATCTTTCATGCCAATGAAAACATCTTTGCTACGGTATGTTTCCAAATACCAACCTCCCTCCGGATGTGGTTGAAGATTTAATGAGCTGATTATTTCAGATGGGTTTTTCATAGTCAGGATTCTTTCAAATTAACACCACTTTCATAACTTATTTTCTGGGATGGAATTGAAGTATGGCACTTCTCAAATACTCACGATCCAAGTGAGTGTATATTTCAGTTGTGGTTATGGATTCATGCCCCAGCATCTCCTGAACAGCCCTCAAATCAGCACCACCCTCTATCAAATGAGTTGCGAAGGAATGTCGAAATGTATGCGGACTTATGTTCTTCTTGATACCTGCTTTCATAACCAAATCCTTGATTATGGTAAACACCATCACTCTGGTCAATTTGGATCCGCGCCTATTCAAAAAAAGCACATCTTCATTTCCAGGTTTAATCTGCAATCGGTTTCTGTAAGTGTTTTCATAAATGGATATTTGCTTCAACGCAACACTGCCCACTGGAACCAATCGCTCCTTATTTCCTTTGCCCACCACCCTTAGTAGTCCGATTTCAGGATGAAGATTTGATTTCCTGAGCCCAACCAACTCCGACACCCTCAATCCAGAGCTGTACAAGGTTTCCAGCATCGCCTTATTACGCTCGCCCTCGGGCCTGCTCAAATCGATTGCCGCAATTATGGCATTGATTTCCTCTACGGTAAGGAAATCGGGCAGTTTTCGACCAAGCTTGGGACCTTCTAATAAAGTGGTTGGATCATCGGAAACAATATTCTCTATCAGCAGATATTTGTAAAAAGCCTTGATACCTGACAAGACCCTTGCCTGCGACCTAGCTCCCATTCCCAACTCATTAACCCATTTCAAAAAATCCTGAAGATGGTTCAGAGTGAGTTTTTCGGGACCCACTGGCTGGGCGAAAGTTTGAACGAATTGATGGAGTTTGGTTATGTCATGCTCGTACGCCTCAACCGAATTACCGGAAAGGGAACGCTCCAATTGAAGATAACTCCTGAAACCTTTGATGTATGACAACCAACTCACTTGGTAAATTTAGCAAATGGTCTATAACCTATCTTTGTACCATGCTTCGAATTGCAATTATTAATGGTCCAAACCTGAATTTAGTTGGCATCAGGGAACCAGGCATTTATGGCTCTCGAACCATGGAGTCCCTTATCCAAGACCTGATTGCAGCATTTCCGAATATGGAAATTACATACAGACAATCCAATGTGGAAGGCGAACTGATCAACTTCATTCAGGAATTCGGTTTCGATTACGATGGTATCATTTTGAATCCGGGTGGTTACACCCATACTTCGGTGGCCATTGCAGACGCTGTTGCAGCTATAAAAGCACCCGTGATCGAGGTACACATCTCAAATATCAAATCAAGAGAGGAACAACGACACATTTCCCTTATCAGCAAACATTGCCTGGGAATGATTTCAGGACTAGGATTAGAGGGCTATGAGTTGGCTTTGGATTGGTTCGAGAAAAAAGCCCTTAAAAAGTAAATAGAGGGCTGGGATCGAAGGCAATCATTAATTCAACATCACCGGCATTACCAGCATAAGCACATTTTCCTCAGACTTGGTTTCCGCATCTGAAGGCGTGAGAATACCAGCCCTATTCGGCATAGACATTTCCAAGTTGACCGATTCACAGCCCATGTTATTCAACATATCCGAGAGGAAGCGGGCATTGAAAGCAATTTCCATATCCTGACCGGCAAACTCACAGGCGAGATTTTCGCTACCCTCGCTGTTGTAATCCACATCCTCAGCTGATAGTCGGAGCTCGGAACCCGAAATCTTTAAACGAACCTGATGAGTGGATTTGTTAGAGAAAAGAGAGACACGACGGATGGAATTCAAGAAAGAATCGCGTGATATGGTAAGTTTATTGGGATTATCGAGAGGAATAACGGCCTCGTAATTAGGATAGCGACCGTCTATCAATCGACAAATCAGGCTAAAATTGTCGAAAGCAAAAAAGGCATTGCTTTCGTTGTAATCTATCTTCACTTTGGATTTCATACCACCAAGGGCGCTTTTTAGCAGACCCAACGGCTTTCGTGGCACAATGAAAGATGCGGAACGAGCCGACCTGATATCGGTCCTGCGGTATCTAACAAGTCGGTGGGCATCTGTTGCAACGAAAGTGGTGTTTTCTGGACTTAATTGAATGAATACCCCGGACATTACTGGCCTCAACTCGTCATTACCCGTTGCAAAAATGGTTTTATTGATGGCCTCCAAAAGTACCTCTGAAGGAATTTCGATGGAGTTCGGCTTGTCAATAACAGGGATCTTTGGGAACTCTGTACCATCTTGGCCAGCCAACTTGAACTTACCGTTATCTGTACTTAACTCCACTTGGAAATTTTTCTCATTCACAGTGAAAGTCACGGGCAGCTCCGGAAAGGTTTTCATCACATCCAGCAAAATCTTTGCAGGAACGGCTACGAGGCAGCTGTCTTTGGAGGTCACATCCGTGGTGGTGGTCATGGTAGACTCCAAATCGGAGGCTGAAATAGTCAACTTTCCATCCTTCACTTCAAAAAGGAAGTTTTCCAAAATAGGCAAAGGACTGCTGCTATTCAATGCTCCGCTAACCGATTGCATGTGACGAAGAAGTGTTGTGCTGGAAATAATGAATTTCATATCGTTTATTGATTTGAAGGTCTTAGTGTGGAAGTGAATGACAAATATAGTGGATTATGCAATAGCTCAAGGGTTATTTTCGGACTGTTACAATCTGAAAATCAGATGGTTTTAGAAAAAGTCTTTCGAATGAGAAATACTGGACTACCACCAAGGAAGTGTCCCGGTTCAAAGTGGCAGTCATCCTGTCGATATCGAATGGAAAAGGGGTACCATCCTCCAATGTTTTATTGGGAGTTTGAGATGTGATTGGTCGACGCCATAGGTCGATTCTGGATGAATCTCCGTTAGTCTTGACCATGGCAATAGAGCGGAATGGCAGAACAGCTCGAATAGAATCTCTTTGGTTTGGAGCTAAGGTTTTTTCAAGACTCTCAAAGTTTAACATAGAATATCTTCCCAAGTAATCAATGACCTTGTCTTGGCTTACACCTTCAACAGAATTTCCAAATCCATCATAAATCAAAAAATCACCTGTTGCAGGATCTGCATCTATACGAAATGCAAACCCAGGTCTTTGACGATCGACAACCTCAAGGCTTTTTAAATCGCCTGATTTCAAACGAAAAACATTCTTTACCATCCAATCGGTTTTATTGGTGATATATCGGGGTGTCAAATATCCATTGAAACCGGGAATGTGTATGATGAAAGGCACCGTAGAATTTTCCATGTACATAAAAGTGCCGTATTGATCCTGAGTTGGACCTCCTACATAATAGGTTTTCACCTTCCCAGACTTGGTATAAAGTTCGACTTTGATGCCTTTAGCTGCTATGCTTTTGATAGTGGAGTTATATGCTTTTTTGCCTATTGGACTCCTAACCTCCAAATCGTGAATGGTCTTCAGAAGCGTATTGATAGCATCAGGACGAGCCCAATGCTTCGAATTCAAAACCCATTCATCATTCGATTTACGATCCAATACCACTTGCTTTCCGGATTTGTCGGCCAAAAAAATCCTAGTTATCGCTGAAGTATCTTTAAAGGCAAAATCCCTAAGTTCTCCCTTCAAGGTGTTGTTCGAACGATTGAAATAAAAATAGGCCACAACTGCGGCAAGCAGAATGAAAACAGCGATTAGTCGAGAGTTTTTTTTCATCGGTGGTGAATTATCGCATTTTGTGGTATCGGTGTTTCCTTATAAGCATTTTAGACAGCCCAAAAACTGACAGGATGATGATCGGAAGCAATACACTGACCAGTTGCCATTGTGTTCTCTCCTCTTGCAATCTTGCTCTGTCGAGCAATCTCAATCGAATCTCCCTTGAACGAAGTTCCATTATCCCTGAGTCATCACACAAATAATCTACACAATTCATGATGAAGCTCTTGTTACCAAACACCTGTCCGGTATATCGATCCTCACCCAAAGGAACTATTTGTCCACGACGAGTCCTGTTCTGAATGACATCGCCATCAGCAACAACAATCATTGCAGTTGAATCACTTTGATCCTTATAGGCTATCGATGTATCGTTAATAATGGTAGTAGGAATACGGTTTTTGAAATTGGATATAAACTTGCCTTCCAAAAGCATCGCAATGGTTTTGGGACCTGCATTGAACCTGTTCGGATCCGGTTTTTCACGAAGCATATCAAGACTCACTCTTACTGGAGCTTGAAAAACCCGTGAATACTCTGTGGTGGAAAGGATAGGGGTCTTAAGAACCTCATTACCACCTACGGCATCTATAGTAGATACGAATTCGAACTTAATCGCATTTAAGTTTTTAACGACAGGATGCGAAGATGTAGGCATGGCTACAGGAAAAAAATACCAAGGCAAAAGCGATTGCTGCGGTTTGTTCCCTACTTGTCCGGTAACAATTGGTATGGGGGCGGCTTGAATGTCCAACACCAAATCATGGTTGATTCTGGCACCATACCTGAACAACATGTCATCCAAATTCAATTCAGAGGCTATCCCTACGGTTTCAGGGTTATTGGCAAGGCTATCCATCGACACGGATATACCATCCATAAGCCAAAGCACCTTGCCTCCTTTCATTATGTACTGATCAATTATAAACTTGTCTTTTTCTGAAAAGGTGGAATCTGGAGCAGCTACTATTACCGCCCTATAACCGTTCAAAGATCCAAGCTTTTCATCCATTCGCTTGCGCTCAACGAAGTAAAAAGTGCTGAGCTCTCTTGTGATATCAGCCAAAGCGGTATCGTTTGCCTCACCATGGCCATCCAAAACACAAATGATCTGAGGATATTTCAATGTGAGTTTACGAATCGCGTTGGCGATACCAAATTCCAATGACTGAACGGAATTATTAAGCATTTCATCAGGAGAAGCTCCGATTTGGTCTTGCAACAACATGACTGGCACTTCCTCGCCACGATAAGCCAAGAGGGCTCCGGGGAAGATCATTTGCTGAGAAGTTTCATCGCCCGACTTGGATTGTAATGTAGTGGGTTGAATTCCTTTGGATGCCAACTGACGATACAATTGATCCCTTTGCTCGGTATCGGAGTAAGAGGCTGGATTGATAAATTCGTATTCAAGATTACCGTTTGAGCAAGCCCGAAGCTCATCCAATATCTCTCGAGTAGAGTTTTGCAATCGATTGAATGCAGGCGGAAAGTCGCCATCAAGATAAACACGCACAAAAACCACATCCTCCAAGCCAGCCATAAGTTTTTTGGTAGCAGGTGACAATGTAAACCGCTTCTCGGATGTCAGATCAAAACGGGTGAAAACAAAAGAAGAAGCCACATTGGCCATCACTATGATAGCTAGCAGTAACAGCAACCTGGTTATATGCTGTGCCTTTGGCGACTTGTGCCCCACTTTGTTGATTTCAGTGCCTTTCCGCTTTACCATTTCCTAGATTCGAGTATGGTTCTTGTCAGTGTGATAAAAAATGCGATGAGGCTCAGGAAATAAACCATGTCTCTTGTATCCAAAACGCCACGGCTCATGGATACATAATGACTGTTAATACCTATTTGCTCTATAACGGTAGCAACCGAACCCGACCCTATCAGACCAGCAACGGAATCAAAACCGGCATAGAAAAAAAAACAGAGAAACAAGGCGATGATGAACGAAATTACCTGGTTGTCGGATACAGATGATGAGAACAATCCTATGGAAACAAATCCTGCACCAAGAAAAAAGAGACCAATGTAGGAACCCCAAAGACCACCGGTATCCACATTGCCAACAGGGACCGCAAGAAACCAAACAACTGCAAAATAAACCAAAGTGGGAAGCAGTGAAAAGAGCACCAAAATTACTCCAGCCAGGTATTTGGAGATTACTACCTGCAACTCGGTTAGAGGTTTGGTTAAAAGGAGTTCTATGGTGCCTGATTTTCGTTCTTCTGAAAATAATCGCATTGTTACGGCAGGAACCAGAAACATGTAAACCCAAGGAGTGATTATGAACAAGGGATCCAGGCTAGCATACCCTGCATCCAAAATGGAAAACTGGTTATCAGGGAATACCCAAAGGAACAGACCAATGGTCGTAAGAAATACCAGGATAACAATATACCCGATCAAGGAATTGAGAAAGCCGTTTATTTCTTTTTTTAGCAGTGAATACATTCCTTTTCCTTGAGCCGTAAAGTTAGGAAACAACCAATGGATTAATTGGTTTGCTATAAATGTCTTTGAAATCCCCCAAACTCCAAGCCTGTGCTTTGGCTACGAAGAGGGGTTTGACCGTCGCCCATGTAGACTTAAAGAGTATGGATTGCTTATAGCTCTCAAAAGACTCCAAATCCCTCCATCGGCTGATTGTAAAATAAACACCCGTCTGATTCAAATCGGCGAGCATCTCCAATTCCATACAACCCGGAAAATTTCGAATATCATCACTCACCCTTGCAAAGTGATCAAGGAAAACAGGGCTGTTTTCAAGGCCAAAATCCAACCTTACTATCCGTGTAATCATTTGAAGTCAACCATTATAATTTCACCAAAACTGATTCCCAACAAATTCATGGCATTGGCATTCCTAAGGGAAAGTTCGACAAATCCAGATTCATTTATCAATGCAACCAGATCACCCTCTACAACCTCTTGGTAGCTTTCGCTGATGCCGTAAATGGTATATTGATTCTTTCTGAGAATGATCTCAAAAGTCCTTCCTTTTGCAGTTTCCATTATGAGTTCCCTTGAAATATTAGTGATCAGGTTTCCTGTTCCATCTACATATATCACAGAGCCTCGAATAGAATACTCATCAACGGTTGGCTTCAGCATAGTCAGTGTCTTGTGCTGATCTACTTTGGAGCCCATTTTAGATAAATCACCTCCTCCGGAGAGATATGCCGCGGAGGCTGAAAGCATATCAGAATTGACGCGAACTGTAGCACCTTTATCGTTCATGACATAATATGACTCGTTTGGCATTTGGTCAAAAACCAGAGAAAACAGACCATCATCCGGACCTAAAAAATAATGCCCCTCACTTTGTAAGGCGATCAGGTTACCCGGATCCAAATCCCGTCCTGGAACAGCGACCAAATGAACCGTCCCTTTAGGAAAACGGCTCCAGCAATTACGAACAACAAAACCAGCTTGAATCTGGTTACCTAAAGCAATGCTATGGCTAATATCAATCAAGCTGGCTTGCGGCGCCAATGACAACAACCGACCCTTGAGGGCTCCCAAATAAAAATCTGAAATTCCCCAATCGGTGGTTAGCGTAATAATTGGAGTTGCCACGGTCGTATTGACTATATTTGAGATACAAAGTTAATCCCTGACTCTTGGTCAAAATCTTCGAATCCCATCGATTTAACAACAACAAAAATAACATTCTAATAACCTGTTTTTGAGGTAGTAACAGTATAATTATTGAATCCTTAATTTGAATCCATCATTTTAACTTGAAAGAAATACCAATTCCCAACCTCCACAATCCAGTCGATTTTTTTGGAGTCAATGATGCCAATCTCGACCTGATCAGAAAGAAATTCCCCTCACTAAAAATTGTTTCCAGAGGCAGCGAGCTTCGTATCATTGGCGATGAAACACTAATCTCCAGTGCGGAATCGTTAATCATGTCCATGATTGAAACTTTTGAAAAGAGAGGTAGACTCGAACCCACTGTTGTTTCCGACATGCTAGGTGGAAAGATAGAGAAAGAGGCATCCCTTTTCAATAGCGACACTGACATCATAGTATATGGCCAGCATGGATTGGTTGTCAAAGCGAGAACTCCCGGACAACGGAGGTTGGTGACCTCTTGTAATAAAAACGACATCACCTTCGCCATCGGCCCTGCCGGAACCGGAAAAACCTATACGGCTGTTGCTTTGGCCGTAAGGGCATTAAAA
>JBKCHO010000108.1:0-24336 GCA_046302815.1 Bacteroidota bacterium | reverse complement strand
GGGTTTGAGTGGTTTGTGCGATGAGCTTTCAGCTATACTTGGTGAAAGTGGAAAAGGCTTGGTGGACATGTTCAAGAAGGCCTACCAAGCAAACAATCGATTGGCTGATGCCACCCGATTTATTTTCAACTCCATCTTCGGCTCTTATGGTTTGTTGATTGTTGATGGTGATGATGTATCATTGAAAAAAATCTTCGCTTCTCACATTCTTTTGGAATTGCAGGAGCAACGATCAGCTCAGGCTTTGGAAATTACCAACCGAAGCTTTGCCGAGGTAGGTAAGCTCCAAATAAATCCGAGGCCCATCAACTTGTTCTACATGTTGGATGGCTTTCGCGAGCGTTTGGAACCCGATGGTTCAGGAGGCATGAAAGTATTGAATAGCGATTTGCATTTCAGCAAGGAATCATTGGTTTCGGAATTAAATCAACATCCCGAAAGATTCAGCCCCAATGTGACGCTTCGCCCTCTTTACCAGGAAACGATACTTCCCAATTTGGCTTACATAGGTGGACCTGGTGAGTTGAATTATTGGTTGCAACTGAAAGGTGTTTTTGAATCCTTCGGTATTTTTTATCCTATGGTTCTCATGAGAAGCAGCTTTACCTTATTGGATGAAAGCACTGTTAACCGCATCGCAAAACTTGGCATATCGAATTTGGAACTGTTCAAATCCAAAGAGTCGTTGCTGTTCCATTTGTTGGAGCGAACCGGTGAAAACATCGATGTTTCTGATTTAAACATTCAGCTTAACAAGGCGTTTGATGCATTAAAGGAGCAGTGGCTTTCGATTGATGCTACCTTGGAAGGCTCCATTGAAGCGGAACGGGCCAAAGCCATGAAGTCTGTTCAATCGTTGGAGGAAAAGGCCCGAAGGGCTTTGAAGCGTAAGCATGAGACATTGGCATCTCAAATTTCGAAATTAAAAGAACTCGTCGCACCCGAGGGGTCTCCACAGGAGCGTACTGATTCGTTCATCGGACACGATTTGCGCCTAGCGGGTCATTTGATCCAATCCTTGTTGCCATTGTCGAGCCCTTTCGAATCGGTGCATCTCGTCGTTGAGTGAAATAAAATCAAATCAAATCAAATCAAATGTTTTACAGGAAACTAACTGATTCAGATAAAAGTGAATTGAATTGGTTGAACATCATGATCATGGTTCTTTCCATTTATGTCATGTTAGCCATCATGATGGATGCCTTGTTTGAATTGGATCCACGGGTTTCTGAACTCATCGAGATTTCAGATAATATCGTTTGTCTTTTATTCTTCAGCGAGTTTGTAATTCGTATTACGACCTCTAAGGATAAATTGGGTTATTTGAAGTGGGGGTGGCTTGATTTGCTTTCCAGCATTCCAATGGTCGATTCCTTGAGATATGCTAGAGTACTCCGCTTAATCCGATTTATCAGGGTTGTGAGAGCATTTTTTGGAGCCAACCTGCTCATCAACCACTTTTTCAGAAACAAGGCACAGGGTGCTTTTTTCTCCGTTGCGACCATATCCTTGTTGTTGGTGATGTTGGGTTCCATTTGTGTACTTCAAGTGGAGACGGATCCCAATTCTAATATCAAAACGCCTGGCGATGCTTTATGGTGGTCTTATGTAACCATTATGACGGTTGGTTATGGCGATAAATATCCAGTAACCGCAGAGGGTAGGATGGTTGGAGTTGTATTGATGACGGTAGGGGTTGGATTGGTTAGTACCTTATCTGGATATGTAGCCTCTTGGTTTTTGAGTGGATTCAAAAAAGCCGATGATAAAAAAGAGGACTGATCAGTTTTCCATGGTGCTATCGGCCTCTGATGGCGATTCCGACTTTTTCCGCTCTTCTCTACGCTTTTTGAACTGCCACCATTTAGGTTTTTTCTGGCCTGATTCCTCCTTTAGATCGCCTTGCTCGGAGTTTGGTTTCACGGTTGGTTCGATTACATCAATTTGGGTTTCGGTATTCGATTCTGATTGGGTATAATCCGAATTGGAAATGGTTTCGGCTTCGTTTAAGGGCTTATACTCGTTATTACTGGTAGGGATATCCTGTATGATTTCTGACGGTATTTTTTCTGAAGCGCTACCACTCGTAACTTTTTCAAGGGGTGCCGTTGTTTTTTTTCGCTCTCTTTTCTTTTTTGGCTTTTCCTGAAGAGGTTCTTCCGCAATCAAAGTGTCGGGTTCATAAATCGGCATGGTGTAAAGCTGCTCGTTTTCCGGATTCGTTGTAGAGCCCACCTTGGTAGAGTAGAGATATATGGCTGTTCCTATTGATCCAAGTCCGAAAAGAACAATCAAAAAGTTTCGGAGGCTGAAGCCGTTTTCTGTGAAAACAAAATCTATGGTTAAAGCAATAAGATAAATTAGAAGCCGAATGAGGTTGTATGCAACTATGATGGCTCCTAACAATAGCAGTATAGCCAACATGATTGGGAATGCATTTTTGCCTCCGAAACCACTTCGCCAAGTCAATCCGGGAATACCGGTCCGTATCGAAAACCCTTTTGAGCTCAAGGAGCCGTACTTCGTACGGACACTGGTTGACACACCCGATTTGCTGACATTGATACCAACGCCATCGCCAAGATTTATTCGCTTATGGTATCTGAATCCCATTTTGGCTTAAACATGAAGCATGACCGTTGATGCTTGAATCTCATCGTGAGAGCTATGGTAGGTGCATTTGCCATCCTTGATGATCAGTAGCTGTGGGGATTGGTGACGGACATCAAATTGCTCGGCAATCCAGTTGCTGACTGATCTCGACTCAATGACATGAATCAGATATACGGGTACATCGCCATTCCACTCTTGCTCGAACATCCTTTTTGCCATTCGGCTGATGCTACATCTTTCGGAATGCTTAAAAATGACCAGGGTTTTGTTTTTCCTTGATTCATTAAGGATCTGATCCTCGGAGCTTATTTCTTTCCAGATATCCATTTCAAATTTTAATCAAAGGTTCTCAACAAAATAATCGGTCATCATTTTATACAGGTGCAAACGAACCCCTGAAATACCATGGGCTTTGTTTGGGTAGAAGAAAGAGTCGAATTGTTTTTTGTTCTTCACAAGTGCATCAACCATTTCCATCGCGTTTTGCATGTGCACATTATCGTCTGTGGTCCCGTGGATGATCAGATATTTGCCTTTCAGCTTGTCGGTGAAATTAACAGGCGAATTATCCTCATAACCTGCCTTGTTCAGCTGAGGTGTTTGAAGATATCGCTCCGTATATATGCTGTCATAGAATTTCCAATTGGTAACCGGTGCAACGGCGATACATGTCTTGAACAGGTCGGCTCCCTTGGTAATCAGAAGTGAAGTCATGTATCCTCCATAGCTCCATCCCCAGGCCCCGATTCTGGAAGCATCAACATAAGCCTGCTTACCGAGCCATTTGGCTACTTCCATTTGATCAATGGTTTCTAATTTACCCAGCTGCTTATAAATGCATTTGTTGAATTCTTCACCTCGGGCTCCAGTGCCGCGGTTATCTACCGACACAACAATGTATCCCCTCTGGGCCAACAATTGAAACCATACCCAGTTGCTACCAAGCCATTCGTCTTTCACAGTTTGGCTTCCAGGTCCACCATACATGTATTGAATGACGGGATATTTTTTATTCGGATCGAAATCTTTAGGTTTGATCATCCAGCCGTTAAGGGTAATGTTCTCCGATGTGGTTAGTTGGAAAAAATCGGTTTTTGCAAAATCATATTTCAACATCGCATCGGTTACCGATTGATTATCCTTCACGGTCCGTATCCATTTTCCTTTTGCATCATAAAGCTTAACAACGGGAACGGAGTTGATGGTAGAGCTGGTTATGAACCGGTACCGGAAGCCTGTACTGAATAGGGCGGAGCAGCTGCCGCTCTCGTTGCTGATAGGTGTGATTTTGCCTTTGGAGGTTGCAACAAAAACGCCTTTCTCCATTGGACTTTTCATGGCCGCTTGGAAATAAATTTGTTCGCTTTTTGGATCATATCCGTAAAAGTCTGTAACATCCCAGTTGCCCTTGGTCAATTGTTGCTGCATATTGCCCGACATGTCGTACCTGTATAGATGATTATATCCGTCCTGTGTCGACGACCAAATGAATCCTTTACCTTGGTCCAGGAAGGTGAGGTTGTCCGTAACCTCGATGTAAGCTTTGTTTTCCTCCTTGAAGAACATTTTGGATGCGCCATTGGTGGCGTTTACAGTATACAGCTCCAACAGATTTTGCAGTCGGTTCATTCGCATGACACACAGCTTGGATGGCTCAGAAGTCCATTTGATTCTTGGGATGTATTGGTCTGCATCCTTATTCACATCCGCCGTTGTGGTTTTACCGGTTTTCAAATCATAAATGCGGATTTCAACCTTTGAATTTTCTTCTCCAGCCTTTGGATATTTGTAAAGCTCCTCTTTGGGATAAGACTCGTTGGAGTAGTAGGTGAGGTTGAACTGTTTTACCTGACTCTCATCGAAACGATAGAAGGCTATAAACCTTCCATCGGGAGACCACTGGTATCCTTGGTCGAATGAGAACTCCTCCTCGTAAACCCAGTCTGTAGCACCATTGATGATAGCATTTCGTACACCATCTGTGGTTATGGCTTTTTCCAATCCATTCACAAGGTCTTTAATGAAAAGATTGTTATCCCTTACAAAAGCCACCAGTTGTCCACTTGCATCCACATTGGCGTATTGTTGCTTGCCATTCTCCGATAGGGGAGTGGTCTTGCCTGTTTTCCTGTTGTAAACATAATGGTTTGCTTTTGTGGAGTGCCTGTAAATCGATTCACTCTCTGTGGCAAACAGGATCAGGTTTTCATCATCGCTGAAAGCATAATCATCCAGTGCAATAGCTTCCAATTCTTTCGGTTTTTTGAATAATGTATCGACGGTTTTTCCGCTCGAAAAAGATAGTTTGATGATGCACTGTCCAACGCCCGATCCCACCAATTCAGAATAATGCATTCCGTCGTTCATCGACCTTACATCGGCGAGTCCGGAGGCGAAGAACTGTCGGCTCGACCAAAGGTCTTCCAATTCGAGTTTTTGCTTTTGAGCATTCACCTGTCCGATGGTAATAATAAGCACGAACAGCGGCATTAGGAGTCTAAGAAACTTAGTCATAATAGGGAATTTTAGCAATTGTAAAGATAGTTAAGTGGCGCTTATTGGGTAATTTGGCCTTTATGAATATCAAATCGCATAACATTGTAGTTCAGCGTACTGCCCGATATTTTGCATTGGAGGAGGGGGCGTCCAAGGTCGAGGATGTGCTAATTGTCCTGCATGGGTACGGTATGCATGCTGGGCTATTCTTGAAGGAATTTACCCCCATTGTCAGGGATGGCTTGTTGGTGGTGGCTCCTGAAGGGCTTTCTCGGTTTTACCGCAAAGGATTTGATGGTGATGTGGTTGCCACCTGGATGACGCGTGAGGATCGTTTGTCGGAGATTGCTGACCAGCGTTTTTTTTTAGATAGTCTGTACGATGAACTGATGGCAAATTACTCACCCCGGTTCCATGTTTTAGGATTCTCTCAAGGCACCGCAACCGCATCGAGATGGATGGTTGGTAATTCAAGGCGTTTTCATCGATTAATCCTCTGGGGAGGTGATTTCGCCCCTGACGCAGAGGGGAGCATACTTGGGGTTGAAAAGATACAATGTGTAGTAGGCAATCAAGACCCTTTCATCCCTATCGATATATTTGATGAGCGGTGCATTGCTTTGGAAAACAAGGGTTTTGTAGTTCAACGACATGTTTTTGATGGGAAGCACGAAATTCCGGGCACGGTTTTGGTTAATGTTTGGAGCGGTTCCGTTAACGGAGATTGAAAAAGCTATCTTTGTAATAGGTACCTAATCAGCCTATACATTATGTTGCGCCAGTCCATTTTCTTTTTATTGATTTCCCTGTTGTTCACATCAGCTTGCGAAAGGAGTCCTTATCATGGGATGAAGGAGGGAAAGGTGATTTACGATGTTGAAATAGACTCAGAGGACATACCAGCATTGATGCAGGTTATGATGCCATCCGAGGCCACCACCTGGTTCTCTGAAGGCAGGTCTTGCATGGTGATGGAAGGGGCAGGTGGAATGATGGAGATGCGAATGATATCAGATCCCCAAAAAAAGATCTTCGCCAATCTTTTTTCTGGTATGGGTCAAAAAATGGCCATTCTCAGCAACCCCGATTCATTGAAAGCCAAGATGTCCAAAAAGATGGATAAAGTTGTGGACTTCACAGGCAATACCAAGGTAATTGCCGGTATCAAGTGCGAGGAGGCCGTCATCACCGGTGATTCGGGTGCTGTGTTCAAGGTATACTACACCGATGAATTGGATATAGAAACTCCGAATTGGGGAATTGGATTTGGCAAAATTGAAGGATTGATGATGGAGTATGACATCGAAATGCGCGGACTTCGTTTGAAACTAAAGGCCAAAGAGATTGTGGCCGCCAAACCCGATCCGGAACTATTCACTATTCCTGCCGATTACGAGATAAAAGATCAATCACAAAAAAAACAATAATTATACCATCCACATGAAAAAAATGAATCACATCATCCTGGTAATGCTCAGTGCATTTTTATCTGTTAATACCTCCGTAGTTTTGGCACAGAAGAGTTTCACAGAGGGTAAAATAGTTTATGAAATCAGTTTTCCTGAAGGTGATGTTGACGAGCAAACCAAGGCTATGATGCCATCGGAATCTGTTGTTTTTGTTAAAGGAAGCATGTCAAGAACCGATTTGAGTATGGCGATGGGATTTAGCAGCAGTTCTATCTACAACGGAAAAACCGGACAGAACATTACGCTTACTGATGTAATGGGTAATAAGACTTACATGACTATGGATGCCGATAAGGAAGCAGCAAAGCAGGATAAACCAACCTTTGAGCATTCAGGAGAATCTAAGACAATTGCTGGATATGTTTGTAAGAAATCCATCATGAAGATGAAGGACGGCAGTTCTATGGAATTATTTCATACAGACAAGATCAGCTCGAGCATGTCTGGAGCCTTGGGTGGAAAAGACCTTGGTGGATTCCCGCTAGAATACACCTTGGATCAAATGGGCATCAAAATGAGATTTACCGCCAAAACCATCACTCCTGAGAAAGTATCTGATGATATGTTCAAAGTACCAAGCGGATATAAGTTTGTTACCTTGGAAGAGATGCAGAAAATGTATGGTGGAGGCAACTGATCCCCGAACACATTTTCAAAACACCTCAATAGTGCCATTAAACACCTACAGTCTTATGGATCAGCATCGCTTGAAGTCCTTTTGGGCATTTGTCTTTTCCCTTATATTCTTGAACATGCCTACTGTTGCAGTAGGACAGGATTTTACCGAAGGTCGAATAGTATATGAAATAACCTTTCCTGAGCTCGATATGGATGAAGCTACTCGAGGTTCTTTGCCCACAGAGTCTGTGGTTTTTGTAAAAGGTGATCTTTCTCGAACCGATATGAATGTAGGACCTAGAATGAGTAGTTCCTCTATTTACAATGCTAGAACTGGACAGGTTACCGCTTTGACTGAATTCATGGATTCCAAAACATATATAGTCATGCAACCCGGTAAAGGTCCCGTACCTGCTGGAACTTCCTCAAATGTGGTTTTGTTTGACAAAGATGTGAAGAATATAGCCGGATTCAATTGTAAAAGAGCTGTGCTCAAGGGTAAGGATAATGTTACTTCCGATTTATTTTATACAGATAAGATTAAGGCTCGAATTGCGGTGAATGTTCAGTTTGCAGGTGTTGATGGGTTTCCCATGCAATTCTTAGTGAACCAAAACGGATTGAAAATGCAATACACCGTTCGCGAGGTCGTTCAAGAATCAGTTCCCTCTTCCTATTTTACGATACCCGAGGACTACAAGCCTGTTACCCCTGAAGATTTGAATAGGATTTATAAATCCATGGAGGATAGCTCCAATGATGGTACGGTCAAGGATTTTGAGTTGCCAAAGAAAAATGAATGATCTGGTTATTTCGAAGTAACCACAAATTCAGTCCTTCTGTTTTTTGACATTCCCTCAGGCGTATTGTTGTCGGCAACCGGCTTGGTTTGTCCGAACCCTTTGTGATTTAACCTTTCAGGACTCACTCCTTCACGAATCAGTAAATCATAAACGGCTTTGGCTCTGGCTTGGCTTAATTCCATGTTTTTATTTGGATCGCCAGCGTTATCGGTATGGCCGTGTATGGCCACCTTCAGTGTTTTGTTTTGCTTCAGGTAATCAGCGAAATCTTTTACAATGTTCTGAGTGCTGAAATTCATCTCCGACGAATTTGTGGCAAACAATATGTCGTTTAGATTGTAGGGTTCACCCAATTGCAGCTTTTTTACCTCAATGTCGGCCGAGGCCACCTTGCCAATGGTCGTATCCTTGGTTTCGAAGTATCTCGAACTATAAGCGGCACCATCGCTTTTGACAGTCATGATGTAGTCCGAGTCTAATTTTACTACCGAGGCGTAATGTCCGGTGATGGTGTCGAATGAAACATCAATAACCTCACTTGTGCGAATGTTCTTAAGTTCGATTTTTGCTGCCGTAGGAATTTCATCGTTGTCACCCGTTAAGCGTCCTTTTACGAAAAGAACTTTTTCCGGTCTCTTATCCGATGGTATTTCAAATGAAAAAATATCATACCCACCGGTACCTGATAGTTTATTGCTTGCGAAATAACCGGTTTTACCGTCGGTGCTTACAAAAAAACCAACTTCGTCATTCTCCGTATTGATGGGATAGCCGAGGTTAACGGGTTTAGTCCATTTGCCATCCAAATCTTTTTTAATCAGGAATATGTCAAAACCTCCCATACCTGGTAAGCTATCGCTAGAAAAGTAAAAAGTGGAGTTGTCGGGGTGGATAAAGGGCGACTTTTCATTGCCGCTTGTATTGAAAGGCATTCGAACCGCTTTGGTGAAACCCTCCTCATTTTTCTTAGTCATAAATATGTCGCTGGTACCATATACGGAGTCCCTATAGGATGCGAAGTAAATCGTTCTTCCATCAGATGATAGGGTAGGTTGCGAATCCCATTGTTTCGGATCATTGACATTCGCCCCCATGTTTTGGATTTCACTCCACTCTTCTCCATTTTTTTCCGAGTAACATAAATCAAAGTTGCCATTAAGGTTTCGGGTGAAGACAATAAGTCGGTTGTCCTTACTGATAGCTGGTCCACCCTCGTTGTTATTGTTTGCACTATTGAATGGTAGCGGCATCGGTTCGCCTTTGTTGAAGAGCCCGTCTGCCGATTTCTTGGCAATCATAAATTTTTCTACGCTGATGGGAGTTAAAGATCCTTTTCTGGATTCATCAAATCGCCTAGTGAAAAAGAATGTCTCATCGTCAGGTGAGATGGAAGCAAGGTATTCGGGGTCAGCGGTCGAAATGCCTTTGACCGGAGTAGGGTTGAAGGGTACGGGATTCAAAATCATTTTTGCTCTGAACACATAGGATTCCGCAGTTTTGTTCATTCTCTCATCGGAAATTCCGAAGGTGAGGAATGATTTTAGGTAGGGTATGCATTCCTCGATTTTTTGGGTCTCATACAAATAAGTTCCCAACCGGAAATGGGCTTTGGCGTCGGCATCTGGACAAACGCGAATGAGTGTCCGGTAACTATCTTTCATGGTAGGCCAATCCTTTTTAGAAAAAGCCAAATCACCTAGCATGGAAAGTGCAAATGCGTAGGTGCTGTCTTCCTGAAGGCACTTTAGCAGGGTTTCCTTGGTTTTTGAATAATCCTCTTTTGATTTAATCATGCCCTTGGCTTCATCTGCAAGCTTAACAGCCTTTTTAGATGGAGACTCAGGGCACAATTTCAAATCCTGGCCTTTGATCTGAAAAGAAATAGCCAGAAGTACTAGAAGTAAGCACAGTGGTCGCACCATGTTATTTGGGTTTGCCAAATAGATTTTTCAATTTATCCTCAGCTTCTTTTTTGGCTTTCTGCTCTAGTTCTTTTTTCAACCTGTCTGCTTCTGCTTTGGCTTTTGCTTCTGCTTCTTTCTTTAGTCTTTCAGCTTCAGCTTTTGCTTTGGTCTCCGCTTCCTGTTTCATTCGCTCAGCCTCTTGTTTTAATCGCTCTACTTCAGCCTTGGCTTTTTCCTCCAATTCTTTTTTCTTGGTGTCGATAACATCTTTGATTTGTTCCTTGGCTGTAGGTTGTCCATCAGCACCACCGCTGCCGAATGCCAGTTCAACCTTGGGGTCGTTCACTGTTCCTGTAATCCTTGATCTCACCTTGGCTTCCTTGCCTACGGACAGGTTGGTGCCTGCAGCACTGTTTGCCTTTGATAGCAATGAATTGATTACGCCGGTTACTTCAGCACCTGCCATTTGGATTGGTATGGCTGTGACCAAAGTGTAGTCAATAGTCATGTCAAAGCCATTGGATCCAGATACGGTTGATTTAATGCCGGCAACAGTTAAGTCAAAGGGGTCTACATTGACGCGTCCGTTTTCGAATTTGAATGATAGGTTGAGGTTTCCTGGAGTAAATTTTTTAAATTGTTCCATTCGCAAGGCATCTGCAATTTTCACCAGAGGCTTGAAGTTGTCAATCGTGATGTTACTGGTGGAAAGTTTTCCACCTCCAGTTAAACTTGAGTAGATGGGTTCCATCTTCCCGTCCAAGTCACCTTTCATATTGAGGGATGCCGTGTATTTGCCGCTTGCTTTCTCAGCGATGGGTGCTAGTTTTTTTACCGAAACAAAAGCATCGTAGGTCTTGCGCACATCCAAGCCGTTCAGGTCAATGGTAAAGAAGAAAAATGGCTTTTTTAGGTCCTTACTTTCATAGACTCCATTCATTCCAACTCGGCCATCGAGCATATTAAAGCCAATGCCATTTAATCCAAGCGTTCGGTCCCTAACAGCGAGATTACCCGATGCATCGGTAAGGGTGAGGTCTCTGAAATGTACGGTTTGCGCTTTCGCAGTCAATTGAAAATCTATGTTCTTTGGTATTTCCAGAACGCCCTCGGCAGATTGTTGATTGGCAGTAGAGTCAGAGTTTTCAGACATGAATTCATTCAGGTCAATGGTTTGAGCGTTGATGTCTAAAGTGCCGCTCAACAATTCATTTTCCTTGAACATGTATCCAAGCATGTTGTCCACCCAACCGGAGGCCGTTAATGAGGTCTTGCCAGTTTTCAATGCGAATTTGTTCAGCGTGATGTTTTTGGGATTGAAAATGAGTTCTGCAGATGGGATTTCAATGCCGTTTTTGAAGTCTGAACTAACATACTTGAAGGCCTCCAATGTGAGCATGCCTTCTGCGCGGAAGTATTGGTATCGTTTGTTTTCAATAGCCGACATACGGCCGGAGGCTGCTACATCTGCATTTAAAACACCTGCAAGCTTTGTCTCTTGCTCCAAGGGGAACATGCTTGCCACGCCAGAAAGGTCAACTCGACCTTTCATCTGTCCGTCAATTTGTGGGTCTGATACAGGAGTCTTAACCAATAGCCTCATATCAAATGGATCTTTTCCAATCTCCACATGCATCTTTTCCAAATTGATTACAGTATGGTCGGGCACGCCATCCGGATTATTGACACGCAAGTCCACATTCACATTATTCAAAGAAACGGGAAGGTCGGGGTAGCTAAACTGTCCTTTCTCAATTTTGAGATTCACTCCAAAGCCGGGGATGGTGGTTTCGCTGTAAACGCCTTTTATAAAACCATTCATAGCAAGGGTTCCAGAGCTCTTCGCCTTATCGAAGTCTTTTTTGTAGGCACCTGGAAGTAGCGACACGAAATGGCTGAATTCATTTTTCCGTATATCGAATTTTAAATCCATTTCGATTGGGTCCTGCGGCATAGCAATGAATCCCGACATGCCTAGGGCAAGTTCATTGATTCGAAGTTCATTGTCTTTGAAGGTGAATTTCATCGCTTTCATGTCCATATCCAAATCGGCACTAAGGTTTGCTTTGGCTTTACTGATGTATTTAACACCGCCGTAAACGAAATCCAAATTGCCGACTTCTGTAGTGGTACTGAAACTGAAAAAATCATCTGCGAAATCACCCTTGCCCTTGTGAAGGGTTTCTTGCATTCGAAGGAATAATCCCATCGACCTGTCGTCATAAACGATATGCCCTGATTTGATACCGTACCTTTTCAATTCGATGTTTAAACCTTTCGAAGGCTCTGTGACATCACTAGGAGTTGTATCAGGAATGGCAATTTCCCAGTTGGCTCGACCATCTTCCAAAACAATGAGGTTGATGTGAGGCGTATTCAAGTAAATGCTCCTTATTCGAACGGCATTTCCTTGAACAACACTCATGATATCGGCAGTGGCTGTAATTCGGGCCACTTGTAACAAAGTGTCGCCTTTGAAGGCATCCCTGCCCGCAATTGAGATGCTGTCTATGGATACAGTGAGGTAGGGGAAATGTCTGAACAAGGTTACATCAACATCGCCAAAATCAACATCGGCTCTGATATTTTCATTGACCGCTTTTTTAATAGAGGCTATAATCTTGTCTTTGAAAATGATTGGTAGCAAAACCATCGCAGTCAACAAAAGGATCAGGATGGAGCCAGAAACAATGGTTATTTTCTTTTTGGTTGTCATGTTATTGAAATTCAAATACGGGATAACTTGTTCATAAGGATGAGGTCGGCCAACACCAGGGCAGTCATAGACTCCACAATCGGAACGGCACGAGGTACTACGCAAGGATCATGCCGACCTTCTATTTTTAGTTCAACGGCATTTCCATCTTTGTCCAATGCGGTTTGAGGTATTGCAATGGAGGATACGGGTTTGAAGGCTACTTTGAATAGGATATCCTGTCCATTGCTGATGCCACCATGCGTACCTCCTGCATGGTTTGTGCTTACAACAGGCTTTCCATCCAAAATCGCTGGTGCGTCATTGTGTTCTGATCCTCGCATGGCAGCCGATTTGAAACCAGAGCCCATTTCAAAACCTTTGGTAGCGTGTATTCCCATCATGGCTTTGGCGAGCAAGGCAGGTAATTTGCCAAAAACGGGTTCGCCGATTCCGGCAGGTAGATTTCGGACCATTCCAGTTACAATGCCTCCACAAGAATCTCCAGCTTCCCTGACAGTGAGGATGTGCCTAGACATAGATTCGGCAAATTTCAAGTTGCAAGTTCGAACATCGTTCGAATAAATCAGATCATAGTCTAGGTCGGTATCTTCTGGTAGGGATACTGGACCAATGGTTGAGGTCCACGCATTTACTTCAACTCCGAAATGTTTGAGGAATTGCATGGCAATTGCGCCACCAACAACGCGACATGCGGTTCTCGAGCCGATGCCCTGCCGCCTCCACGGTGGTCGCGTATGCCATACTTGGTCTCCCAAGTGAAATCCGCATGACCTGGTCTGTAAATATTTTTCAGTGCATCGTAGTCTGCTGGTTTTTGGTCTTTGTTGCGGATGATAAACCCAATTGGTGTACCAAGTGTAACTCCATCTAAAATACCAGAAAGTATTTCAACTCGGTCTGTTTCTTTACGGTCGGTGGTCAATGGACTTTGTCCAGGTCGTCTTCGGTCCACCATCTTTTGAATGGCATCCAGATCCAGCTTTAAACCTGCAGGGCAACCATCCAATATTCCTCCGATGGCTACTCCATGAGATTCGCCGAATGTGGTCAGCCTGAAAATCGATCCGAAGGTGTTGGCTGGCAAGTTGGTTGTAGTTATTGGTTTGTTTATCGTGAAATACCTGTTCGATTAACCCCAAAGGTTGGGGGGTTGTTTCGGTTTTCAATCGAGAATTCTTTCCTGCAGTTTGACTTGGGCATCCATCCAAGCTTCAAAAACAGGACTCTCTTCCCACAGTTCCCTAAGTTCGGAGTCGGTGAGAATCCGGTCAATGCTTTCAGCAGCTTTTTCGGCCAAGTTGCAAACAATGTCATAAGGCTCCGAACCAACAGGTAAAAACATACCCATCCATTCGTTTAAATCATCCGGGCAGTCCTCCGAGGGTCGACCCAATGCAGCCGCCACGATCTCGCAGGCTACCAGAGCCTCTTCACATTCCATCAAGGTTGGGCGATCGTCTTCATCCAACATTCGCTCGATAGCCATAGGTATTAAACCGAAACCATTGATACTCATATCCTCCAGAAAATTAGAGGCGGTTTCTCCCTCAAAATTGGAGATCCTGTCGTTTTCCATGACACAAATTTAGGTTTTAAGTGGATAACGAGGTACAATCCACAATCATTGTTTGCCAAAACGCATTCTTACAGCCTTCTCTAAAGCTTCACGGTCATCGGGATGCGCCAGTTTCAATAGATCAACCGCTCTCTGATGCATGTTTTTTCCGAACAGGTTTACCGCGCCGTATTCAGTAACCACCCAATGTACATGCGCTCTGGAGGTAACAACACCGGCTCCGGGTTTTAGGCTTGAAACAATTCGTGGTACTCCTTTGCCAGTCCGGCTTGGTAATGCAATAATTGGTTTGCCATCTTCCGACATCGCTGCACCTCTGATGAAATCCATCTGGCCACCTACGCCAGAATAGGCCCAAGTTCCGATGGAGTCGGAGCACACCTGACCTGTAATATCGATTTCTATGCAACTGTTGATGGCAACTACTTTTGGGTTTTTGCTGATGATGCCTGGTTCGTTCACATAATCTACATCCAAAAAAGCAAAGTCTAGGTTGTTGTTTACAAAGTCGTACAGCTTGCGTGTGCCGGCACAAAATGAAGTAACCGTTTTACCTTGGTTTATTTTTTTTTGGCTGTTATTGACAGCCCCCGACATGATCAACGGAATTACCCCATCGGACAACATTTCAGTATGGATTCCTAGGTTCTTATGGTTGCCGAGTTTTGACAAAACCGAATCAGGGATCGAACCTATTCCCATCTGCAAGGTGCTTCCATTCTCAATCAAGTTGGCTATGAGCCGACCTATCTCTTGTTCAACAGAACCTGTTTTGGAAGCGTAATCCACTTCATGCAAAGCCTCCTCATGCCAAATGGCTTTTTGGATCCTGCTAGAATGAATCAGGGCATCCCCGCTTGTTCTGGGCATCATGGGGTTTACCTGCGCAATCACCAATTTTGAGTGATCTACTGCGGCCCGAGCCGCATCCACAGAAGTTCCTAACGACACAAAGCCATGTTCGTCTGGAGGAGATACTTGAATTATGGCCACATCCAGGGGCAAAACATTCCTTTTGAATAATTCGGGTATTTCACTTAGAAAAACAGGAATATATCCGCCCCTTCCCTCGTTGATAGCAGCCCGAACGGGATCTGACACAAACAGGGCATTGATGTAGAAATGATCCTCCATGCCAGATTGGGCTATTGGAAAATCTCCATACACGCTGATGCAAACCACTTCTACATGTTCGAACAAATCTTTGTGCAAAGCCATCTGTCTAACCAAGTAAGTTGGTGTGGCTGCACTTCCGTGGATGAAAAGTCGAGAATGTGGTTTTATCAGTGCAAACGCCTCCTTGGGATCGCAATAATTGAGGTTCATGCCCCAAAAATCATTTAATTTTCCAAATATCCCATGTGATTTTTATCATCGAACTGGATTTTCATTTTTTATATCATTGCACTATTCCAAATGAACATTGCCAGCTGTAGCGGTTGCGCTTTGTTCGAATGTATTAAAACCAGGCTCAATTGTATGATGAATTCAAATCCGTTGGATAGGGCGTTTAAAACATTGATGGTAATCGTCTTGGGTGGGGTGGTTCTTTATGTGGGCAAACCGCTATTCATTCCTTTGGCGTTTGCCTTTTTTATCAGTTTCATCCTTTATCCCATTTGTAAGATGATGGAATCGAAAGGTGTTTCTAAGGCCTTGTCCATCTCCTTGTCTCTTTCGCTTTTGCTAATGTTGGGAGCATCCTTGGTCTATATGCTTTATCTACAGTTTGAAGGGTTCGCCGCCGATTGGCCCGTTTTATCTATCAAGCTAACCGAGTTGATTCAGTCGCTTAAGTCTTACGCAATATCCAATTGGGGGCTCAGACCCCACGAGGTGGATCAGTGGACTATCGACATTGGACATACCGTTGCAACCAGAATGTTTTCATTTGTTGAGGCTGCATCCATTTCGTTTTTCATCAATGTGGTGATGTTTGTTCTGATTCCTTTTTATGCATTCCTGATTTTGTATCACCGACGGATGCTGGTAGACCTGCTGATCGGTTTTTTCGCTAAGGAACAAGCGTCGCGCATGCGTGAAGTGGTGGAGTTGGCGGTTAGTACTTACTACGGTTTCATCAAAGGCATGCTGGTCGTTTATTTCGCTGTCGGTGTTCTTAATTCCATAGGGCTGCTACTCCTTGGCATTCCCCACGCGATTCTCTTCGGTTTTCTCACCGCATTCATGACATTTGTTCCCTACATAGGAATCATCATAGCATCCTTGTTACCCATTTCTTACGCATGGATTACCTACGATTCTGCCCTGTATCCTTTGGGAGTTGTTGCCATATTCGCATTCGTACAGTATTTGGAGGCTAACCTGATTTTTCCTTGGGCTGTGAGCCAGAGGCTTAAGCTCAACACACTTGCAACCCTTATGGTGATTGTTATAGGGGGTATTTTGTGGGGAGCGGTAGGGATGATTCTGTTTGTACCCTTCGCAGCCATTCTCCGGTTGGTGGCAGAACGCATAGAAGGATGGGATGGATTGGCTAGATTTCTTGGTCAAGAGTAAACCGATTTTTCATTTCACTTATCTTTGCGCCATGTTGAACAGGCAAGTTATTGCTCCCATTGCATTACGATTTGGTTTTTTCTGTGGCGTTGGCCATTCGATAATGACCATTGCCGTAATCTATTTTGGAGGTACCTTATACGACCCTGCCATGTTTTTCGGTGTTGTATTGACCATTGCATTCACCATGAGGTGTATTAAATCGATCAGGGAAAATGAAGGTGAGGGTTTTATAACCTTCAAGCATGCGTTTTTCACTGGTGTAGCTTTGTCTTTTTTTGCTTTTCTACTGTACGGGCTCGTTGTTTATTTACTAGGAGCTCTCGTTTTCACGGATATGCTGAGCCACGCCATTAACGAGATGCTTCGCAGCGTAGAGATGTTGGATGGCATTCTAAACGAAAGTCAAAGGGATACGCTTTTGGATGGATATGAAAAACTCACACTTGGCGAACTGGCGTTTAACGATGCCTCTTCCAAGTTTTTTTGGGGTATATTCATATCTTTGATCCTCGCTTTGATTCTTAAGAAAAAACCTCCCGTACAGCCTATTAGCCATGAATAAGCCCACCCTGGATCTCACTTTGGTGATTCCCTTGTTCAATGAGGAGGATTCCCTTAGAGAGTTGACCTCTTGGATCATCAAAGTTTGTGAGGCCAATAATTACTCTTTCGAGATTATTTTGGTAGATGATGGGAGCAAGGATAAGTCATGGCAAGTGATTCGTGAGCTTACTGCCTCTGAAAGTAGAATCAAGGGCATTCGCTTTCGCAGGAATTATGGTAAGTCGGCGGCCCTAAACGCAGGATTCAACATGGCTTCTGGACAGGTTGTTATTACCATGGACGCAGATTTACAAGACAGTCCCGATGAGATTCCCGGATTGGTTTCCATGATTCAGGAAGGCTCTGATCTAGTCAGTGGTTGGAAGCGTAAAAGATTTGATCCCCTTACCAAAACCATTCCCACCCGTTTGTTTAATTGGGCAACTCGAAAAATGAGTGGTATCCACAATTTGCATGATTTCAATTGTGGCTTGAAGGCTTATCGTTATGAAGTTGTAAAAAACATCGAGGTGTATGGAGAGATGCATCGCTACATACCTGTTATTGCAAAATGGGCTGGTTTTACCCGAATCGCTGAAAAGGTAGTCCAGCATAGCCCTCGTAAATATGGAACTACGAAATTCGGTTTGGAGCGTTTCGTGAACGGATTCTTGGATCTTCTAAGTATCACCTTCGTCTCTCGTTTTGGAAAGCGCCCAATGCACTTTTTCGGTCTATTAGGAACGCTGAGCTTCTTGGTTGGACTGGGAATAGCCATTAAACTGGCTGTCGACAAATTTGTTTTTCAAGTGTATAACATGACTGACCGCCCCTTGTTCTTTTTCGGCATGTTAGCTATGATACTTGGCACTCAATTGTTTTTGGCTGGATTCTTGGGTGAATTGATTGCTAGAAACGCACCCGACAGAAACAACTACCAAGTTTCAGAAACAACCAACTTTGGCTGATTTCACATTACATTAACATGTATGTGGTATCTTGGGTTAGACATTTAGTTGTAACTAACCGATTTCACCCTTGCACTTTCCTGTTGACATAGCCTTGAACAGGGCCAAAATGTTTCTCGAAGAATGTTACGAGGAGTTGGGTATGGTTAATGAACTAGCCTCCCGATTAGCCAATGTGGAAGACTCCATTCGCAACACAGGAACCTACGAGCATACCATCCAAGAATTGTCGCATGGCTGTCGTATGGCTTGGCGCAATTCCAATCGTTGCATCGGAAGGCTCTATTGGAAATCGCTCAAGGTAGTCGACGCTCGTGATATATACGAGCCGTCTCATGTGTTCGATGCATTGCAAAACCACATCGATTTGGCATTTAACAAGGGCGATATTTTTTCTACTATCACCGTTTTTAATCCGAATCCCAAATTTGAAATCCTGAATCATCAGTTGATCCGTTTTGCGGGCTATGAGGGTGGTAAGGGTGATCCTGCTGAACTGGAGTTTACCAACTATTGTATTGACCAAGGTTGGCGCAGTAAGAAGACGCAGTTTGATGTATTGCCTTGGGTGGTTCGTCAAGCCGATAACAAGATTTTTATGAAGCAACCTGATTTGCAACCAGGGATGATTATCCAAATAAAACACCCCGAATACAGATGGTTTGAGCAGCTTGGATTACAATGGTATGCCGTCCCTGCTATCTCTGACATGATATTGGAGATCGGTGGCGTAGTGTATTCAGTTGCTCCTTTCAATGGTTGGTACATGGGCACCGAAATAGGTAGTCGCAATTTTGGGGATACAACTCGATACAACATGCTACCGGTGATAGCTCAAAAACTGGGACTGGATTTAAGCACCAACGATTCCATGTGGAAGGATCGTTCCTTGGTAGAGCTCAATAGAGCGGTGATACATTCTTTCAGAAGTGCCGGGGTAGCTATGGAAAACCATCACGATGCTTCCGATCAATTTATGCAATTCATGCGACTGGAAAATCAACATGGTCGCGAAGTCAAGGCCGACTGGAACTGGGTAGTGCCACCTATGTCTTCATCGGTTTCTCCCATATTCCATCAAGAATTGGACAATCAGGTGAAGGGCCCAAATTTCTTTTACAAAAATCGTCCGGCAGGGTTCACTCCAAAGCCAACCAAAGGAAAGTGCCCATTTCATTTCGGGTCACTCAAGTAGTGGTTACTTCTTTACAAAGCGGATGGATTTAGAAACTCCGTTTTCGAAAATCACGCGAAGTATATAATTACCAGAAGTCAAGTGCTCAACAGGTATTGTTTCTACACCTTTTGCATCCATAGCCGCATAGATTTTACCGCTCAAATCAAAGATCTCTATTTTGATGGGAGTTGAATTCAAACGATCTATCCCGATAGAGTGGGAAGTAGGATTAGGATACACTACAGGTGCTGAGGACTCCAATGATGGAATTGCCGTATTTCCACATCCTGGAGAGTTCAGTAAGGATGCCCTGAGCGTGTTAAGGAAGCCTAGCATTCGGTCTTTTTGTCCTAGGGTAAACATGGTCATGCAAGCATCGTAAGAATAGTCCATGTAATTTTCCATCATATCGGGAGGATCTATTCCAATGGAGGTCCAATATGCGGATTCGTTGCTGCAAGAGTTTTTGATGAGGCAGGTTTGCTGACTTGCCGTATCTGCGTTGGGTGTGTCATCAACATAGTCCGTGGAATCGCATAGGGTAGATGAGCCTTGTCCATCGCCCCAAATATGACGAAGTCCAAGCCAATGCCCTACCTCGTGCACGGCTGTTTTTCCCAGGTCACTGGTGGTATTATTAGGCATAAAGCCAGTGAACTGGTATTGTATAACAACTCCATCAGTCAATGGATCCCCACCAGGAAACTGTGCGTAACCCAATACTGCAGTGATTCCGAAGAAGCTCATATCGCAAATCCAAATGTTCAAGTACTGGTCGGTAGGCCAAGGATCCTTACCGCCATTTGCAGCTCTTTTCACATTGTCGAAGCCTAACAATGGATCAAAAAAGGAGCCGGAAGGTGCCTGTGTTCTAGTGATGCCAGTTGTGGGATTTCCTGATGGATCCACCGAGGCCAGACAAAATTCAACTTCTACATCGGCCGCAATGGTATCGAAAATGGGTCGTGTCTGTGAAAAATTGGAATTCTGAAGTCGATAAGATTCATTCAGTATATCGACCTGCCTAGTGATATTGGAGTCGGCTATGTTTTGGGTGTTGTTTTTATATACGATGTGAAAAACCACAGGAATGGTTACAACGCTTCCGGTTGTTCGATTGGCATTTGAACGATTGTTGCGAATCCATTCCCTTACGGTTTGTTCATGCACCATGTATTGGTTTCGCAATGAGGGGTCGCGATTCAAAAGAATTTGATTCGCTTCATCAGTATGGCATTTTGGTGCTTGAGCAAAACAAAGGTTGGCGACCAATGCAAGCAGCAAGGTCATGAATGTGTACCTGTGGTTCATAGGGTTTAAAGTTGGACCCTAAAAATAGGAAACATTGGAATTGGCCTGGTGAATAAAGCTTCCAATCCGATTAATATGCAATCACTTTTTGGCCAACTCCAAAAGTGCTTTGGCGAATGATTCCCAAGTAAACCTGGAAGCATGTTTCGACACGAAATCTTCCATCTCGGCTTGTCGATTTTGTTCGAAAAAAGCTACGAGTGCCTCCGCAATAGGTTCCGAATCCGGTTGTGTTACATAACCGGCTTGATGGTTTGGAACGATCTCAGGAAGTCCTCCCACATTCGTAACCAACATAGCCCTCTTGAAGTGATAAGCGATCTGGGTGACTCCACTTTGAGTGGCACTACGATAGGGCTGGGCAATGATATCAGCGGCACAGAAATAATCCCTTACGCGCTCTTTTGGGATATAATGGTCGTGAAGAATAATTACATCCGACAGACCCAGATTTTGAATCAACTCCTTGTAAGGCTTTGGATCCTCATAATATTCACCTGCCACCATTAGTTTGACTCCAAGCATTCGAAGCTTTGGATGTGCCATAGCCTTTATCAGTAAGTCAAGGCCTTTGTAGTGCCGGATGAATCCGAAGAACAATACAAGCTTCAATTCGGAATCCAATCCTAAAGATTGTCTAGCATCCAAACGACCGATGGGAGAACCGAAGATGTCGTAGACTGGATGTGGCTCAGTTCTGATTTCACCAGTAACCCCAAACTGCTGCAAATCTTTAGCCACGCTCTTCGACATCGTTAAAAAGGCATCGCACCGTTTAACAAACCACTTTGTAAAGGATTTGTCGAAAGCCCTTTTCTCATGTGGTATCACATTATCCGTAATGGCAACAATCTGTGCTTTGGAACCTTTCCTCAGCAGGCGAACAACCGAGCCCAGACATGGACCCATAAATGGCAGCCAAAAGCGAACAACCACCAAGTCTGGATTTTGCTTACGAATATATCGAGCTGTTTTTATCCATGTTATCGGGTTTACCGAATTGAGTAGGGGCGTGATTTGAATCCCTTCGGGCGCGTCATCTTCTTTTGCCAACTGGGTGGTGCCAGGAAACAAAAACCCAGGGTATTGGAGGGTGAAAGACACCAGAGAGCAATCATGGCCTTGCTTGACCAATTCCAAGCACAATGCCTCGTTGAAATTGGCTATTCCACCTCTAAGTGGGTAGGCTGGTCCAAGGATGATGATTTTCAAAACTCGCTTTTTTCGGATGTAAAGGTAGGGTGATGGGTTCATTCATGCCCATCGTTCATTTTCTTGGGCAAAATCGCATTCATTTTTATATTTACAATGAAAAAAACCAAGATGTTATGAATTTTAGAACTGTAGTCACCATTTTAATTTCTGGAAGTTTGTTCTGGACAGCGTGTGATTCAATGAACAAGGGCGGTGGACAAGGTGAAGAGGCCGCTGTTGATTCCGCTGTAGTTGCTGAAAGGCAACGCATTGAAGCCGAAAAGAAGGCTTTGGAAGAGGAAAAGGCAGAGTTTAGCAGGCAGTTGCAGTTGGAGGAGGAGCGCAAAAGGAAAGATGATGTTTTGAGGTTGGCTCAACATGCCAGTCGGTTCTCGCTATTCTCAGAGGCAGTAGTAGTTAGTTCCAAATGCTTCTTTCATAGTAGGCCCGAAGAAAATTCTGTAAAGAAATCCTATTTGGTTGAAGGAGATAGGGTTATGGTCTCAAAAATCCAAAGGCATTATGTGTTTGTGGATTTTTACAGCGAATATTCTGGCAAGACAACCAGCGGTTGGCTGAATACGCAGGACTTAGAGCCTGTTATATTGAGATAGAGTAGGAAGTTGGGTTTGGGAAAAGGATGGGAGTTTACCAGCTTAAAATAAAAGTGGGTAAGCTACTTATATCGCACCGCTACAACCGTTTATCCTTGCTTCCTTCCGGACCTGGGGAGGTTCACAGGAGCTGGTCGTATAAGACTTACCCAACACAAAGGTACGAACAGCTTTAGTCAATTAAGGCGTTTATTTGTTTTTAAATACAAACGGCATTTTTGAACTTGTCGAAAAAGCAATTGCTGCCTGGGTTTGTGTTATTACACTGATTCTGATAACAGGCTGTTCCAGGCTTTAGGAATGTAATCCACCAAGTCGCCTGCATGCATGGCTTCTTGTCCCAAATCCAAAGCGGCAAGGTCTCCACTTAGTCCATGGAGGTATGCTCCCAATATTGCCGACTCTTCAATACTGTAACCCCTGGCGTTCAACCCAACCAACAGTCCCGTTAAAACATCGCCCGATCCCCCCTTGGCCATTCCGGAGTTGCCGGTGGGGTTCACATAAGTATGACCCTCGGGAGTAGTTATTTTCGAGAATGCTCCCTTTAAGAGGATGTACCATCCTGTTTCCTTGGAGAGGTTTATTTGCTTTTCCCAGCGATCAAAATCGTTGTTTGACGCTCCCACAAGCCGGTCAAATTCTCCAACATGAGGGGTAAGTAACGATCCAGCTGGCACCAAAGCCTTCAACATTGGGTTTTGGCTTATCAAATTGATGGCATCGGCATCCAATATTGCCGGTTTTCTCCACATATTCAATAGGTTGGATACTATGGATTGGGTATCAGAGGATGTTCCAATGCCAGGACCTATGGCAACCGCAGTTGTCTTGTCAGGGATGCACAAAGGTGTGGAATGCTCATTGTACTGAATGGTCATGGCCATGGGGAGTCCTGTTTGAAAAATGGAATTCTCTCCATGTGGAACCACCATCGAAAGTAATCCACAACCACTTCTTAAACAGGCATTTCCAGACAACAATCCGGCTCCAGCTTTGCCTGGTCCACCGGCCATAAGCACAGCATGGCCAAACATTCCTTTGTGCCCCTCCAAGGCTCTGTTTTTTATGAATTTGTTCAAAAGTAGGAGGTCTACTAATTCGCTTTTCTTGTCGTCTGTATTCAGACCCGACTCCATGAGTCCAATATCCAGCACATGTACCTTTCCAGTTTTTGGCATGTTTTCAGGCACTATCAAGGCAGGTTTTAGAAACTGAAAAGTTAAAGTGTTTTTAGGTATAACTATTTTATTATCATTAATAAATGAGGTTTTATTTGAACATAAACCTGAAGGTGTGTCGATAGAAATAACCTCTGCGCCTGATTGGTTTATTTGCGCTATGGCATCCGCTTCAAGCCCTTGTGTAACCCCTTTGAATCCGGTCCCAAATATGGCATCAATGATTATCGGATAACCGTTAAGTCGAGGAAGTTGATTAGCCTTAGTAATGATATTGATACGGTCAGGAAAGGAATTTGCTAGTCGATCCAGATTGGTTTTACAATCGGGACTTATTGAATCTTTTGATTTTAAGAGTATTGCAGAAGCATTCCAGCCTTTTTGCAGAAGTATTCTAACAATGGCCAATCCATCGCCACCGTTGTTTCCAGGTCCACAAAAGGCAATAATTGTGTTCTGATTGGACAGATTTCTTTCTATCCAATGCGTGCAAGCCAACGCTGCTCGTTCCATCAAATCGATAGAAAGAATGGGTTCATTAGCCATGGTATAGGCGTCCATTCGGTTCATTTGATCTGAAGAAAGAATATACATATATAATTATTTATTAATTATATAAAATACATT
>JBKCHO010000107.1:0-34273 GCA_046302815.1 Bacteroidota bacterium | reverse complement strand
ATCTGTTTTTTCTGCCCGAAATGGTTTAATCCATTCATTTATATAGTTTTCATCTTCTAGCGCAGTTAATTTTTTCTTCTGAATGAAGTCTCCATTTTCATCATAAACATCAGCAATTATAGATTTAAAGACCTCCTTCTTAGCGGACGTCCATATCATAAAACCAATTGGGAATTTTCCTTTTACATTATCAAATGTGTTTGCCGGAACAATAAATGTTTTCTTAAGTTTAGCATGAAAATTCTTCCTAAAATCAATAAAATGTTGCCCTTGTAAAATTTTAAGTGTTGAAAATTCCGCTAAAATCGAACCTGGTATTTCTCGATTGATTCGAATAAAAAATTGTGCAAAAAGTTCAGCATTACCCTGTCCTAATAAATTGGAGTACTTTTTGTTTATCATAGATTGCTCAACCCCTCCTTTCCCTTTTTTATTCTTTAGCGTGCTCATGTCGCTTGCCTCAGCATATGGTGGATTGATATAAATGACTAACTTTTTACTTTCCTCAGGATCATTAATTATTTTTTGTAAACCCTTTGGGAGTTTAGTGAATTCATCATTTAAAAAGTCAAATTGAAAAACGTGATTTTCAAGTAAATTGGCTCCATTTTTAATTCGTTCTTTCATTACATTAACATCTGCCATGTCAATCGTAGAAGCCCAAATTTTCTTTTTATTCGTTAAACCAACTAAAAGATTACCTGTGCCCGCCGCACAATCCCAGACATAATAATCATCTTGCCAATTTTCTCCCAAAACCTCTGCTATATATTTTTGAGATAAATCAACCCATATTTCGGGCGTAAAGTAAGAGCCTTTTATTTTCCTCACGTCTTGAGGGATAAGTAACTCTCTTCTTTCAATTATATGTTGGTGAAATTCAGGAAGTGGCGTTCTTCTGTATTTTTTCCAGAACTTTTCATATTTTCCAATGTCCTTAATTTCAATAATTGCATTAAACAATGATTTCAAATTCTCTTTTGCAATTTGATAATGCTTGTTCTTAAAAACTATAAAAAGTTCTTCTTTTAGTGGGGTATCATCATTTATTGACATTGTTCCTTTATCATCAACGAACAAATCCGCTAGAAAAAAATCAGCGTCCAAAATATCTTTTTTTTGTGCAGCTTTCCAATCAAATGCTATTAGAGGTTTGATATGGGCCAGCCATCTGAGATAAATAGGAACAAAATTATTTTTGTCAATTAGAATTTTTACGTCATCGTTAGCTTGTGAAATGTTGTTTTTTATAAATGTTTTAAGCTCTTTTTAATCTTCAAGAAAATCAAATTCAAGGGTGCTTTTCTCTAAAATCCCCTCTATTCTCTTTTTAATGTAAAGGAATTCCTTTGTTGAATGGTTTGATGCTTTTGTTGTCCAATTGAAATCATTTTCATAAAAAATATCTGATATTTCATTGTAAGGAACAAAAACTATTTTTTTCGAGTCAAACACACCTAAAAATGTTGGAGGAAGATATTTGTCAAAGGTTCTTTCTTGACCGATAGTCATAATTAGTTGAGCAAACATGGCTATGGTATCAAAATCTTTTGTTTTGGCTTCAGCCCATATAAAAGATTGAGGATCCTTAGGATTGACTTGCTTTAAAGGGGATACACAAAAATCAATATCCCCTAATTTTCGAGTGTAGTCATATTTTGAAAACCAATCTCTGCCTACTTTCCCTTTTATCTCATCTTCGTAGTGTACGCCTTTATATTTCATTTTCTTTCTTTTTGTTTTAATAGCCTATAACTTGCGTATATGCGCTATTATTTAAATTAACTTCAATTAACAATTAATTTCACAATCTACTTTTCTTTGAAAAAACACCTTAGATAGATTTGAAGTATTTAGTTCTATAATTTTTGTCCGTTCGGTTTGGCTATTTTCATCCTGCTGTTAGATAATTTTCCAATAGGTAGTTGAAGATGATTGCGCTTACTGCTCTCCCAAATATAATTAATTAGGTCTTTTTGCCAGTAATATAAAAACATTGACATTTTCTGTCAATAAAGACATGTAAAAACCAAAGCTTAGGGTTTTTCAGTTTAGTATTGATTGAGGTTTTCCTTCCTTTGGCTTCGACCCTTCGGCAAGCTCAGGGTAAACAATCTCAGGGTAAACAAGCTCAGCGCAAGCAAGCTCAGGGCGACGCTGTTACTGCAACTGCAACTGTTACTGCTATCCGCCTTCGGCTTACCACCTACCACCTACTACCTACTAAAATACGGAACATCGTCCCTCGACACGCTCTCTTGCTGCTGCCAATAGGCCATGGTAACCACGCGGCCGTCGCGAGTGCGCAGCAAACGACCAAAAATGGCGTTCACCGTGTTAAAAGTCACATCCGTTACACCTACCTTGTAGGTGGTGGGTGTGGGCTCAGTAACAACCGCAGGGGCTTCACCCTCGGCAGGAGCTGCTGCTGGAGCTTTTGCCGCTTCGGCAGCTACCACCACCTGATAACGGTTGAACTCCAATAAATCCTTGAGGAAATTTTTTCGTGCTTCCGACACGCCCGTCTCCACCACGGCACACTTGATGCCGTCTATCTCTTCAAAGGGATGGTTCTTGTTAATGGCCATGGGTTGTTACAATATCAGGTTGCTGATGTATTCAAACACGCCGCCGTACAAGCCCGCCAGCAACACACCCGCCAAGCACACTACCATCCCCGCCATCGGGAACGCGCCCTCCTTGATGGCCGGCATGGGCTGATCGGTAGTGCCGGTGAACATGGCTTTGATCACCACCAGGTAGTAATACAACGCCACCACCATGTTCAATGCCGCTACAATCAGCAACGGCCAGTTGTCACGAGCCGCTCCCGCCAGCAGCAGGAAAAACTTGGCGAAGAAGCCGGCCGCAGGCGGTATGCCCGCCAACGAGAATAAACTGATGGCCATCACCCAAGTGAGCCATGGGTTCGACTTGTACAATCCGTTGTAATCGCTGATCTGCTCGCGACCCGTAGCCGCGCTGATGATCGACACCACCGCAAAAGCTCCCAGGTTCGAGAACAGGTAAATCAATACGAAGTAGTTCACCGTGGAGGCACCAGCAGGGCTCGCCGCCGACATCCCCACCAAAATAAATCCTACTTGCGCAATGGATGAGAACGCCAGCATCCGCTTGATGTTGGTCTGCCGCAAGGCGAACAGGTTTCCAATCACCATGGTGGCCACCGCCAAAATAAACAGCAGCTGGTACCATACGGGCTCCATCTGCGGAAAGGCGTTGTATAACACCGAGGTCATCACAAACAGTACCGCACCTTTCGATACTACCGACAAATACGCAGTGATGCCCGATGGGGCGCCCTCGTACACATCGGCCGTCCACAGGTGGAACGGCACCGCCGATATCTTGAATCCGAATCCCGCCACCACCAACACCAGCGCGAACACATGCATGGGCGTAGTGCCGAAGGTTACCGATAACAATTCCATGCTCAGCGTGCCCGTGAGACCGTATACGAACGACAATCCCAGGAGCAGGATGCATGAGGCGAAGGCCGACATCATGATCATTTTCATGGCTGCCTCCGACGAGCGCTTGCGATCGAGGTCGAAGTTGGCCAATGCCGCCAGCGGAATGGTGCCCATCTCCAAGCCTAAGTAGAACATGAGCAGGTTGTTCGATGAGATCATCAAATACATGCCCAGCAGGGTGGTGAGCAACAAAATGTAAAACTCATTTGCATGCTTGTGGGTGCGGATCCATGCGGCGTTGGTGAAGCACACCACCACCGTACCCAGCAGCAGAATGCCTTTCTGCACCTGGCGCAGGTCGTTGTGCACAAACATATCGCCGAAGAGCACGCCCTCGGCCACCGGCACAAAGCACACCAGCAGGTTGGCCACCAGCAGTCCGTTCACCCAGGCCATGAGCCGGTTGTTGCGCGATTCCAGGTCGCCCGTTTCCGATTCCGCAATCTTGGCTACGAGTATGATGAACAGCGTGAGCACCAGCAGGAGCTCGTTCTTCATCAACATCAGGGATTCGGTTAACATGCTATTCGTTTTCGTTTTTCAGGTTCACATTCCCGTTAATTGCTTCATGATGGCCGCCGATCCGGGCTCAATGAGGTCGTACAGCCAGAAGGGCGCTACGCCCATGGCCACAATGCCCGCTAATAAGAGCCCTGCGGCGAGTTTTTCGTTCCAGGTGGCGTCCGGTAGCTTCAGGTGCTCATCGTTCGCCATAGGGCCCATAATGACCTTGCCCGATGCGCGTAGGATGTACACCGCCGTTACCACGATGGATGCGCAGCCCGCAATGGTGGCTGCTTTGTACCACGCGCCCGGGTTCTCCCATGCGCCCATGAATATGGTCATCTCGGCCACGAACCCGCTGAATCCGGGCAAACCGAGCGAGCACAAACCCGCAATCACAAACACCGTGGAGATGAACGGCATCACCTTGAGCAGTCCGCCCATGGCCTTGATGTCGCGTGTGTGGGTGCGAGCGTAAATCATGCCGATGGCACCGAAGAAGAGCGCCGTCATGAGTCCGTGCGACACCATCTGCAACACCGCACCCGTGATGGCGGTCTTGGTGAGCATGCCGATGCCCAGCAGCACGAAGCCGCAATGGCTCACCGATGAGTAGGCGTTGATGTATTTCAAGTCGGTTTGCATCATGGTGGCGAACGCACCGTAGATGATGGCAACCGCCGACAGCCCGATGATCCACATCGAATAGGTTTCGGCTCCCTCCGGCATCAGCGTTACCGCCATGCGCAAGCAACCGTAACCTCCCAGCTTCATCGATATGCCGGCCAGGAACATCGAGGCCGCCGTAGGGGCAGACGAGTGCCCGTCGGGCACCCAGGTGTGGAACGGGAAGATGGCGGTGAAGATGCCGAAGCCGATGAAGGCAAACGGGAAGAAGTAGTTCTGTACCGATTCAGGGATGCCCGCCGCTGCAATCTCCGTAAAGGAGAAGGTGCCACCCGCGTTAAAGTAAATCCCCGCAAGGGCCACAAACACCAATGCCGAGCCGCCCATGAGCATCAGCGCAAGCTTCATGGCCGAATACTCTTTTTTGCCGCTACCCCAAATGGCGATGAGCAGGAACTTGGGAATCACGGCCACCTCGAGGAAGAAGAAGAGGGTAAACAGGTCGAGGGATATGAAGAAACCGTAGGCGCCTACGCTCAACAGCATCAACAGGAAGAAGAACTCTTTGCTGAGCCGGTCTTCTTTCCATGACACCAGCACGCCTGCCACCACTACGAATGCGGTGAGCAGGATCATGGCCACCGATATGCCATCCACACCGGTGAGGTATTGGATGTTCCAAGGTGCGAACCACATCATCTGGTCGGTGAACAGCATGGCGGCATCGTTGCCCGCGGCACGCTCGGCCGTATAGCACACAAACAGCCACAGCGCCAGACCCAGCTGGATCAGCGAGCCCACAAACGCGGCGTTGCGCAGCTGGTTGAGGCCGTTGCAAAACAGCAGCACCAACGAGGTGAGCAGGGGCACGATGAGGAGTAGGTTCAAGTCCATGTCGTGGGATCAGTACAAGAGGTAAATCAAATAAACGGTCAAGCTCAGCGCGCCCGCTACAAACCAGATGGCGTATTCCTGCAGGTGGCCCGACTGCAGCCCTTTTATTTTTTCGGAGATGGTGGCCGTTAAGGATGCCACTCCGTTCACACCGCCATCCACCACCTGACGGTCGGCCTTGGCCGCCGCATTGCCGAGGATGTTGAAGAGGATGCGCTTGGTTACAAACAAATACACCTCATCGATGTAGAACTTGCGATAGGCCCATTGGTATAAGCTGCCAAATGATGCCGCCAAGCGATCGGGCTTGTCGTTGAGCTTGAAGTAGAGGTAATAGGCAAAGCCGATGCCTGCGAGTCCGAACAACACCGGAGCGATGCTGAAGGTGAGGTGCAGATGCGTGACGCGCGGAATGCCATCGTTGGTAACCCACTCCGAGAAGGGCAGGAAGCCCGCACCAACGGTGAGTGCGCCGAGGAACAGCAACGGAATCATCATGCTTACGGTGCCTTCGCCATGGTGGTGGTGTGCACCCTCATGTGGCTTGCTGTGGAAGATGCCGAAGTACAAACGGAACATGTAAAATGCGGTGAGGCCCGAGGTCAGCAAGGCGATGAAGAACACGATCGGATCGCTCTGCCAGGCGGCGAGCAGAATCTCTTCCTTGCTGAAGAATCCCGACAAGGGCGGTACTCCTGCAATGGCCAAACAGGCGAGGAGGAAGGTGATGTGCGTTATGGGCATCTTCTTGTAAAGACCTCCCATGTCTTTCATCTCGTTGCTGTGCACATAGTGGATGACGGCGCCCGCACCGAGGAAGAGCAGCGACTTGAAGCATGCGTGGGTGAACAGGTGGAACATGGAGCCCGTGAATCCGGTTCCGGCTTCGCCACCGCCCGACACACCGAGTGCGAACATCATGTATCCGATCTGCGACATGGTGGAGTAGGCGAGTATGCGCTTGATGTCGGTTTGCGTGCACGCGATGACGGCGGCAAACACGGCCGAAGCCACACCAACCCACATGACGATGTCGAGTGCCACCGGCACATTGAGGAACACGGGGAAGAGTCGTGCAACGAGATACACACCCGCTACCACCATGGTGGCCGCGTGGATCAACGCCGAGACAGGCGTAGGACCTTCCATGGCATCGGGCAGCCAGATGTGCAGCGGGAACATGGCCGACTTACCTGCGCCACCCATGAACACCAGTGTGAGGCCCCAAGTGAGTGCCGACACACCAAGGAAGGTGGTGCCGCTCATGGCTTGCACTTGCGTGGAGGAGTCGGTTGCCAAACGCGAAATGATGGTTCCGAAGTCGAGGCTCTCCGCGCCGAAGCCGAGGATCATGATGCCGATGAGGAAGCCCAGATCGGCGAAGCGCGTTACGATGAATGCTTTTTTGCTGGCGGCTACGGCCGATGGCTTGGTAAAGTAGTAACCGATCAAGAGGAACGACGACACACCCACCAGCTCCCAGAACATGTAAATCTGGAAGATGTTGGTGGATACAACCAGTCCGAGCATCGAGAAGGTGAAGAGCGACAGATAGGAGAAGTAGGTCGCATAACGCTCATCGCCCTTCATATATCCCAAGCTGAAGAGATGAACCATGAGCGATACCACGGTTACCACACAAAGCATCATCACGGAGATGGGGTCGATGGTGATGCCCATGTCGATGGCGAGTCCTTCGCCGAACTGCAGCCAGGTGTACTTTAGGGGGATGATGGTGCGGTAGGCGCCATCTACCAATCCTTCGCCACCGAAATATTTGGCAAAGGTGTAGAGCGACAACACGGCGGATGCGCCAACGGCCAAGGTGGCCACAGCGCCACCCAAGGTGCCCATGCGCTTACGGCCCACGAAACTGATGAGCAGGAAGCTCGCCAGGGGCAGCAGCGGGATATACCAGATATATGAGGCGTAGTCCATGGGTGCGTCAATCAATGTTTGAGTTCATCGGCCTCTTCTACATCGATGCTTTTATAGTTCCTATAGAGGTTGATGATGATGGCGATGGCCACGGCGGCCTCGGCCGCTGCGATGGTGATGATGAAGATGGTGAAGAAGAGGCCGTCGGCCTGGCCGGGGTACAAGTATTTGTTGAAGGCGATGAAGTTGATGTTTACGCTGTTCAACATCAGTTCGATGGCCATAAGCACGGTGATCATGTTGCGTCGGGTGAACATGCCGTACATGCCGATGAAGAAGAGCGCGGTGCTCACGAACAGGATATGGATCAATGGAATCTCGCTCATTTTTCCTCGGTAGTTGATTTGAGTGCGATCACAATACATCCGATCATGGCGGCCAGCAGCAGGATGCTAACGGCTTCAAACGGCAATGCGAAGCCGCCCGATCCTGTTTCCAGCATCAGGGTTCCGATGCGCTCCACACTGTCGTCGAATGGCATGTCGATGGCGTTGAATCCGTATCCATACAGCAGGGTGCAGGTCAATAAGAATCCGAACACGGTGGCCAAAGTGGACCATAGCGTGCGGTTGAGCGTGGTGGCCGGCATCTCTTGTCCCGCCCGTTGGGTGAGGAACACAGAGAAGATGATGAGCACCACGATGCCGCCCACATACACCACGATCTGCACCGCGGCGATGAATTCCACCTCCATCCAGAAATACATGCCCGCGATACCCACGAGCGAGCCGAGCAGGTAAATGGCGGAACGGAAAATTTTACGCGTGGTAACCGCCATGAGTCCGGCGCCCAGGATAAGGGCCGAGATGATATAGAATACGATCGCATCCATGCTCATCACTCAACGCCCTCCCTTACTTTAGACCCCGGTTGGTTGAGCACCTTGGTGAGCTGTCGGCGGTCGTACACACTGTGTTCGAAATTCGGCGCCATCTTGATGGCGCTCGTAGGACACGCTTCGATGCACAGGTTGCACATGGTGCACAGCTCGAGGTGGTACACGAACTTATCAATGGCTTTTTTCTTTTTACCCTCGGGGGTGATGTCGAACTTGGTAACGATCTTGATCGTTCCATTCGGACAAGCCAGCTCGCAGGCGGTACAGCCGGTGCAAGCATGCTCGTTGCTTTCGTCGTGGGTCATCACCACTTCACCACGGAAACGGTCGGCCAGCTTGAGCGTAGCCCGGTTGTCGGGGTACTGCTCGGTGATGTTGGTTTTCTTGTGCTGCACGAAATACTTCCCGGTGAGCCGCATGCCCGTGAGCAGCGACTTCACACCTTGGATGATGTCGGAGAAGTATTGGCGGATGAATGACACGGTTCGTTTCAGTTTTTAGGATGCTTCATCAGAAATGCAGTCCCATGATGGCCACAACGGTAGCCAGCAAGAGGTTGAACAAGCTGATGGGGAGCAGGTATTTCCATTCGAGATTAAGCAGTTGGTCGATGCGGAGACGCGGGAAGGTCCAACGGAACCACATGATAACGAAGATAAGGAAGAAGGTTTTTCCGAAGAACCATACCACCGATGGGATGTAGTCCATGATTTGGTTGAAGGCGGTCCAGTTGCCGATGTGGAATGGCATCCACCCACCGAGGAACAAGGTAGCACCCAGTGCGCATACCACGAAGATGTTCACATATTCGGCGAGGAAGAAGAGGGCGAACTTCATGCCCGAGTATTCGGTGTGGAATCCCGCAGTCAGCTCCGACTCGGCCTCAGCCAAATCGAACGGGGCGCGGTTGGTCTCGGCCGTAACGGCAATGATGAAGATCACAAAAGCGATCAAGGCGGGAATATGTCCCTTGAGCAACCACCATCCGTCGGCTTGCGACTCCACGATGGTCGACATCTGCAAGCTGCCGGCCATCACCACGATGGCGAGGATCGACAATCCGGCGGATAGCTCATAGCTCACGATTTGTGCGCCCGAGCGCATGGCGCCCAGCAGCGAATACTTGTTGTTGGATGCCCATCCCGCCATCAGGATGCCAATTACGGATACTGATGAAACAGCCGTGATGAAGAACACACCGATGTTGATGTCCCAGATTTGAAACCCTTTGGCGAACATCAGCGGTGCCATGATCACCATCGACACCATCATCACCACATCAGGCGCAAGGTTGAAGAGGAACTTATCGGCTCCTTCGGGCGTCATCCCCTCCTTCACAATCAGCTTCAAGGTGTCGGCCACCGTTTGGAAATAGCCTCGCGGCCCCACGCGGTTCGGTCCCAGTCGCAGCTGCATCCAAGCAGCCACCCGACGCTCCATCATGATCAACACCAAACCAAGTATCGAAAACAGCGAAATCACCAGCACCCCCACAATCGCGAACTGCACCACCAACGCCAATGTCGGATCCAGATTGGCGTACAGCCAAGCGGAGGCGAGGTCGGTGAGGTGTTCCAGGGAGAGCATGGTGGTAGGTGGGTGGTGGGCAGTAGCGGTAGGCAGTGCCAGTGGGTGGTTTTGTTTTTGTTATTGTGTTATTTGATCCGTGTAAATCCGTTTAATCCGTTCAATCCGTGTTCTTTTATCTATCAATATCTGGAATCACCAAATCCAATGTTCCCATCATCGCCACCAGATCTCCAAGCTTTTGTCCTCGCGCGATGTGGTCGAGTGCGGAGAGGTTGCTGAATCCGGGGGAGCGGAACTTGATGCGGTAGGGCGTAGTAGCTCCTTCACTCACCACATACACACCCAGCTCGCCGCGGGCCGTTTCCACACGGGTGTAGAACTCGCCCTTGGGTGGCTTGAGCACTGCCTTGGTTTTTCCTTGGATCTCGCCTTCGGGAATGTTGTCGATAAGCTGGTCGATGATGCGCATCGATTCACGCATCTCCTCCAAACGCACCACATAACGGGCGAAGCTGTCGCCCTCGGTGGCCATGCACTCGGTGAACTCCACCTTGTCGTACACATCGTATGGATACAGCTTGCGGATGTCGCAGTTCACGCCACTGGCTCTTGCTGTGGGACCGGTGCAGCCGAAGGAGATGGCATCCTCCTTCGAGAGTACGCCAACGCCCTTCATTCGGTTCTGGAAGATGACATTGCCGGTGAGCAGCTCGTCGTATTCGTCGATTTTTTCTTTGAAGTGTTTGTTGAACGCCTTCACCTTCTGAACGAAGTCAGGGTGTAAGTCGAACATCACACCACCGGGCACGATGTAGTTCATGGTGAGTCGAGCGCCGCAGGTCTCCTCCATGATCTCGTTGATCATCTCGCGCTCGCGGAAGGCGAGGAAGAATGGAGTGAGTGCACCGATGTCCATCGCCATCGCTCCCCACCAGAGTTGGTGCGAAGCCAAGCGTGTCAGCTCGTCCATGATCACGCGGATGTACTGCGCGCGTTCTGGCACCTCAATCTGCATGGCCTTCTCCGTAAGGAGGGCACACGCATGGTTGTTGATGTGCGACGAGAGGTAGTCCATGCGGCTGGTTACATAAATGAACTGCCGGTAAGTCAAGCTCTCACACATCTTCTCGATGGAGCGGTGGATATAACCCAGGTTCGGATCCACCTTCTTGATGGTCTCTCCGTGTATGGTGATGCGTAGGTGCAACACGCCGTGGGTGGCGGGATGTTGGGGTCCCACATTCACGATCATGTCGCCGTTGCCGGCCTCTATCACTTCTTGCAGCATCGGTTACAGCTTGATCATGTTGATGGGATCCTCGTAGTCTTTGCGCAACGGAAAACCCTTCCACTCGTCGGGGAGGATCAGGTTGCGCAGGTCGGGATGGTTATGGAACTTCACGCCAAACAACTCGAATACTTCGCGCTCGTGGAACTCCGCCGTGCGCCAGATGTCGCACACGGTGTCGATCACGGGCTCATTGCGGTCGAGCTTCGATTTGATGACGAGGTTATGTCGGTGGGTGGTGGAGGTCAGGTGATACACCATGGTGAGGTGCGTCTTCCAATCCACGCAAGTGAGGCAAAACAGGAAATCCATGTCGAGGCCCGGCGTATGCTTGAGGGCATGCGCCAACCCTTTCCAATCGGCCGCAGGAACCTCCATGTTGAGCCACTCACCTCCTTCGAGGGCGGTAGCCGCAGGAGCGAGCTCGGCGATCTTGGCTTGGAGTTCCTCGCGAGTCATCAAATGGTGTTTTCAGGTTTTTCCATGCGTATCTGTTCGCGCGTGAGTCCCTTTTGGATTTTCTCTTGCAGGGCGATCATGGCGTGCAGCAATGCTTCGGGGCGGGGCGGACAACCGGCGACATACACATCCACGGGGATGATGTGGTCGGCGCCTTTCACCACCGAGTAGGTGTTGTAAAAAAACGGACCGCCGCTGGTGGCGCATGCGCCCATGGCGATCACATATTTCGGCTCGGCCATTTGGTCGTACAACCGTTTGAGCACGGGAGCCATCTTGTTCACGATTGTGCCAGCAATGATGATCACATCCGCTTGGCGTGGAGTGGCGCGAGCCACCTCGAATCCGAAGCGTGACCAGTCGTATTTTGCCGATGCGGTGCTCATCATCTCAATGGCGCAGCACGAAGTGCCGAACACCAATGGCCAGAGCGAGTTGCTGCGGGCCCAGTTGATCACCTGGTCGAGCTTGCTCACCAGAATGCCACCGCTCGGCGTTTGGATGACCTCGCCCGGGAATGGAGTGTTGTTTGCGGGGTTTACATCCATTTCAATGCTTTTTTCTTGTGTGCGTAGAGGAATCCGAGGAAGAGGATGGTGATGAAGATAAGTGCTTCCACCAATGCCACCCAGCCGAGCTTCTTAACCACAACGGCCCATGGGAAGAGGAATATCAACTCCACATCGAAAATGAGGAAGATCAGCGCGAACAGGTAATACCCCACGCTGAACTGCACCCAGCTCGGTCCAATGGTCGGGATGCCGCACTCATAAGGTTGCAGCTTCGCCGGGTTCGGCGTGGTTTTGAGTAGGAATTTCGAAATCACCAATGCCATCCCTGAAAAGGCGACAGCAGCAAGCATCAAGGCAATTATGGATCCGGATCCCATGTGGTTTTTTCAGTCGTGCAAATATATCTTTTACCCCTTTTGCACTCTAAAAATCCACCCCGTTAAGTTATTAACCAATGCTCATAACTTTTGCGGTTTTTCACGCTTGCGCGGATGACGGCTCAGCCGTATGATTCGAATCGGATGTGCTGCTTTTCGTATCCCATAGCTTCCAATGTGTTACGGGCTTCCTTGAGCATGTTCTGCCAACCGCAGAGGTAAAAGGTGGCCGGTCGCTTCTCGGCGAATAGCTTTTGGTACACCGCATGCACATAGCCCTGCTCGCCCGTCCAATCGGGCGAAGGCCGCGACAAGGTGGGTATAAAACGGAATTCGGGGTGTTGTGCCTGAAGTGCCTCAAACTCGGCAGCATACAGGTTGTCGGCCTCGGTTCGGTTGCCCGAGATGAGGGTGATGGGTCCATGTGCCAACCCCGATTGGAAGATGTGTGCGATCATGCTGCGCAACGGCGCGATGCCCGTTCCCGTGGCAATGAAACACAGCTCGCGGTCGATGGGCTGGCCGAGGAGGAACTTACCATAGGGGCCGTCCACATCCAATTGGCTGCCTGCGGTGATTTGGTCCCAAAGCAACGCGCTGCCGGCGCCGCCCGGTTTGAACGAGATGCACAGCTCGAAAGAGTAATCGGTTGGTTGGTTGGCAACGCTTGGCGCGGATGCCACGGAGTAGTAGCGTCGGATGTTTTCGGTTTCACCTGGGATGTTGAGCGCAATGAACTGTCCCGCCGCAAAAGTGAAGCCTTCCGATTCGGGAATCGAAAAAAAGAATCGTTTCACGATCGGCGATTCGTCGATGATGCGCGTGATGGTGGCGCGGTATGTTTTTTCAATTTTCATCGCAGGCTATTGTTTCATGATCACCATCAGTCCGTCGCGCACCGGCATCAACACCGTTTTGCAACGGGGATCCGCGCTCACCTTTTGGTTGAAGCGATGCAACGCCATAGTTTCCTCATCCATCTCCGACTCGGGCTTCAGTACATTGCCACTCCAAAGTACATTGTCGGCGATGATGACACCACCAGGCCGAAGTTGATCCCACACCAGATCGAAATAGGTGGCGTAGTTCTCCTTGTCGGCATCGATAAACACCAGGTCAAAGGTTTCTTTTATCGTGGGCACCAGCTCCACTGCATTACCAATCATGGCTACGATTTGCGTGTTGTGGGGTGATTGCGCAAAGTAGCGCTTGGTCATCGGCTCCAGCTCGTCGTTGATGTCGATGGTGTATAGCTTTCCATCGGCCGAAAGGCCCTCGGCCAGGCACAGCGCGCTGTAACCCGTGTAGGTGCCGATCTCAAGGATGCGCTTCGGTTGCAACATGCGGGAGAACATCGATAGGATGCGTCCTTGCATGTGCCCCGACAACATGCGGGGCATGAGTACCTTGGCCCAGGTTTCGCGGTTCAGTTCTTGGAGCAATGCCGATTCCGGCTCGCTGTATTGTTCGGCATACGATGCCAATTTTTCATCTATGAATTCCATGGTGGTTTGATTTTATTTTATTCGGTTCTTGCCGGCCTCTGCTTTTTGGTCGATGCTGTTTTGATACTCGTGGTTTCGCAGAGCGAGGCATTTCTTGTACCACGATAATGCCATTGTTTTGTCACCTCGTTGCTCATGCATTCCTCCCAGCAACAAGGCCGAGTTGGCTGCAAAGTACCAACGCTGATTTTTGCCGTTGTCGTAGGTCGCAGCATAATATTTCATGGCTAATTCGGCGAGGTTTTTCTTTTCACAAATGCGGGCCATGCGGTAAGTGTATTCCAGATTATCGCGCACGGTGGTGAGTTTTTTAGTTGGGATGGCCGATAGTTTTTCCAGCGCCAGGTCGTAGTTTCCGCCGTCGAACAACAAACGGCACTCCAGCAGCGGCACATTTGGGATTTCTCCCGACTCCGCCTGCCGTTGGGCCTGCTGGTCTTCATCGGTGAAATCGGAACCTACCGATGGGATGCGCTGCATATGCTTGCGATAACTATCCACATCGCCATTCAACAAATGGATCCACGCCATTTTCTGCCACGATGCTTTCACAAATGAAGTACCCTTGAACGAACGCACATAACTACCGAACGCTTGCGCAGCTTCTTTGGTTTGCATGTTGCCCAACAAAATCACCCCTTTCTGGAATTGCAGGTAATGCAGCGGAAACGCAGTGGTGTTCGGTTGTTGGTTGTTGATCATTCGCAAGGCATCGGCATACCGTTCTGTTTTTACGAGTGAGTTCACATGGAAAAAGAGGAAAAGTCCTTGAGGAGGCGTTGCCTTTGCACGCTGTTCCATGAGCTGCACCGCTTTGGGTTCATTTTTTTCGAAGTGGGAGGCGCAAAACACCCGATAGAGCAGGGCCTCGTCATATAAGAAGCCGTTGGCAGCGTCTTTTCTCAATGCCACCAGGGCGTTTTCCAATTCATTCACACCTTGCGGAATGGTGCCTTGCATACCTGCGAGGTTAGCGAGCCACTTGTAGTTCTCGGGCACGGTGCCCATGATGGCGTGCAGCAGTCCGGCGGTTTTGAGTGCGGGAGCGAAATTCGGATGCGACTTGCGCACCTCCATCACCATGCCGAACGCTTTGCGGATGTTGTTACCTGCCGACAGGAATTCCTTTCGTTTGAGCTTTACCACAGCACTGCGCAGCAGCACTTCGGCATGTGCGAATTGCTTCCACGGGTTGTTGTCATCGAGGTGTTCCACCAAATCCAGGCATCGATTCGCCGATTGTTGCATCCGATTGAAATCGCCAGGCTCCTCCGAAACGAATGCGCGGATGAAATCCGCTTGGTTGATGAAGAATAATTGAGCGGCATTGCGAACATCTACCGAGGCATCCGCCTCGAGCCGCTTGGTTGCGGATGACAACTGCATGCGCAGCATTTCGCCATGAGCGGTACGACAAACCTCGCTGATGGTGAAGTGCGACGGCTTGGCCCAAATCAGAGGGGTAGTGGCTGAGAAAACCAACAACAACAGCAATCGGCGCATGGTACGAAGCTAGTAAAGTGTATCCATAAAAAAAGGACCTCCGTTGGGAGATCCTTTTGGTTTCGGTTGAACCGATTTTACATTTCGATGTTCGAATCGATGAGGATGCGTCCGCAATGTTCGCACACGATGATTTTCTTGTGCTGGCGGATGTCCAACTGCCTTTGTGGCGGAATCTTGTTGAAGCAACCACCGCATGCATCACGCTGAACGGTTACCACCGCCAAGCCGTTACGGGCGTTGGTGCGGATGCGTGAGTAAGCTGTTAACAAACGCTCATCAATGAGAGATTTTGCTTGATCGGAGAAGTCCATCAGCTGGGCTTCTTCTTTCTGCGTTTCAGCAATGATTGTATCGAGTTCTTCCTTCTTGGCATTGAGGTCGCCCATACGCTCTTCGAGTCGGGCATTGGCCTCAGCCAGAATGGCGTTTTGTCCTTCGAGTTCGTATTCGTATTCGCGAATACGCTTTTCGGAGAGCTGAATCTCGAGGTTTTGAAACTCGATTTCCTTGTTCAGCGAGTCGAATTCGCGGTTGTTCTTCACATTCATCTGCTGGCCTTCGTACTTCTTGATGGCCGCTTTGGCATCCTTGATGCCCTGCTTCTTTTGGGCAATCAAGTTGGTATAGCCTTGCACATCCTCACTGAGGTTGTGGATGCGTGTTTGCAAACCGGCAATTTCATCTTCCAAGTCGGCTACTTCCATAGGAAGTTCTCCGCGGATGATGCGAATGCGGTCAATTTCAGTGTCAATGAGCTGGAGCTGAAACAAGGCTTGGAGCTTCTCCTCAACGGTGAAGTCATCTTTTCCTTTTCCAAATTCCTTAAGCTTGAAGTTGAAGCGATGTTCTTTAGCAGGCTCAACTATTTTCTCAACCACTTTGGAACGCGAGGAGGCACGCTTGGCCTTTGGCTCCTTGGTTGCAGTTTCGGCTTTGCTCTTGGTGGCTTTTTTCTTTTCAGCTACCGCCTCACCGGTGGCGCTTTTTGAAGCAGTTTTCTTTACCGCCATTTCAGAGATACTTTACAGGGTTCGTGTCAATGTCCGTTAAACGGAGCGCAAATGTAGTGAATTCCCTGCTTAATTCCCTATGGAGTAGTTCTTTCGTAAACTGTTCACTTTCAAAGTGTCCCAAATCGGCAATTACAATTTTGCCCTCTGCATCAAAAAACTGGTGGTATTTATAGTCGGCTGTAAGGAACACATCGGCTCCGACCGACAAAGCGCTCTTAAGAAGGAAACTACCCGACCCACCGCATACGGCGATGGTGGACACTTTAGGTTTAGTGATATCTGTGTGTCTCAGTGATTTAACTCCAAACCGTTCTTTCACTAGGCTCAAAAATGCCATTGTGTCCATAGGTTTTTCAAGTGTTCCCACCATACCCGCCCCAATACCTTGGTGCTGATTGTCAGTGTGATATAATTCGTAAGCTACCTCTTCATAAGGATGGGCATCAAAAAGTGCTTTTAGGACTGCTTTTTCGAGGTATTGCACGAAAATGGTCTCGATGCGAATTTCGTTTTCATGGTGCCTCACACCGATTTGCCCAATGGTGGGATCGGCACCTTGGCCGGGCCGGAATGTGCCAACGCCAGAGGTGTTGAAACTGCACTCGTCGTATTTGCCGATGTGTCCGGCACCTGCAGCGAATAGGGCGTTTCTGACCTGTTCGGCATCTTTCTCGGGGCAATAGGTTACCAGCTTTTTGATTTGTCCTTTTTTGACATCCAGCACGCGGGTATCCACTAAGCCCAATCGGCTGCATATTTCGGCGTTCACTCCTTGGGCCACATTGTCGAGGTTGGTATGTATGGCATAAATGGCCACATCGTGCTTGATGGCCTTCATCACCGTACGCTCCACATAGTTCTTGCCATTGAATTTCTTCAGTCCCGAAAACACAATAGGGTGGTGGGCAATCACCAGGTTGCATCCGTGTTGGATGGCTTCGTCGATGACGGTTTCAGTACTATCCAGGCAAATCACAGCGCCGCGTATTTCCATATCTGGATGGCCCACGATCAGGCCGCTGTTGTCATAGTCCTCTTGCAGCGATGGCGGTGCCAGTCGCTCCAAATGCCGGATGATGTTGGATAGCTTTTCCACGGTGCTAGGTTTGGATGTAAAATTAAGAATCGGTAGCGAAGCGGGTTCAACAATATGGATTAATTTGGCGCCTTATGAACTGGCGACTCCTGCTTTTCCCTTTTAGCATCCTCTATGGGATGATAATTGCGGTTCGTAATTTTCTGTACGACGGTGGTCTGCTTCGTTCTGCTTCGTTCGAAAAGCCGGTCATTCTCGTTGGTAACCTGAGCATGGGTGGCACGGGTAAAACACCGCATGTGGAATACCTGATACGGTTGTTGCAAGACCGTTATCGGTTGGCCACACTCAGCAGGGGATATGGCCGATCCTCGAAAGGATTCCAGTTGGCTGGAGCCGATGCCTCTTCGGCTCGGTTGGGCGATGAACCATTCATGTACCATCGCAAGTATCCGAATATCCAAGTGGCGGTATGTGCCAATAGGGCTGAAGGATTGCAGCGGCTCCTCGCTTCCGCGGATGGTTGTGATGTGGTGCTCATGGATGACGGATACCAGCACAGAAGCGTCACACCCTCATTGCAAATTTTGCTCACGCCCAACAGTAGTCTATTTACCAAAGATCATGTGCTACCTATGGGTAATTTGCGTGAACCGCGATCGGGTTACTGGCGGGCCGATATCATCATTGTGACGGGTTGCCCGCAGGGCATGTTGGATAATGAAAAGCAACACATCGTCGACGAAATTCAGCCATTACCGAACCAATCCGTTTTCTTCTCACAAATTGTATATGGAGAGCCTTCTGCATTCGATGGTTCTTCCATTGGCATCCAGTCAACGAATGAAGTGGTGGCGTTCGCCGGCATCGCACACCCCGAAGCTTTTTTCCAACACGCAGCCACACTTGGCAATTCATTACACACCTACACATTCGCCGATCACCACCGGTTCTCCGCCGATGAATTGCAGCGCATCTTCAGTGCCCACCCATCCAACACCACCTTCGTCACCACCGAAAAGGATTTTGTGCGTTTACAAAGCGATGGTCTTCTCTCTTTATTCTTAAACAAGCCTGCCTTTTACATTCCCATTCAAGTCCAAATCGACCGCCAGGGTGCGTTTGATGTTATGATTTTAAATCATGTTGCTGGGATTCAAGATTGATGGGAAGAATCAGTATGAATACTAGTACCAGTACCAGTAGGCAGTGGCGGTAGGCGGTACAGGTTAACATGTAACATCTAACTTAAAAACGCTGGTGCGTGGCCCGTCCACGAACTGTGCGAATCACAATAGGAGGCCAATAGCGACTGTTGCTTGCCTTGGGCATGAATGGCGACACTTTACACTTGTGACATGTCACTTGTCACTTTTATCTGAATATAAAGACGGATTCCAGTAATACTATTGCTTAGTTGTTATAAGTTAACGACTAATGAACAAACTATCAATCCGTGTCCCTCTTTTTTCATTAAATTTGAATACCCTTCAAAACTCCCGCCAGGTGCGATTTTATTTTTCCATACTGCTGTTCGTCTTACTAGCTACTTGCTCCTTCGGTTGCTCCTTCGGGAACGAACGCAAAGAGCCAACCACCTCCGGATCCAACACATCCCAAACGGAGGTAGGTTATACAGAACAGTCGAGGGTCGCCTTCAACACCGATTCGCTATTCGAACTGGAGCTTCCTGCGTTGAAGCCTGGGCAAATACTCATTCGCAAATCGGGATATACTCTTGTTTACAACGAGCGCTTCGAGCAGGCGGAATGGGTGGCTTATGAGCTCACGGCGCAGGAAACACAATCGGCTCATGCACGCACCGACAAGTTTATGTCGGATCCGGCAGTACATACCGAATCTGCGGCGCCCAACGATTACAAAGGCAGTGGCTACGACCGCGGACACCTGGCACCTGCCGGAGACATGGGTTGGTCATACCAATCGATGGCTGAGTCGTTTTATATGAGCAACATGTCGCCGCAAACTCCCGGCTTCAACCGAGGCATCTGGAAGCGACTTGAGGAGTTGGTTCGTACCTGGGCCGTTGAATATGGAGCCGTTAGCGTGGTCACTGCAGGCATCCTCGAAGAAGGATTGCCCACCATCGGCTACAGCCAGGTAGCGGTTCCAAACTACTACTACAAAGTGATTCTCGACCATACCAGCCCCGACCTCAAGGCCATCGCTTTCATCATGCCCAATGCATCTTCCAAGGCATCATTGCAATCGTATGTGGTAAGTGTCGATGAGGTGGAGCGCATCACCGGCATCAATTTTTTTCCGGCTTTGCATGACCAAATCGAAGAACAGCTCGAGATTGGTGTGGCTATAAGCCAATGGACCTGGCAATCATCATCAACCTATAGCGAAGCAGGGTCCGTATCCAACGATACTCCGGCAGTGCAATGCTCTGGAACCACCAAAAAAGGGCTGCCGTGCCGCAACCGCACCAAGGATCCAAGTGGAAGGTGTCATCATCATCGTTGAAGGGCATTTAGTTTGAATCGTTGCATATAACCAGGGATTTTAGACCTGTCTACCTAGCGGTAGACAGGTTACTAATTGTCGTTTTGCATTAACTTTGTATGTAAACAAGTTATCCAAATGAAAGGATTTATACCAAGCTTTCTCCTTCTAGCCACTATGTTGCAATTGCCTGCCATGGCGCAGGATGACATGGATGCCTATTACGAAAACCCCGTATATACACGGAAGGGATGGGTCATCGGTTTGTATGCGGGATCCTACTTCCCCAACAAAAAGGCGGCTTCCTTGTACGATGGGTATGGCTACGATCTCGAGGGGAATAAGAATAATTTTGAGAATAGTTGGATGAATTATAAAATCAATGAGCAGTATGGTGATAAATCAATTAATGACCTTGGACCTGATTTAATTAGTCCCGCATTGGGATTAGCCAATAATGAATTTTGGAAGTTCGAAAACTCGGATTACATGCCCATCAACATGAGGTTTAAAACGGCCTTTTCTATTGGTCTCAATACGCGTTACTCCCGTGATGGCAAAAACGGTGTTCTACTAAACCTCAATGCATCCATTCTAAAAGCAACAGGCAACTTCAACATTCTTGTGCCAAGCTCTAACACTACACAAATCAATAAAGATTTAAATACATTCGAAATTGCTGGTGAAGAGCAACGGCTGCATCTGCAACTCGGTTATCAGGGGGTGTTGGGACCCGAACAAGGTATCCAGTTTTTACTGGAAGGAGGGCTGCATGCCACCTTGGCCAAGTTCGTCAATAACGAAATTCAAATCAACGATTTGGTCATTAGTCTTGCCGATGAGTTTCAAAGTCCCAACGGCGACATCTATTTCACCGGCACCCGGCCTGTTGGATTGGGCTTTGGTGCTTTTGCCGGACTGGGTTTTGATGTAAATACTAGCGGACCATGGGATCTGCAACTGGTTTATTCACCACTGTTGGAGCGAGTCAATATTGGATGGGATCGTCGATTAAGATTGAGTCAAACCGTTGGACTTCGTGCATACTATAAACTCAATAAGAAATGAACCCTTACCTGAATTTTGGAAATCAAAGTCTGAAGATTTTGGTTTTACTCTTAGCAACAACTTTCACATCTTGTAAAAAAGAGGATGCATCTACTACAGGTGTCATAAGATTTCAGTTCGAGAATACGGTCGACGGTACAGCCATACAGCTCGGAGATTTGGAATACACGAATGATGCTGGAAATACCTATAGTGTCGATTTGTTGAAATACTATGTGAGTAACATCAGGTTTATGTATCAGGGCAATGTTGTCCACGAGTCTTCCAACTATGAGTTGGTTAACGCTGCAGACCCTTCCTCCCTTTCCTTCGATATGATCGTACCTGAGGCCAACTTTGATGAAATACGATTTTTTTTAGGTGTGGATAGCATCAAAAATGTTTCCGGGGCTCAGGCAGGTGAATTGGATCCGTCGTTTGGTATGTTTTGGGATTGGAACACGGGGTATATTTATTTTAAACATGAGGGCCAATTTGTGGCTACTTTAGGTGATACACTTCCACTTGTGTATCATTATGGCGCTTTGGAGGCCCTCCGCGAACACAAATTTCCAACCTCATTTTCTTTAGGTGCCGGTCAAAAAAAGACGGTGAATTTTCGCTTCAACCTTAACAAGCTTTACCGTTCTCCCAACTCGGTCGATTTCAATAATAACAATATTCATTCGGGAGGATCCAACTGGGTAACCACCATTCGGGAAAACTTCGAGAATGCCTTTGAGATCACATCCATAAACTAAAAAAACCGGGGTTACGGCCCCGGTTCTTCACACACACACGATTTATTTTTCGAATCAGCGAATCACCACGCGTCCGGTGCTCACATTTTCACCGGTGATGGTTCTCACGGTGTAAACACCAGCACGAAGTCCGTTGGTTTCGATGGCGTTTTCGCCATAATTTGCTTCAATACTGCGAACAATTTGTCCGGCTGCATTGATCATTTCCAAGGTCATCACACCATTGGTGTTGTTGTTCACATAAATGGATGAGCCTGCAACCGCTGGATTAGGATAGATGGATACCGAAGTGGAAGCGTTATCGATTTCGCCAATGGAGGTTGTTACAGGAAGTGGGAATGTGGTTCCATTTGGAAGTGTTACCCACAATCCGAAGGCAGCTCCGTTTTGATTGGCTCCAGGGTTCAGGAATCCGGAAGCAAATACTACAGCTGCACCACCACCCAATGTAGAAAGGTCAGCTTGATAGCTTGCTACTACAACGCTATTGTTGTTTCCAGGAGTTACATCTAAGCTGTAAGAAGCGGCAGGTACATTGATATATGGAGTGATATCGCCATAGGCAGCGTTATCAATCAATACTGGACCACCTGTAAGCTTGATGTCAACTGTTGGGGCATCTGTAGCACCATGCAGGGCGATAAAATCAACTTCAGTGCCGTTGAGTGCGCTCTCGCGGATATTGTTTTGCAAGAATAGGTTGAAACCGGTTGGTCTTCCATCAGGGTTTGCAGCAAAGGCGGCTGGATTCAAAACACCGTTGGCAATGGCTACATAGGTTTGTCCGTTGGCCAGTGTAACGGGGATATTCACTAGCGTATCGTTAACTGATGTGCTGTTGCCTGGAGCGATTCCAATGTTGATTAATGCATCACCAGGAACATCAATAAATGGAGTGGCCGTGCGGAAAGCAAAGTTGTTCAAAGCTAGAGCTCCGTTCAAGTACACATCAACAGATGCAGCTGCAGGATCGGCAGCATTGTGAATTACCTGAAGACGCGCTTGGCTTGTTGCAGGCAATGCCACTACGGTTCCGTTACCCAAGGCAGCATACAGTCCGAAAGCGGCACCATTTTGGTTAGCACCAGGATTCAAGAAACCTGAAGCAAATACTATAGCAGATCCTCCACCGAGGGCAGAAAGGTCAGCAGTGTAAGATGCTACGATTGTGTTGTTGCTGTTGCCAGGAGTGATGTCGAGCAAATAGCTGGCCGCAGGTACGCTGATGTATGGAGTGATATCGCCATAAGCAGCATTGTCAACCAAAGTTGCAACCCCACGAGCAATCACATCAACAGTAGGAGCATCGGTAGAGCCGTGGATGGCGATGAAATCAACATTTCCAGTTCCGTTCTGTGAGCTTTCGCGGATACCTGATTGTAGAAACAGGGTGAATCCTGTAGGACGACCATCAGGGTTGGCTGCGAATGCGGGTGGATTCAATACGCCATTGGCTACTGCCAAATAAGTTTCACCATTGTTGAAGGTAACAGTGAAGTTTACTAAAGTGTCGTTTGCGCTGGTGCTGTTGGGAGGTGCAATACCGATATTAACTGGAACTCCAGCTGGTACATCTAGGAATGGAGTGGCGGCGCGGAAAGCGAAACCAGGTATTGCGAGAGCGCCATTCAAATAAACATCAACGGATGCAGCACCAGGGTCTGCGGCGTTGTGAATGACCTGCAAACGCGCTTGGCTTGTGGTTGGCAATGGAACAACAGCTCCATTGGGAAGTGCGGCAAAAACTCCGAAAGCTTCACCGTTTTGGTTGGCTGCTGGGTTAAGAAAACCCGACGCAAATACTACCGCAGCTCCACCAGCCAAACCGGATAGATCCGCGGTGTATGATACGATGATGTTGCTGTTATCGGCAGCAGGAGTAATGTCAACAATGTAGCTTGCTGGAGGAACACCGATGTAAGGAGTGTAATCGCCGAAAGAAGCATTATCGGCCAATGTAGCTACACCGCGCGCAATTACATCCACTGCAGGGGCATCGGTAGATCCGTGAAGGATGGTGATGTCCACATTACCTGGTTGCGCAGATGCGGTTTGTGCATTGGTGATGATGTTCAGTCCGAAACCGATGTTCTTGCCATCAGGATTGTTGCTGAAAGTGGAAGGAGTTAAAACTCCTGAAGCTACGGCTACATATTTTTCGCCTGCGGCCAACACCACTGGAAAGTTAACCAATGTGTCATTAACAGATGTACTGTTTCCTGGTGCGATTCCGATATTGAGAACTACTCCGGATGGGAGGTTCAGGAATGGAGTGGCCGCGCGGAAAGCAAAGTTGTCGATAGCGTTCGCACCATTGACATACACATCAACAGTTTGAGCACCTGGATCGGCACAGTTGTGAATGACTTGAAGTTCGGCCTGGCCGGAAACCTGACTGCTGGAAAACATACCTGCAGCAAGGGTAAGAATTAGTACAATTGTTTTTTTCATGATTTTGGAAATTTTGATTAGTTACAAAATCCAAAACACGAGAAAAACAGAAATGTTTAACTATATATTAAAAATGTTAAACAAAATGACTATTTATATTGATAGTCAGTTATTTAAAAGTTAAACATTTTTATCTAATCAGCGAAATATATCCCTTTTTAACCTCCAAATTATTCTTCAGAGTCTTGAATGCAATCATATATACATACACATCCTGGATCACATCTTGCCCATTAAATCGACCATCCCAACCATTGGAATTACTGTTCGATGAAAATACCATCTCGCCGAAGCGATTGAATATTTTGATATCAAATTCGGTGGGATTTACTCCAAAGGCAAAAAACACATCGTTGATTCCGTCACCATTTGGCGAAAAGGTATCCGGAACCCAAATGGCAACCTCATCGAGAACAACCACTTCTTTTGTGATGCTATCCATACAACCCTCATCGCTGGTGATTACCAGCTCGACTTCATATTTTCCAGGAAAAATATAGGTGTGTATCGGATTTTGTACTGCAGAAATTCCTTGGTCGCCGAAAGTCCAGTACCAACTTGAAGCGGCAAACGATTGGTCAATGAACTGGACATTGGGCACATAAATGGACGGCTGCTCAGGCATATTCCTGAAGTCTGCAATAGGTTGATCATAGACATGGATGTAGTCATTGATGAGCAAGTTGTTTGTACAGCCATAAGTACTTGTTACCAATAAGTTCACATCATAGAAACCAGCTAGGGGATAGTTGTTTGAGAAAGATGCATCTGAAGATGTAAATCCGTTGCCTGCATCCCACAACCAGCTTTGTACAGCGCCATCAACAGATGTGGATGCATCATTGAACAGTACTGTCTGTGGCGGACATCCTGCGGTATCATCAGAAGCTATTTGCGCAACCGGAGCGAACCACACTCGAACAGGTCCGGTTATCGAATCCACACATGCTCTGTCTGTAGTTGCCACCAGTTGAATGTCTGTTACTCCACCCGGAAGATTAATCGTGGCGCTTGGACCGCTATAGGAAGCTCCGTTTGGAAAATTCCAATTCAATCCCGCTATGCTTCCGGATCCTACAGTGGAGGAGCTGAAAACGGTACTGGGTTGACCCTCGCAAACGGTATCGGCTACGAAAGAAACAACGGGCAGCGGATACACAGGTATTAAAATGCTTGAGCTATTGGTACAGCCATCAATGTCGGTTATCGTAACCGTATAAGATGTGTTAGCGATTGGTGCAACTGTATTTTGATTCGTGGTTATACCATTCGACCAGGCATAGGATACACCTCCACTGGCCGTGATTACAGTGGATTCGCCAAAGCAAACACCCGAAGGGTTTGCTGAAACTTGAACCACGGGGGGGAGGGGTTCATAAACGGTTGTCGAGGCGCTTTGCGTACACCCGATGGAATCCACTACACTCAAAGTATAAGTCCCTTGTGAAAGAGAGTTGATGTCAGGTGTATTTGATGCAATAGGACTCCAGTTGTAAAGGACAGCGCCGGTATTACCTGTTACCAGGGATGAAACAGATCCATCATTACCACCGAAGCAGGTAACGGAATCCGTAGTAAAGCTGATAGCCAAGTTCGATTGTAATACAATGGCGCTGGAAGATATCGTACAACCATTTGCATCGGTAGTTGTTGCAGTATATGTTCCTCCGGGTAAGCCCGAAGCCGTCGATGAAGTTCCACCTGTTGGTAGCCATACATAGCTGAATGGTGCAGTCCCGCCTTGTGAAACAACCTGGAGCGAACCATCAGCGGGAGTTCCACAAGAATGTTGAACCAGGGATGTTACAGATGTTAACGCGGTTGGTTCAGTTATGGATGCTTGTCCCGATATGGTGCATCCGTTGGCATCCGTAACCAACAAAGTATAATTGCCTGGTACTAGCGAATTAAATGTGGAATTTGTCTGATTGACACCTCCGTTCATGGAGTAGGAGAACGGCGCAGTTCCGGAGCTGGTATTAACAGTAAGCGAGCCATCACCATCACCAAAACAAGTTACATTAACAGGGGTTATGGAGGTGATTAGTGGTCCGGGTTGGTCGGTGACAATAGTATTAGCTACAGCAGTGCATCCGTTGGCATCGGTAACTTGAACAGTATAGGAACCTGGAGCTAAGTTGTTGAAGGTGGGACTCGCTTGCGCCAATCCCCCATTCAGCGAGTAGCTGTAGGGCGCAACGCCTCCTAATGATGTCAATGTAACGGAACCCGATGGAGAGGTGCAAACCGTTCCTATGGAATTTGCCGACGCAACCAAAGCTGTTGGCTGAGGGACATTGACGATAGCTGAGTTCACGCAGTTGTTTGCATCCACTACAATAACGGTGTAGTTGCCAGCAGCCAAGTTGTTCCAAACGGGATTCGGTTGCTGTGGAAATCCAGCTAAGTTGTAGTTAAGTGGTGGAGTGCCTCCAGTTGCTATAATGCTTAAGGTTCCATCATTGCCCCCATTGCATGAAACAGGAGTAGCGGTAGTGGATTGAATGTTTATGGTGGGCTGAACACCTACGGTAACATTGGAATCAACTACGCAGCCATTGGCATCGGTGGCGGCAACCAAATAGATGCCAGATGTAAGATTGTTAAAGAATGTGGATGTCTGGCTTGCTCCGCCATTGATGTTGAAGGCAAATGGAGTTACTCCTCCTGAAGCAACTACATTGATGGTGCCGTTCGATTGTCCGCACAGTGCGGGGGTGGAGGTGATAGTAAGTGCAATTTGTGCTGGCTGGTTGATGACGGTGCTGATGGTTGTTACGGTACAACCCAATGCATCGGTGATTGTAGCTTGGTAACTACCGGCAGTCAGGTTGGTGGCTGTGGCCGTATTTTGGACCGGATTCGAGTTCCATGCGTAGCTGTAGGGAGCGGTACCTCCATTGGCAACTGCATTGGCTGTACCATTGCTATCACCGTAGCAGTCCAAATCTATTGAGCTCGCAGTTGCTGTAAGCACAGATGGCTCTGTAATCGTGATGTTGCCTGTTGCCGTACAGTTGTTGGCATCCGTAACCAAAATGGTGTATGTGCCTGCAGCAAGCGAATTGAAACTTGCATTAGGCTGCGGAACTCCAGCGTTTATCGAGTAACTGAGTGGTGCCGTGCCTAAAGAAGTAATCACAGTAGCGGTACCATTTGATCCACCGTTACATGAAACCTGTGTATTGGTGATGGATGTTATTAGCGGTGAGGGTTGATCGTTAATGGTTGCGTTTATGTTTATTGAACAACCGTTGGCATCGAAAATTTGTACCGTGTAAGAGCCTGCTGTTTGATTGCTGAAATTGGGGCTTGTTTGCGATGGCCCATTGTTTAGGGAGTAGGAGTAGGGAGCAGTACCTCCTGCGGCTGATGTGGAAATGCTTCCATTGGCGCCTGAGCATACCGATCCCGAAACAGAGGTGGAACCCGATAAGGCTGTGGGCTGAGTTACCAATACACTAGAAGCGGCTGTGCAGTTGTTTGCATCGGTAACCGTGATAGTGTAGTTTCCTGCAGGAACACTGTTCCATGTGGAGGAAGTTTGAGATGGGAAACCAGTCAACAAATAACTCAATGGGGCAGCATTACCCGTGGCCGAAACAGTTACAGTTCCTGTACTGGAGCCATTGCAAAGGGCAGGTGTTGTTGTGGCTGACTGGATATTTACAGATGGAACGGTTGCAACAATACCGTTCGAACTGCTGGTACAGCCGTTGGCATCCGTAACCAATAGGCTGTTATTTCCGCCACTCACATTGTTGAAGATATTTGATGCTTGCGATGGTCCTCCGTTTATGGAATAGCTGTAAGGTGATGTGCCACCTGACGCGGTAGAGGTGATAACGCCTGTTGACTGACCACAAAGGGTTGGAGTAGAGGAAAAGTTTGAACTCAATGCAGTTGGTTGGGTGATGGTAACAGCTGGAGGACTGATGGTGCACCCATTCGCATCTGTGGCAGTCACAGAGTAATTACCCGCAGGTAGTCCTGTTGCGGTTGCTGTGTTTTGTACAGGAACGGAGTTCCAGGAGTAGGAGAAAGGCAATGTGCCTCCACTGACGGATATTGTTGCAGTTCCATTTGTACCACCATTACACGAAACGGATGTGTTGGATAAACTTGCGTTGATGGCGTTTGGCTGCGATATGGTGGCTGATGCGGATCCGGTGCATCCGTTTCCATCTGTAATGATGCATGTGTAAGTGCCAGCAGGCAAATTGGATAATGTAGCGCTGTTCCCTGGGAAAGGAGCCCAACTGTAGGAGTAAGGTGCCACGCCAGTGACTGGAGTGATGGTTACCGAACCATTTGATCCGCCATTGCAGGAAACATTGGTAAAGCTGTTTGTTGCTGATACGGCTGGCGGATTTGATAGAGTAAGCGTGTTGATGGCGGAACAGCCACTGGCATCGGTTACAGTAACAGTGTAGGTTCCGGGCGATAATCCTGAAACAGTTTGGCTGGTGGAACCTCCGGCATTAGGCGACCACTGATAGGAGTAGGGTGGTGTTCCTGTGATACCGGCAGTGGTCAGCGATCCGTTTGTGCCATTGTTGCAACTTACATTTTGCAGAATGGAGGAGGTGGTTTGAAGGGCGTTTGTAGGTGTTACAGTTACATTGTCTGTAACCACCACAGAATTTCCGTTGCAGGTGGTGTAGGTAACTTGAGCTGTGTAGGTGGTGGTTGTTGTCGGACACACATTAACCACCGGAGCTGTGCTGATAACTGTTCCACCTTGAAGCCAAGCGAAACTGGAAATACTTGCGCCAAATGGCAAAAAACGCCATGCATCGTTGGTGGCGGTGAAGATGGTGTTGTTCCTTCCGGGAACCACTACGGCCTGAGTGCCGGTTGCATTTTGGATTCCCTGTATGGCTAATCCTCCATTCCAACCATTACACACGGGTTTGTTTTGCGTGTATATGTCGATGGCGTTGGTTGTTTCATACAAAACTATTTGTGTAGTGGCAAACAGGGGGGAGGAGCAGAAGCCGGTAGCCACACTGTTGGGATCTCCAAAATAGGGTATTTGAAAAAAAGAAACGATCAATTTTCTGCATGGTGCCGTACCGGTCAATTGGTAATAAATTGTTCCTTGGTTGGTCGGGTCGATATCTTGGAAAATACCCATGATACTTGCAGTAGGTAATTGTGCTGTCGGCAGGGCGGGTATTCCTTGCAGAACCCAAGGGCAACCGTTGCCAGCATAAGTAGTGTTGAATGAAATGATACCGTTCGATCCTATGACAACCTGGTTGTAGTTAATTCCGAAAAAGCAAAAGTTAAATGGAAGATTGATCACTTGAGACCAGGTATCGTCAATATTCAACAAAATGGGTGTGCCCACATTGTATGGGTTGGGCGTATAGGTAATGGGAATGGCCAAGTAGTTGTTGGTCTGACCCGAATCGAACCAAGTGGCCGTCAGATTCACACACGGGTTGTTACAAGAAACACTCACATCCGGGCCGGCGCTGACAGAGGGGCATCCTACTTGTCCTTTCGATTCAAAAATAAAGTTCGATAACAGCAAAACAACAAGTAGACCAAGGCGGGAGTTGAATTTCATAAAGGTTGCTGGCTTTCTGGGCGAGATAATGTAGGTGCTTCTATTTCGACTTCATAAATGTACGCCATTATTCAGAGCTATTCACATTGTTTACTAGTAACTAACTCTCTTGCGTAGCTACAAATCTACAACATTAAATAAGGCTTCAAATATAATTGCAGTTATTTGTATATCAAATAATTAGCATGATTTAGCCTGATTTGATGAGTTTAGGTTTGCTATGACGTGTTGATAGTTTGTAACCTTTATGGAAAGGTTTCGTTTTGACCTTGATGATTGGAGTTTCTTTGGTTAATATTGAGAGAAACCAAATTTAAGCGCAGGCATATGATTAAATTGCTAAATATCTCCCATTTGTTATTGCTTTTGATAATGATTCAAGGCGCGATGGTCGCGGATGCATCCGCACCCTGCACCTCGTATCTCAACAACGGCCCTATCTCCAGGGCCACCGCATTCAACGAAGAAAGGATTTCAAGTGCCACCTACTCTGGCTTGGCACAACGATACAACGGCCTCACAGGTCAAATGACCGGCATCCGGTTTTGGGCTCGTGCCGTTGGAAGCAGCCAGTCCATCCGCGTGGTTTTATACCAAGAGGCTGTTGGTTTTCCGAGCACCACTATTGCCCAAACCACGGTTTCTGTTCCTGTTGGTTCCACTTGGCAACAAATCGATGCAACCTTTTCCAGCCCTGCTACCGTCAATGGAAATGTGATTCTATCCATAGAGCCTACATCCCCTTCTACCAACGACATTTGGGTGCAGCACAATTTAGAGGGCAATACATCAAACAATTTCATCGGTAATGGAGGCAATCTTTATCTGAATCTCGTCCGTCAAGGTGTTACTTGGTACAAGGATTTAGCCAATGGTGATCCTTCATGGGACTATGATTTCATGATCATGCCCATTCGCACGGTCAATATTACTCCGACATTCAACTTCAATGCAAACAATTTGTCGGTTTCATTCACTAACACCTCCACAAATGCAACCTCCTACAATTGGAATTTCGGTGATGGATCCACATCTACGCAAACTAGTCCGTCACACACTTATGCCACATCCGGCAGCTACCAAGTGAAACTGGTTGCCAATGGTGCTGCCGGTTCCGGCTGTGCCGATTCCATTGTCCAAACGGTAGTAGTTACCAACACGGCTATTGATGAAGTTGGTTCCATGTTTGAGAATCCGATTTACAACGCCGGGGCGAACACTTTGGAATTTACCTCCCAGGCCAATCAGACATGTTACATATATTCAATAGAAGGTAAATTGGTGGATGAGTTCCGAGTTTCTAAAAATGAGTATGTAGTTCGTGATATCAAAAGCAGCGTCGCAGGTGTTTACAACTTACAATCCTCGCTGTTAAACCGACCATTCCGATTTGTAGTCCAAACCACATCCAAATAAATCAAGATATGAGATTCGTTTACGCTTTCGCTTTCTTTTTCGGTATCAGCATTGCTGTTGCCAATGGTCAGTCAAACACACCCTCAAAGGATGTGAACAAAGATGTTGCCCCTGCCCAGTCCTCAGATAGGGTGGTTCCGACTCCGGAGCCTGCACACATTATTGGCGACGATGGACAAAAAGTTTATTTTTTGGTAAACCCCAATGCACCTGCTCAAGATGCTGCAATTAAAAAGGATGAGCCCAATCAAAGATCTATTACTCAACCGGCCCGAAAGCCCGAATAGCATATAAAATTTATCATTTAATCAGATTTGAAATCTGAAAAGCCATGAAAAATAATCTATACAAAAACTTTTTTACCTTGATGGTGCTGCTGACCACGGTTGTTGCCACACTACAAGGACAAACGGTTATTTACCAAACCGGATTCGAAACGGGTGATCCCACCCTTACCTACGCTGTTGGAACAATCAACACACCGGTTTTATCAGCCACTGGAGGTAATACTGCTCCTGCCTGTGGTAAATTCACCACCAATGGTAAATACGATGGCGCTTTCATTTCCACGAACACCATAACATTTCAAGCTGGAAAATTCTACCAGCTATCTTATGCCTACAAGATTGCCACTTGCGTAGGTTCAGTTAAGGTATATCGTAGCAATGTGGGTGCCTCCTACGCCAACGCTACTGCAGGCACACTCTTAGCAACCACCACCACCAATCAAGTCGCTTTTACGACTACGAATATCATTTTCACCGTACCTGCGAATGTAACCCAGCACATTGGGTTTGTTTCCACGATGACCGGCAACGGATGCAACTCGGCTAATTTTTGGATTGATGATATTATCATTACAGAATACGATTACCCTCCTTGCGGATATTATTGTACCACCGGTAATGCTACGGCGGTAACCAGTTACATAAGTAATGTGGCTTTTGGCAGCATCAATCGGTCAAGCGCATGGGATGGTTACACATGCACAGGTCAGGGTACTACCGTGAGAAGGTCGCTAACCTATCCTCTGTCCGTTTCTGCCTATAATGCTACTGTTTCGCAAAAGGTGGTCGCTGCCTGGATCGATTGGAACATGGACGGCACATACGCAGATCCAGCCGAGCGAGTATTGGGCACAACGGACATCACCTCTGCAGTGGTTCCGGTTACAAGCCCACAAAACATCAATGTTACCATACCTGCAACTGCTGTTTTGGGTACTACCAAGATGCGAGTTGCTATGGTGATTGGAACAACAGCTCAAACCGTTCCGTGTAACACTGTGCAATTAGCAGACTACGAGGATTACGATATCACCATATTGCCAGCTCCTGTGAATATGGTTTACTCGTCAACCAGTGTTACTCAGGTTACAGGAAATGTAAACGCAGGAACCACTCGCCAGGAGGTCCTACGGGTAAATGTCATCACAACTGGTCAGCTATCGGCCCCCAATGCCACGCAGTTGGTGTTTACTACACTTGGCACTACAAATGTGGGCGATATCACCAATGCGCGAGTTTACTACACCGGTAGCTCTACAACATTCGCAACTACTACGCAATTGGGTGCAACGGTTGCCGTACCACCCAACGACCCCACTAACATGACCTTCAATTTCACTAGGGCATTGTCGGAAGGTGATAATAATTTCTGGATCGCATACGATGTGGTTGCAACGGCCCCTGGTGGTAATGTCATTGATGCCAAACTGGTGAGCACCACTGTTGCCGGCACCACTTATACATTGAACGCTACTCCTGCCGGAAACAGACCCATCGTTGCTTCTACGCCGATGACTTATGTATCCAGTTCGGTCGTTCAAAATTCAAACCCGCTACCTGCAGGTTCTGCATTGAATGATGTTATACAAATTAAAGTTGTAACATCCGGAGCTATTAATCCTTTGCAGGTTTCTTCTATGACCTTCCGTACAAACGGTACTACCAATACGGGTGACATTCAAAATGCCCGTGTATTCTTTACCGGCGACAGTCCTGTGTTCAGTGCAGCTACCCAGTTCGGAGCTACTTTGGCGGTGCCACCTGCTATCAACACCGATTTCACCATGACAGGGTCGGTCAATTTGGTTGCAGGCACCAACTATTTCTGGCTCGCCTATGATGTGAAGCCCACCGCAGCATGTGATCCCGCTCAAATTGATGGACTATGCAATAGTATTGTTATAGGAGGTGTTAACCGCATACCTTCACCCTCATCGCCTTTAGGCGCACGGGTCATTAATTGCGGTACTGCATACTATTCCCAAGGATCATTGGATATGATGAATCCCAGCAGCTGGAATACAGCTCGCAACGGTTCTGGCACCGCCCTCGGAAGTGTAGCGGCATTGGCAACGGCCACCAACAGTTTTTATGTGCAGAATGGTCATAGCATGACCACATCTATCTCCGACACCATCTCCAATCTCTACTTGGAGCCTGGAAGTTATGTTACCGCCAGCCAATTGATCACCCTTAACCGTCTCTACATCCAATCATTTGCCACTTATGAGCAAACATACTCGCAAACAAATGCTACGATTGGTGGAACCTTTGTAGGTAGTTTTTACATCAAACGCGATGGTACATGGAAACATAATAATGTCGGGTATCTTCCTGGCAACAGTGCCACCCAATATTTCGAGCCCTACTCTATTCAGTGGTTTCAAGGTGTTGGTGGTGGAACCTTTCCAGGCGGTACGGCATGGGGAACAGTAATCCTCGATATTGCAAATGCACCCAATTTGATTATTAACGCCAACTCGTTGGCTACTATTCGTGGTAACCTCGACATCAGACGATGGGGAGCATCTACAAACTATTTCTACATCAATATGGATAATCCGATGGATATCGATGGCAATCTCATTATTAGCGGAGGTGTTGTCAAGGGAGTGTCCGGGTTTTCATGTAACGCCAGCGGCTGTACATGCAATCAGGCCGCCAGTGGGGTTGTTGTTAATGTGGATGGCGACTTTATCATGTCGGGCGGACAATGGAATGATTTTAGTTGTGGATCCAATTCCTC
>JBKCHO010000106.1:0-13619 GCA_046302815.1 Bacteroidota bacterium | reverse complement strand
GGTTGAAGATATCCGAAAGCAGAATCAGCGGAACAATTCCAAGGAAAGCGAATTCAAAAAGGACAGCGAACAGCTTCGCGAAAAAAAAGCCCAATTGGAAGAGCTCTTTGAAAAACTGATGAGCGAGGAGATGAAGAAACTCCTTCGAGAATTGGAACAGCTCATGTCGGAATTGGACAAAGATCAGCTCAAGGAAAAAATCGAACAAATGAAATTGGAGAGCAAGGATCTTGAAAAACAGCTCGACAGAACATTGGAGCTATTCAAGCAGCTGGAGGTGGAGAAAAAAATGCAAGAGAACATTCAAAAGCTTGAAGAACTTGAGAAACAACAGCGTGATTTGGCTGAAAAAACCGAACAGTCTAAGGAAATTACACCCGAGCTAAAGTCCGAACAGCAAGAGTTGAATAAGAAATTCGACGATCTGCAAAAGGAACAGAAGGAGCTCCAGGAAAAAAACAAAGAATTGGAATTCCCCCAGGAGATGGGAGACAACACCCAGGAAATGGAAGATATTGACAAAGACATGGAGCAGAGTGAGCAGGAGATGGGTGGCGATAAGAAACAGCAAAAGCAGGCATCGCAGTCGCAAAAGAAAGCCGCCGACAAAATGGATAAGTTGGCGCAGAAGATGAAGCAACAGCAGCAGCAGCAACAACAGCAGCAAGCCGAAGAAGATATGCAATCGCTCCGCATGTTGTTGGAAAATCTGATTCGCTTCTCTCTTGACCAGGAATCCCTCATGCAGGAGCTCAAAGGCATTGATGTAAACAATCCCCGATACACAAAGCTTGCACAACGCCAGAGGGAGTTGAAAGATGATGCTAAGGTTTTGGAAGACTCGCTTTTTGCACTCAGTAAGCGGGTTGTGCAAATACAAAACATCGTCAACTCCGAAATCGCTGCCATCAACTACAACCTGGGGAAAACCATTCTCAATCTGCAAGACAGGTTTGTACCGCAGGCTCGTTCCGATCAACAGTATGTAATGACATCCGTGAACAATATCGCATTGATTCTGTCAGAAGCCTTCAATCAGATGCAGCAGGAGATGGACTCCCAACAACAGATGCAAGGAAACGGTAACTGCAAGAAGCCTGGCAAAGGAAAACCCTCTCCATCCGCACAAAAACTTCGTCAAATGCAAGAGCAGCTCAACGAACAGATGAAGGGAATGAAAAAGAAAATGGAAGGTCAAAAAGAAGGTCAGCAGGGGAAAGGTGGTAAAGGGGGCATGAGCGAAGAACTAGCTAGGATGGCGGCACAACAGGAAGCAATCCGTAACGAACTTCAGCAACTAAGTAACCAGGAAAATAAAGATGGTAACGGTACGCTTGGAGATTTGGATAAGCTGGCCAAACAAATGGAACAAACCGAGAAGGATCTCGTAAACCGTCAAATAAGTCAAGAAACCATCCGTAGGCAAGAGGAAATTATGACCCGTTTATTGGAAAGCGAAAAGGCCGAAAGGGAGCGAGAACAAGACGAAAAAAGACGCTCAACTGAAGGTCGCGACCTGCCCAACAGGAACACTGGACAATTCGAAGAATATAAAAGACTGAAAATGAAAGAGGTTGAACTTTTAAAAACCATCCCGGCAGACCTCAGTCCTTACTATAAGAATCTAGTAAATTACTATTTTCAAACCCTAGAAATCCAACCCCGATAGGTATGTCCAGTTCCACCAAGTTTTCCAACACATTGGAGATCGTCTCCGAACCACACAGCATCAATATCATTGAAAAGGTAATTGATGACATGAAGTCGGAGTTCGAAATTCATGAGGACTCCTACGGAAACATCCTGGTCGCTGTAACTGAAGCCGTCAACAATGCTATCATGCATGGCAACAAATGCGACCCTGGTAAGAAAGTTAAGGTCCATTATGAGGTAGATGGAGACCGGATCTTTTTTTCCATCGCCGACGAGGGGCCAGGTTTCGATTACTACAACCTCCCCGACCCTACCGCTCCAGAAAACATCGAGAAGCCGACAGGTCGCGGTGTATTCCTGATGAAGCACTTGGCCGACCAGGTTATTTTCTCGGAAAACGGCAAAGTGGTAGAAATGTATTTCAAGACGCACAACGACACGGTTGCGTGAACAAACCGTGCTTCATCCATTAAAATAAATCAACCATGAAATTCAGCATCTCTGCACTGTTTGTGCTCTCCATTTTGTTTGTCTCTTGCTCGGGAAACAGCCAAGAAGAAACTCCAGCCAATGATTCATTGCCAGCTGTGAATGATTCCGCCAATGTGGGTGTATCTGTTTCGCTGCCCGACTCAGCTGCTACTCCACTGACTGCGACCACAGGCTCCGAAGTAAAGCTTAATCCTCCTCATGGAGAGCCTGGACACCGTTGTGAAATCGAAGTTGGAAAACCATTGCCAGCAGATGGAAAATCGGCTCCAGCAACGGCAACTCCGGCTCCAGCCACGCTGTCAGCTCCTACCATCAGCACTCCTGCAACTCCTGCTCCTTCTGCAAAGCCCGTCACCATTTCAACAGGTCCAGGAGCTGCTCCAGGAACCTCGTCGGTAACGGCACCCGGAATGAACCCTCCTCACGGAGAGCCTGGCCACGATTGCGCCATTCCTGTTGGAGCGCCACTTAAAAAGTGATTTTCTTACCGAGCTAGTTGTACAAGGAAGCGCGTTGCTCACGCACACGCTCATCAGCAATGTACTCGTCGTAAGTCATTCGTTTATCAATAACCCCATTCGGACCTATTTCTATGATCCGATTGGCTACTGTTTGGGTAAACCGATGATCGTGTGAGGTGAATAGCGCCACATGCCGCCAATCAATCAATGCATCGTTGAAAGCGGTGATCGATTCCAGATCCAAGTGATTAGTGGGCTCATCCAATATCAGGCAGTTCGCATTGGTAAGCATCATCCGTGAGGTCATGCAACGAACCTTTTCGCCACCCGACAAAACGGATGCTTTTTTGAAAGTCTCTTCGCCGGAGAAAAGCATCTTACCTAAAAAGCCTCGAATGTATGTCTCGTTCTTATCAGCCGAAAACTGCCTCAACCAATCAATCAGATTATCATCCGAATGGAAGAATGAGCTGTTGTCGTTGGGAAGGTAGGAAGTGGTAATAGTACTGCCCCATTTGTACTCGCCGGACTTAGGAACGGCGTTTCCGGTTAATACTTCGAACAACGCCGTTACTGCAAGTTGGTTTTTTGAAAGAAATGCCACCTTGTCGCCTTTGACAAGATTGAACTCGACATTGGAAAACAAGGGCAAACCGTCTGCACCATCTACGCCGAGCTTTTCTGCCGACAAAATTTGATCTCCACAATCTCGCTCTGCCGTGAAAATAATGCCAGGATATTTGCGGTTTGATGGTTGAATCTCGTCCACCACCAGTTTATCAAGTAACTTCTTTCGGCTTGTGGCTTGTCGCGATTTGGAAGCGTTTGCACTGAACCGTTCGATGAATTCCTGCAACTCTTTTCTCTTATCCTCAACCTTTTTGTTCTGCTCCGACCTTTGACGGAGCGCCAACTGACTCGACTCATACCAGAATGAATAATTGCCGGTATAAATATTGATTTTTCCAAAGTCGATATCGGCGACATGGGTACAAACCGCATCCAAAAAATGGCGGTCGTGTGAAACTACAATCACGGTATTATTGAAATCGGCAAGATATTCTTCGAGCCAAGTCACCGTCTCCACATCCAACTCGTTGGTAGGCTCATCCAAAAGCAGGATGTCCGGATTACCGAACAAGGCTTGTGCCAATAACACCTTAACCTTCTCTTTTCCGTTCAACTCCTTCATCAACATGTGGTGCTTATCTTCCGATACATGTAGACCGCTCAATAATTCCGCTGCATTACTCTCGGCATTCCATCCGTCCATTTCAGCGAACTTCGATTCCAGCTCAGCCGCCAAATCTCCATCTGCGTCGCTGAAATCCACTTTTGCGTACAAGGCATCCTTCTGCTGCATCACTTCCCAGAGTTTCTTGTTGCCCATCAATACGGTTTGCATAACAGGGAAATCATCAAATGCAAAGTGGTCCTGACTAAGGACACTCATGCGCTCACCTGGAGTCATAGAAACCTGACCGGTTGTGGGGTCGATGGTGCCCGCTAGAATTTTCAAAAAAGTGGATTTGCCGGCCCCGTTTGCTCCGATTATACCGTAGCAATTACCGGGCGCAAAGCGGATGTTCACATCCTCGAACAGCACGCGTTTACCGTAGCGGAGGGAAAGGTTGGATACTGATAACATTATCGTTCTAAATGGGGCGCAAAGGTCGTGAAAAAGCTTCAATCAGTTGCCATCAACCCAAAAGGAGTCACCTTCCCTTTAAAGTCCTCCAAGCAAAAAACAGACTAATGGCACTGAGCAGTGAAGCGGTAACAAATGGAGCTGCAGGCCAATGCCATGAGGAATTGTCAGAGGTGAAGAAATGGAACAATCCTGTCATCAATGGAGGACCGAGGATGGAGGTTAAGCTCACCACGCCCGTAAAACCGCCTTGCAACTCCCCTTGTGCATCTTCTGCCACATGATTGGACATAATGGATTGAACCGATGGCGAAGTAATTCCTGCCAAACAATAGGGAATCAGAAATGCAAACATCATCCACCCTTGAGTGGCGATAGAGAAGAGTAAAAAGGAGCTGATGTAAATTGATAAGCCAATGAATACTGCAGACTTCGAACCAATGCGAGGAACAAGCACTCGGATTAGCAGACCCTGTACGATTCCCGACAGCAAACCGGCCAAACCGAGTGAATACCCAACCATGGATTCACTCCACTCGAAGCGGTATATGGTGTAGTAGGTCCAATTGGTTTGAACAGCATGAGAGGCGGCATAATAAAAGAACACCGTTGCGAGCATACCTACAACCACATGGTTCGTTCGCAGTCGCAGCAATACACCCAATGGATTGGACCTCTTCCACTCAAACCTCCTCCTTTTATCTTTCGGCAACGACTCTGGCAGGATGAAATACCCATAAAGGGCATTGGCAAGTGCCAAGCAAGCAGATGCATAAAAAGGCATTCGAGGACCCAATTCGCCTAACAATCCGCCGATGACAGGACCAACTATGAAACCGATGCCGAAGGCAGCACCCACCATACCGAAGTTAGCAGCTTTTTTATCGGGTGTACTGATATCGGCTATGTAGGCAAATGCCGTAGTGATACTGGCGCCAAAAACACCAGCCAAAATCCGTCCCACAAAAAGCCAAGAAATAGCTGGAGCCATAGCCATCAACAAGTAATCCAAGGCGAAGCCGAACAATGATGCCAGTAAGATAGGGCGCCTGCCGAAACGATCGCTCAATGAACCCAGCAATGGAGCGAACAAAAACTGTGTTGCCGAATAGGAAAACATCAGCCAACCTCCCCATTGGGCGGCTCCACTTATCCCCTCTCCCGTCATCTCACCAATAAGTGCAGGTAATACGGGAATAATCATTCCCAAACCGGCAATGTCAATCACCATGGTAATGAAAATAAACCCTACGGCTGGTGTTCTATTGATCATCGAAGGTGATACACTCAAAAAAAAGAGGCGTTGTACAACGCCTCTTCCGGTTTTCGTTTAATAAGATCAGTTCTTATGTATTCTTTTCAAAACCGAGTTTCCATCTTCGGTATTCAATCGAACTAAATAAGTTCCCGCAACCAAATCCGATAAATCCAAAGTCTCATTAACACCATCGGCTGCGTAAACAATTCTTCCAGCCATGTCCATGACTTCTACGGATGTGAGGTTGGTTTCACCCAGATTTTTGATGCGAATTTGCCCAGTAGTTGGGTTGGGATAAAGTGTCACCATATCCAAACCAAAGCCAATTGCATTCTCGGCAATCGATGTGGTTTGAGGACCATAGGTAAGATTCAACACTGGGGCTAATTCGGGATCGGCGGATCCAGTGAATGTAACCATGCCTGTTGCTCCAGGTGCAGACAACATGAATTGAGTGTTGGCTGTGTAGGTGATGTAAGGCAACAAAGATGCTGGAACTTCCAATCGAATCCATCCGCCGTCAGTGTTAGATGTGCCGAATTGACATGGATTGCCTGATCCATCTCCCGGATCCTGGTAGTCGGCTGGCTCTACATTTACGGATGTTCCGAAGTTACCTCCGACAACCGTCAGTTGCATCGAAGACCCAATGGGATTTGCGCCTGTGAGCGATTCGCGCCTGAGGAAAATGGTAGCCGCTGAAACACCCGTGTCGGGCATGGATGTGGTGTTGAAAGTGATAACGGATGCATAATCGTCGCCGCTGCTGTTACCAACCATTAAGGAGGTTGAAACTGACCCTTGCGCCGAAACGGAACCATCGGAACTTCCACCTGCTGCGAGAATGACCTGATCATTCATCAAAGCCTTCTGATAATATTTTCGAGTGTGATAGCTCACAAATTGCTCGAATGAGGCAGGAGAGAGGTGAAAACAATCCTTGAAGATGACATAATTCCTCATAGCGTTTTTAGGAGAGGGATAGTTCGGATATCCGAGCGGCATGGGAGCCGAGAAAGCTGGATAGGAAGCACCGGGAGGAACAGACAATGGTGTTGCCTGACCAAATACATGTTGGATGATTCCTGTGGCGTTTACGAATTCGATTTGAGGGTCGGCATTGGCAATGGCAGCCATTTCAGAACTGTAATAATTCAGAATCCCATTGATCTGGGTGAAGTTCGGCTGTCCCATGCCGTTCCATGTAGGATAAAACGGGTGTTGACTTTGAAAAGGCGCCAAATCACCGATGATCTCTCCGAAGTTGGGGTATGCATATCCGCTCCACAAGATCTTGATATCAGGTCTCACACTTTTGATAAAATCCATAATGTACACCAATCGGGCACTGACTGAATCCAAGAGGGAATCGGTTTTGGCTTGAGACCAATTTTTATTCCATTGTCCCAATACATCATTGCCACCCAAACTCATGTGCACAAAATCGATGGTGGGACGAGCCAATAGCTGAGTCTGTATTTCATCCAATCTCGATTGTTGTATAAAATCGACCGTTTCGGTACCGTTTTCCGATAGGATGGCGTTCGTGTAGAACTTATAGTTGGTGTGTCCCCATGTAGAGAAAGCCGTATTGATAGAGTTGTCTGTTCCCATCATGGCCGCCCAACTGTCACCCATTAGCAAAACGCGCTCCACAGGGGTTTCAACACACTGGGCATGGGCCTTAGGTGCGAATAAAATGGTAAAAAATAGAAGGGGTAAGAATTTTTTCATGGTTTAGAAGGGTTTGAGGCAAAGATATTTAAATCAGACTATTTAACAACACCCCTACATGCCTGATTGAATCCATGGGCATGACATAGATCAACTACGACAAAGTATGGGTCTGTTATTTTCGAACCCGAACAAAAGCAATTAAAAATGAGAACCATTTGGAGCCTGCTGACAAGCATCTTGTTAATATTGTCGCCCACGGTGGGTTACACCCAAGAAAAAGGAAGTCCACAAAAAAATTTCGATTTAAAAATTCAGGAAACATATCGGATCGAGCTGAAAGACGGGGCGGAAATCATAGGCAGTTATTTGGGATCCGATTCAACTTATCTTTATTTCCGATCGGAATTTATTGCCAGAATGGAAATTCCGATCAGCAGCATCCAGGAGTTGGAATTGTTGAATAAGGATGATTTTCATCAAGGTGTTTACTGGTTTAAGAACCCACATGCCACACGGTATTTTTTTGCACCATCAGCTTTCAATCTGGATAAAGGCGAAGGATACTATCAAAACACATATCTATTCCTCAACTCATTCAATGTGGGAGTTACCAATCATTTTTCTATTGGGGGTGGAATGGAATTCCTGAGCATGTTCGGATCCACAGCATCAGAGGATGGATTTAACCCCATCTTTTTTCTAACACCAAAATTGAGCTTTCAAGCGGCTCAAAACTTTCACTATGGATTTGGTGTTTTTTATGTGAATGTACCGGAATTATTCTCTGAAGATCGAGAAGGTGGCGGCATTGCTTACACAATGGGAACCTATGGCAAGGAAAATAGAAATGTAACGGTTGGAACCGGATTCGGCTTCACGGCATCAGGGTTCAGCGACAAACCCATCTTCACCTTGTGTGCCACCTCGAGATTTGCCAGGAGAACTGCCTTCGTGACTGAAAACTGGATTATCTATAACGGACTTAACTCCTATGGATTGTTCAGCTACGGTTTGAGATTCTTTGGAGAAAAAATAGCGGTAGATCTTGGCTTCATCAACAACAAGGACATTTACAAAAGCATATTACCTGGTATTCCATATGTGGACTTTACTGTCAAATTTTAACGATTCACCTAACTTTAGCCAAAACAGGATCTTTGATTTTCAATGTTTTAAACTTATTTGAAATTCTTTCACCAAAAAAATTTTTATGGCTTAATGTAACTAAAAATCAATTGACTAAATTCGTAAACCCTAAATTCAACCCCATGAAAAAATTAGTACTATCCCTCGTAGCCACTGTTTCGATAATTTCGTTTTCAGTAGCTCAGAACAACGTAAAGCTCATGCCTGAAGTAGCTAATGTTTGTAATGAAACAAACCTTTATGTGAGCATTCCAGGAAACTCTTTCACACCTACTTCTTACCAGTGGAGCACTGGTGCCACTACACCATCTATCACCATCACCAATTCAGGTTCTTACACTGTTACCCTTACAGGTTATGTTGGAGGATCGAACCAGCTTCGCACTTTGGTTAGGACTAGAAACTATACGGTGAAAGGTCAGCCCACCATTACTCCTCTAACCGACCTTTGGGTTTGTAAGGATGAAACTGTTCAATTACAAGCTGAAGGTGGTTACGACTCCTACACTTGGAACAATGGAACCAACGGAACTTTGTTCTCCAAGACTTTAACTCTAGGTGGAGGCAATACTCCTCAACTTGACACCCTGACTGTTAATTACACATCTACCATAACTGGTGTTTGTTCTGTAAAATCAGAGTCTGTTGTCATCCGTGGTATTCGTAAGCCAAAAGGTGTTGGACAGTTTTATTGCGGAAAAACCAATCTTAACATCAACGACTCCGTTCCTGCTGGATTGGTACTTGAGTATCTCTACCCTGTCCGCTATGACATGGAGTTCACCGACCTGAGCGATCCTACCAATGTTATTTACTATGTAACTCAACCTGGTGTTCGTAATGCACCATTGAACATTTTAGAAGCTGGAAAGTCTTACTCCGTGAGAACCCGTCCTTTAATTAATACTTGGACATTCTGCTATGGTGACGCTTGCACCATCGGTATAGCTCCATCCTCCAACCGTCTAGGTGACTTCAACCAAACTGATGAGTCTGTTAAGACATATCGTGTGATAGATGTTTCCGGCCGTATTTTGATTGAGCAAAAGGCTGCGTCATTTAATCGCGAATGGCTCATTAATTATCCTAGCCAAATATTCATCATCACCGAGACCAACGACAAAGGTGAAGTGAATGTAACACGCGAGTTCATCCAGCTTTAATTTTAACTTAAAGAAACAAGAAAGGCCATCAAATGATGGCCTTTCCCTTTTTATAACCATCTATACTCAGCGCGTTACTACTTGTCTTTTCGACACCTTTTGATTGGCGCTGGTGATACGAACCAAGTAAGTGCCTGCGTAGGCTGTTCTGATATCCAACCAACAAATGGTGGACCCTGGAAGAATTGTAGCGTCAGAGATGATTTTACCAGATAAATCAAGCAGCTCCACCTTGGCTTCTACTCGGTTCAAACCTGTCAACTGTACAGCTATGAAATCGGAAGTAGGGTTTGGGAAAACAGAAACCCCACTTTCGTTGAGGAAGGATTCTTCCGATACGCTGCTTAACGGATTGTACAAAGTTACCGGTTCGGTAATGCTAGTGACTTTCAAAGCAGTTTTGGTTCCATAAAAAGTTGGACCTACCACATAAGGATAGGCAGAGTTCCAATTGGCATCCACTGTGGCGAAGTAAGCATAAGTTCCATTGGGATATTCTGGAGTAACGCAGAATCTTCCATTGTGAACATCGAGAACATCTGGAGTTGAACCAGCGATGAATTCATAATCCTCACGGAAATATCCCAATGGATATGTTGCACTCACATTAGGACCTGCAGCTACAGGTTGTCCAGTGGGATTTGTATTTCTTACTGTGATATTGCGAAGCTGATAGGCCGATTTCATTCGCACAATACCTCCTGTGCCATTTGTGTTGAGATATCCGTATGCACCATAAATGGGAAATCCATCATACGCATATCCAATCAGAGGCGAATGTTGTGTGCTGTCAATTACATACAAACCATCCGCATCATATAAATTGCAAATGGTGGATATAACATTCAAATCCAGTTTGAAAGCGCTTGGGTTCTGATGATGATGATAATTGCCCATGGCAGGATGCCCCTTCGAGCAATCAAAACCTACCCTCTCTGCTGGAATGGCATCCCGGTTCCAAGCCTGGGTAGCAGTTGGACCACCCGGACAAGGTGGATTTCCAGGACCTCCACACAAGGAGTTGGTGCTGCTGTTCCACGCAACACCATCGCGATAATCGAACAATGCAACACCATTGATGAAGATACCGATGTTTCCGCCAGTTGTAGCAGTAGGCGTGCCTGTGTTTTGTACTGGATTGCGCGAAATCTTGAAAATAGCGTTTTGATTGGTTGCTAAGGAAGGATTACCATCGAGAAAAGGTCCAGTAGTGTAAGATGGCAATCCTTTAGTACGAACATAAATCCAATTATTGGAATACAAAACAGATTGCACATTAGCTGAGTCGTTGTCTTGAATTGGGGTAGAGTTGCCCTGTACATAATGGCTGGCCTTTACCCCCGTTGTGTTGAAGAGCCATGAAGTGATTTCAGGCCCCTGTGCCATTGCTAAACCAGACAAGGATATAAACAGTAAGGAAATAGTTTTTTTCATTGTTTGAATATTTAATGTTTCGATTGATATCGGCTTTTTTCACGAAAGGCGTTTATCGGATAGCTGTGTTCAGGATCAAACACGAATTCTTTATCGGATAGTGTAAGTAGGAATGCCATCAAATCCACCTTTTCATTTGGAGATAATTTTATGATTTGACTACTGCTCTTTGGTGAATGGCTTGTAAGGTTCGCCGACTGATAGTGATCCATTACTTGCCAAAGAGATTTGAAACGACCATCATGCATGTAAGGGAAAGTGTATTCGATATTACGAAGTGTAGGAATACGGAACAGCAGCGAATCGGAGACCTTACCGGTTACGCGCATCCGACCATAATCCTTGATAGCGGTATCAACCGGAAGGTGGTTGGTCGAATAACGGTTGTCGGCAAAGAGAGGTTCAGCATGACATCCGGCACAATGCTGCTTGAAAACACCATAGCCCTCCGACTCTTGGTTTGTAAATGCGGCTTCCCGCCTTTTCACCTGGTCATATTTGGAATTGGCACTTACCAGTGAAAACAAAAATTGGGTGAATGCCTTTACTACCCTTTGTTCATTAATGTTGGGATCACCAAATGCTCTTTGAAAAAAAACCGAATATCCACCATCTTTTCTCAACTTGTCTGGTAGCGAATCAAAGGAAGACCCCATCTCATCCGGATGATCTACTGGAAACATGATTTGCTCAGAAATGGTTTTGGAAAATCCATCCCACATGAAATTCTTCCTCCACGCCAAGTTGATCAAGGCTGATGCATTTCGAAAACCTATCCGATCATCTACGCCGTGACTTAAAGCGTGATCGGTATGAGCGAAACTGTTGTAGGGGGAATGACAAGAAGCGCAGGAGACCATACCATTGGAGGACAGCATCGGTTCATAAAACAGCATACGACCCAATAAAACCTGGTTTGAGTCAAGGGCCTCCTCATGTTCCGGCTTGGGCCAACTTTCAAGGATATGAGAATTGAACTTGTCGCTAGTGCGAAATGCAACAAATAACACCAATAATACAAGCAAGACCAACCTCATTTTTTGATGGAAAAGGATTTAGCAGCGACATCAGCGATGCGCATGGCATTTTCGCTGGGAGTCATGACGCGAAAATGCTTTTGAGACAAAGCATAAGAAAGTATGGCTCCAACATCGAATAGGATTTCCAAATTCGTATCCGTTACATCCAAGGTAACATTCCGTTCTGCATCATAAGGTGTTTGAAAACCTCCTATATGCAATTCAAATTCATTTTTAGGACTGGGGCATGCGCTGCAAGTGCCCTCTATTTTCAAATTCACATATCCGGTATGCCAAGCCCAATACATGCCGTAGGCGGGATCCAACGCACCGGTATGGGCACCCGTAGAGCTACTGATGCTATCCACTCCTAATCGGAAACGAATGGCGTCAAAGGTCAATTCATCTGGAAGGAAAGAAGCCAACTGCCAAGAGGATGAATCACCGATATCCAACAAACGATAGCCTTCAGGCTCGGTCCATACCGTATCTGCTCCTTTCAAATAGGAGATTTCAGATAAATACATCCGAAGGGTTTTTACGGTATAATCGGGCGATTCTCCCGATATGGATGTTAAATGGACAGGGGTGATACGAATCATCACATCTGTGGCATTTACTTGATTGGATAAAACCAACAATAGGAATATATAAAGAAAGCGGATGGACACAAATCTTAATAGCAAAAATTATCGATTGGACACCTTATTAGTGATGGGGTTTAATTTGATCCAACAAATCCAAACCCTTTCATCAAAAGGAAATCACCTTACTAACGAAACTCTTCCAGTGATGGAGCGCTCCTTATTGAACAGATCCTTGAAGCGAATGGTGAATACATACACATCCTGCTTGGATTCGATGCCGTCTACTTTCCCATCCCAACCTTCCTCCAACTTTTCCGTGGTAAACACACGCTGACCCCATCTGTTGTAAATAGACATGCTGTAATTTGAAATATTGAATCCGCGTGGTAGGAACACCTCATTGATTCCATCCCCGTTGGGTGAAAATGCATTGGGCGTCCAAAACGCATAGTCGTCACGAACTTCCATCGTCTGGCGAAGCGTATCCACGCATCCGAATATGTTCTGAACCGCCAATTCGATCAGATATATGCCCGTAGAATCGTAAACATGGTACGGGTTTTCCTCTACAGAGAATACCCCGTCACCAAAATCCCATACATAACTATCGGCGTTGGTGGATGTATTGTAAAAGTAAATAGACGATAGGAAAACACTAGGAGATGCGGGATCAAAATAAAATCCGGCCTCGGGCGTAGGATGAACCGTAACCAATGACTGGAACAATGAATCACCCTGGCATCCGTTCGCATCCGTTACCGTAAGCGAAACTGCAAATACTCCTATTGCATCATAGACTGTGATCGGGTTTTGGATTGTGCTGGTTAAACTATTCCCGAAATCCCAAAGCCAGGATACAATGGGCGCACCTGCATCCACTGACGCATCCAGAAATGAAACCTCGTATGGGATACATCCATCTGGCACAGGACTGGCAATTGGAGTGGGATTGCCATTGACCAACACCGTGAGCACAGTACTGTCGCGACAACCAAGTCCCGACTCGGCATACAGGACCGTCGTGTAGCTTCCCGACACCGGGTATGTGTGAATAGGATTCGAAAGCTGTGAGATTGCGCTG
>JBKCHO010000105.1:0-5034 GCA_046302815.1 Bacteroidota bacterium | reverse complement strand
CCGTACAGCCATCTCATGGCTCGTATGTATTGCGTTTGTGTTTGTTGCGAGCACGCAAGTGTCTGCCCAGCCCGTATGTTCCAATGTTGCCAACAACAACGGAAACGGTAAGGTGACCTTCAACTTCCGCAACAACAACTCTTACGCGGTTATCATCACAGACATCTCGAGTGTCTGCTCAAGCACCCAGTTGACCGCTACCGAGGCTTGGTACCGTACAACTCCGCTTTCCTTCGGATCAGCAGCAGCCTTCCCGGCTCTGACTACGGCTAACTGGACCCAGTTCGGATCAGCCACCATCTCGGGTGTTGCCAGTGGAACAAGTACCACTCCGCAGTCGTTCTTCAACGGTGGATTGAACTTGTTGATTCCTGCCGGTGCCACCTATGGTATCGCCATCAATGCTGCTAACGCAGCAACTCCAACAACCGGTAACCTTCGGTATTCAACACTTACTTCCGGATTATCCTATATCACTTCCTCAGGCGGTTGTGACCTGTTGAGTGGTGGACTTAGTACCGCCAACGCCAGTGCTGCAGGATCTCCCAGACTTGCCTCCGCAACCTTTGCAAACGTGCCCCGCGGATTCGTTGGTTGTATCACTTTCGTACCCGCTATTCCTTGTGCAGGACAGCCCAACGCAGGTACTATCACTGCACCTGCAACAGCTTGTCCAAACACCAACTTCTCAATCACATCATCTGGCATCACAGCCGGATTAGGTGTTTCTTATGCATGGCAATCGGCTACTTCATGTAACGGTCCTTGGACCAACATCGCTGGTGCCACAGCATCTGCACTGACTACCACTATCACAGCAAACACCTCATACCGTTTGGTTACTTCTTGCTCCAACAGCGGACTAACCAACACCAGCAACTGCGTTTCAGTTGCGGTGAACCCATTCCTCAATTGCTATTGTACATCGAATGCAACATCCAATGCAGACGAAGATATCACCAATGTTTCATTGGGTACACTCAATAATTCTTCAAGTTGTTTCAGCGTTGCGCCCGGACCTGGATCCATAGCATCGCAATATTCCAACTTCACCACCTCGGTTACCCCACCTAGCTTGGCCCAGGGAACAGTTGTTTCCGCATCGGTTACCATGACCAGCTGTGGTGGTCAATACAGCAACAAATCACGCATGTGGATCGACTTCAACCAAAGCGGCACCTACGATGCCAGCGAATTGGTATTGGACGGTCCTGTTACTACGGGTAACCACACAGCCACGGCCACGGTTACCATTCCTGCAAACGCCTTGCCCGGCTTAACCGGTATGCGTGTAGTGAATGTGGAAAGTTCAACCGTGAATGCGTGCGGAACCTACACTTGGGGTGAGACCGAAGACTATCTCGTTAACATCATTGCAGGTAATGCATGTTCTGGTATTCCGAACCCGGGTAACACCATCACCTCATTGAGCTCGATCTGTACAGGAGCATCCGTTTCCTTGTCTTTACAAAATACCCCTACCACCACCGGTAACTCGTATCAGTGGCAATCAGGTCCTACCGCCAACGGTCCATGGACCAACTTCGGTACCGATCAGCCTACTGCATCCGCAGCACCCACTACTGCCACTTGGTATCAGTGCGTGGTTACCTGCAGCGGCCAATCGGGAACTTCCACTCCGGTTCAAGTGAACATCAACCCACCATATGTTTGTTACTGCGCTTCCGGTGCTACAACTACATTCGATGAGGAAATCTTCAATGTGACATTCGGCTCTTTGAATAATTCTTCGACCTGTGGAGTGGCTGCTCCTGGCCCAGGTTCTATTGCGGGTCGATATTCGAACTTCACCACTACTGTTGCTGCTCCAATCATTTTCCAAGGCGGTACCGTTCCTTTGTCTTTGACGCTCGGTTATTGCGGAACATTTGCTTATAGCAACAGCGCCAAAGTATTCATTGATTATAACCGCGATGGAGATTTCTTGGATGCCAATGAATTGGTTTATACCAAGCCATTTGGTACAGTAACACTTCCTTCACAAGTGTTCACCAGCAACATAACCGTTCCAATCACGGCTGGCACTGGTTTGACTGGTTTGCGTGTTGTATTTGTAGAGTCTTCTGTTGTAAACCCATGCGGAACCTTCTCCTATGGTGAGACCGAAGATTACTTGATCGACCTTCAAGCTCCCCCACAGTGTAACGGAACTCCAAACCCTGGCAATACATTGGCTAGCGTTCCAACCGTTTGTTCAAACACTCCTACCAACTTCACCTTGAGTTTCTCGAACCCGGTGGTTGATTTCGGAAACACCTTCTCTTGGCAGTCGGCTCCTACCGCCAACGGACCATGGACCAACTTGGGTGTAGGTGGATCCTGTAACTACATCTTCCGTTTGACCGATACATTCGGTGACGGATGGAATGGCGCCCTGATGCAGGTGCGTCAAGGATCCACTGTAGTAACCACATTGGGTTCTACTTTCGTTACGGGAACAACCATCGATGTACCCGTGACTTTGAATTCCTCCACCTCGTATAACCTGTACTGGTCAACTCAAGGATCATGGCCGGATGAGGTGGGTATTCAGATTTTGAATGAGGCAGGTACTGTTATTTATACCTATACTGCTCAACCTACCAATTGGCCGAACTTCTTGAACACCACATTGCACACCTGGACTACCAACTCTTGTGGTGCTGCAGTTCAAGGCCCTACCTATGCTGCAACTGCACAGGCTGCCGCTTGGTATCGCGTGGAGATGACCTGTACCAACAGCGGTTTGTCGAATACATCGACACCGGTGTTTGTCGGTTCTGAATTGTGCTACTGCGTGAGTGCAGCAACTTCTGCCGCGGATGACGAGATCTTCAATGTATCCATCGGAACCTTGAACAATTCATCTACCTGTTCGTCTGTGGCTCCCGGTATCGGATCTATTCAAAACCGTTACAGCAACTATGCCGGTTTCGCCACCGTTCCTGATTTGGGACAAGGCACTAGTGTACCATTCAGCGTGACCGTTGGTCAGTGCGGTGGTTTCGCCTACTCCGGTTATGTGCGCATCTTCATTGATGCTGATCAGAATGGTGACTTCGCCGGAACCGGTGAACTGGTTTACACCAGTCCGCTTACCACATTCCAGGTAGGTGGTACCGTGCTCTCAGGAAACATCATCGTTCCAAACTGCGCCACTTTGGGCAACACCCGTATGCGCGTGGTAGCCATCGAGAGCACACTGCCTGCTGTTAACGGCTGCGGAACCTATACTTGGGGTGAAACCGAGGATTACTTTGTGAACATCGTTTACACGGCTCCCGTTCCTCCAGTAGCCTCCAACATCAACGGACCTACCAACGCTTCTTGTAACACCTCGCTGGCCTACTCTGTTGACCCAGGTTATAGCGGAAGCATCCAGTGGCAGTTCTCCACTGATCAGGTAAACTACACCAACATCAACAATGCTACGAGTGTTAACCAGAACCTGGTTGCCAGTGGTCCTGCTACCTTCTACCTGCGTGTTCGTTTCATCGGTACGGGCTGTACGCCTGATGCATTCTCTAATGTAATCACAACCGTAATTGCTCCTCCCCCGATTACCTTCACCACTTCTACCCCTTCCACTGATATTTGTCGCGGAACGACTGTTACCCTTACCGCCAACTCGGTGGTTCCTGGTCCTTACGCCTGGAACACCACCGCCACTACACAATCCATCAATGTCACTCCGTTGGTGACTACCACCTACTCGATTAGCGTTGGTTCTGGCTTGTGCGTTGGTAGCAATGCTATCACCTTAAATGTGATCGGCGGTCCTGTAGCCACTTCGGCTCTTACTCCGACTGGTACATCTTGTCCCGGCACTGAAGTAACCCTCACCTCGCAGTTGATCCCAGGTGTTCCTGGTGGTACTTACACCGGCGCCAGCATTGCGCACGCACCCATCACCATCTCGGGTACCGCTGGTCCAACAGGTGATGATGTGGTTGGTGGTCCTTACTCCATTCCGTTCAACTTCACCTTCTACGGAAACTCCTACAACAACATCTACATCTCCACCAACGGCTTCGCCACTTTCAGTGCTGGTTCAGGTGCAGGATGTTGTTCTGGCCAGTTGTTGCCAAACCCAACCGTTCCTAACAATGTGATCGCATTGGCTTGGGATGATTTGAACAATACCACCAACGGCATCTCTTATGCTACCGTAGGTTCGGCTCCTAACCGTGTATTCGTTATCCAGTTCAACAACGTACCGCACTTCGGTGGTGGCGGCTCACCTGTATCGGGCCAGATTCACCTCTATGAGTCATCGAACGTGATCGAGATCCACACCACCCAGATGACCGGCGATGGTTCGAACCACACGCAAGGTATCGAGAACGCTACCGGAACTTTGGCCAACGCCGTGCCCGGTAGGAATGCACTCAACTGGTCTGGTGCATTGGATGCATACCGTTTCACTCCTGATCCTGGTGTGACCTTCACCTATGCCGGTCCTGTTACCTACTCTTGGAGCGGCACCAACGGCTTCTCGGCTTCCACCCAGAATGCTACCGACAACCCACTGGTGAATACCACTTACACCCTCACCGTGGCTGACAACCTCTGCTCCAGCAGCACCACCCTCACCAAGAACATCTTCAATCCTCCTTCCGTATTCGGCTTCAACGGAGGTCCATACTGCGAAGGCCAGAACGCCTTGTTCTTCGGTTTCGGTACTCCCGGTTCGTCTGGTTCCACTACTTGTAATTACATCTTCCGCCTCACCGACTCCTTCGGCGACGGTTGGAACGGTGCCACCATGGAAGTCCGTCAAGGTGCTACTGTGGTAACCACCCTCGGACCTTCATTCACCACTGGATCCACAATCGACATCCCAGTGACTTTGGCTGGAAACACTGCTTACACCCTGTTCTACACCAACGGCGGTACATTCCCTTCTGAAGTTGGTTTGCAGATTATCGATCAGTCCAGCACCACCCTTTACACCTTGAGCGCTGGTGCAGGTACTCCTGGTACTACCCTCTACTCCTGGACAACTGGTGCTTGCGCCGGTAGTGGTTCAGGTGG
>JBKCHO010000104.1:0-8122 GCA_046302815.1 Bacteroidota bacterium | reverse complement strand
GTAAAGGGACAAGCCCTCGCGCATGTAGCCTCAGCAGAAGGCATCATTTGTGTAGAAAAAATAGCAGGACATCATCCGGAGCCTCTTGATTACAACAATATTCCTGGATGCACCTATTGCAACCCTGAAATCGCATCCGTTGGTTATACGGAGAAGGCGGCCAAAGAGGCAGGATACGAAATCAAAGTAGGCAAATTCCCTTTCAGCGCTTCAGGAAAAGCAAGTGCGGCAGGAGCCAAAGACGGATTCGTTAAAGTGATTTTCGATGCCAAGTATGGTGAGTTCTTAGGTGCACACATGATTGGTGCGAATGTGACTGAAATGATCGCTGAAATTGTTGTAGCACGCAAACTGGAAACTACGGGACACGAGATCATTAAATCGGTACACCCACACCCTACCATGTCGGAAGCCGTTATGGAAGCCGCAGCTGCAGCCTATGGCGAGGTCATTCACATGTAACAAGCTAAGGGGTTCCAAAAAAGAAAAGCCGCAACAGTTGTTGCGGCTTTTTTAATTGTTGGTTGCGCTGAACTTAAGCTATTACTTGAGCGGATTTATCCACTTTCAATGAACCTACGAATTCGTCAAAAAGATATCTGGAATCATCTGGTCCAGGAGCCGACTCAGGATGGTATTGCACAGAAAAAGCTTTTTTGTTCTTGACTCGAATGCCTTCGACCGAATGGTCATTTAAGTTCACATGGGTAATTTCAACAACATCGGATTGGTCGACATCCTTTAGCCCTATTGAAAAACCATGGTTCTGTGAAGTCACTTCAGAATGTCCAGTTTGTTTATTGATGACGGGGTGATTGATACCCCTGTGACCATTGAACATTTTGAAAGTGGAAATGCCACATGCTTCAGCAATCAGCTGATGACCCAAACAAATACCAAACATAGGTTTGTCGTGAGCCAAAATATCTTTCACAATCTGCACCACTTGAGGCATCACTGCCGGATCGCCAGGTCCATTTGAAATGAGGAAGCCATCAGGCTCCCAAGAGTTCATCTCGGCGAAAGTTGTGTTGTATGGAAAAACCTTCACATAGCAGTTTCTGTCCGACAAGCAACGAAGGGTATTGGTCTTGACACCCTCATCCAACACGGCAACCTTGTAGGCTGCGGAAGGATTCCCAAAGTAATAAGGTTCCTTGGTGGAAACGGTAGAAGAAAGTTCAAGGCCCTCCATAGAGGGGACTTTGGAAAGCATGGATTTCAGTTGATCCACATCCAAAATCTCTGAACTGATAATCCCGTTCATAGCCCCCTTGTTTCGGATATGTCTAACCAATGCGCGCGTGTCTATGTCGCATATAGCTACCATATTTTGCTCAATGAAATAATCCGACAAGGATGAATCAGCTTGCTTACGCGAGAAGTGTTGCGAGAAGTTTCTACATATCAAACCCGCTATCTTAATGGAGTTCGACTCCGACTCATCGTTTTTGATTCCGTAATTTCCAATATGCACATTGGTAGCCAACAAAAGCTGTCCTTGGTAGGAAGGATCAGTAAAAACCTCTTGGTACCCAGTCATCCCTGTGTTGAAACAGATCTCTCCAGTAGCCGTGCCAACTTTACCGGCAGATTTTCCAAAGAAAACAGTCCCGTCCTGCAGGACCAAAATGGCGGGGGATTTGGGTGTGTATTTCATGAGAGAGGGTTATGCAAAGTAATGTAAAATGTAGTTTTCAAGGGCATTAAACAGCCTCAAGTTGTCCACATGCGGTTGAAAACAAAACAGGGACAAGGTTTAAGCCCTGTCCCTGTTGATTAGGAGTCATTTGGAGGCGGTTATTCAGCCGATCCGCTTTCGGATGAGGACTCAGGGGTCCCTGAAGCATTAGAGCCCTCAGCTGCCTTCTTTGGCCTTCCACGACGCGTAGTCTTGGCGTTCTTGGCACCAGCCTTCGGTTCCTTAACCATCAATTCGTTGAAATCAACCAACTCCATCATGCACATCTCTGCAGCATCACCCAAGCGGTTGCCGGTTTTGATGATACGGGTATATCCACCCGGACGATCACCGATCTTACTAGCCACATCACGGAACAGCTCAGCAACGGCTTCTTTATTTTGAAGCATACTGAACACCATTCGGCGAGAGTGGGTGGAGTCCGTTTTGGACTTGGTAATTAGTGGCTCAACATACTTACGCAAAGCCTTTGCCTTGGCTACAGTAGTGTTGATCCTTTTGTTGAGAATGAGTGAAGAAGCCATGTTGGACAGGAGTGCCTCTCTGTGACTGGAGGTTCTTCCTAAATGGTTAATCTTTTTTCCGTGACGCATATTCTATACTTTTCTGTGTACGCGAATCAAATCGCAGTACGGTGATAAATCAGTCTTTTTCGAGTTTGTACTTAGAGAGGTTCATTCCGAAATTCAGGCTCTTGCTCTTAACAAGATCCTCCAATTCCGTCAAGGATTTCTTTCCGAAGTTGCGGAACTTGAGCAAATCATTCTTGGAGAATGAAACCAGGTCACCGAGTGTTTCAACATCAGCAGCCTTCAAACAATTGAGAGCACGAACCGAAAGATCCATATCAACAAGCTTTGTCTTCAAAAGCTGACGCATGTGCAATGAAGACTCGTCAAACTCTTCAGTTGGGGTCTTGGGCTTGCTCTCCAAAGTGATTTTCTCATCGGAGAACAGCATGAAGTGGTGAATCAAGATTTCAGCAGCCTCACGCAAAGCATCCTTAGGAGCTATAGAGCCGTCGGTAGAAATTTCCAAAACCAACTTTTCATAATCCGTTTTTTGCTCTACGCGGTAGTTCTCTACATTGTAGCGCACATTACGGATAGGCGTGAAAATGGAGTCGATGGCAATGGTTCCAACAGGGTATGCATTCGACTTGTTCTCTTCAGATGGAACATATCCACGACCCTTGTCGATGGTGATATCAATTTGAAGCTTCACACTAGACTCCATATTGCAGATCACAAGATCAGGATTCAATACCTGGAAGGCAGAAGTGTGTTTGGCGATATCGCCGGCAACAAACTGATTTTTCCCGTTGATGGTAACATGAACTTTCTCAGAATCGGTAGAGTCGATCTGACGCTTGAAACGAACCTGCTTAAGGTTCAAAATGATTTCAGTTACATCTTCCACAACTCCCTTGATAGTGGAGAATTCGTGGTCAACTCCTGAAATGCGTACAGTGGTGATGGCGTATCCCTCCAAAGATGACAGTAGTATCCTGCGAAGAGCGTTGCCGATGGTGATTCCATAACCGGGCTCAAGGGGACGGAACTCGAAAGTGCCGACTTGCTCTGTGGAGCTGAGCATAATTACCTTGTCCGGTTTTTGAAACGCTAGTATGGCCATGTTATGTTTTTTGTTTTTAAGGTTTATGTCTAAGGTGCCGGACAAACCGGCAATCAGGTTACTTGGAGTACAATTCCACAATCAGCTGCTCCTTGATGTTCTCAGGAAGCTCTGTACGCGCGGGTGGGTTGATGAATTTCCCTTCCATCTTGGTATCATCCCACTCCAACCAAGGGTAGCGGCTAGCTCTTCCACGGAGAGAATCGTTGATAACCTGAGATGACTTGGAACGCTCACGGACACCTACCATATCACCGGCCTTCAAAGTGAAAGATGGAATGTTGACCACTTTACCGTTAACGGTGATGTGACGGTGAGCAACCAACTGTCTTGCAGCAGAGCGTGTAGGTGCGATACCCATACGGAAAACCACATTGTCGAGACGGGATTCGATGAGCTGTAAGAGATTTTCACCGGTGATGCCCTCCTTGCGGGAAGCACGATCGAAAGTTTTGGCAAACTGACGCTCAAGAATGCCGTAGGTATACTTCACCTTTTGCTTCTCGCGAAGCTGGGTAGCATATTCCGACATCTTTGCGCGCTTCTTCGACTGCCCGTGCTGTCCGGGAGGATAGTTGCGCTTTTCGAAATTCTTGTCAGGTCCGAAGATCGGCTCCCTGAACTTTCTGGCAATTTTGGATTTAGGTCCTATATACCTGGCCATTGATGGATTTGGTTTTCAGTTATTGATTAATTGTATTCAGATTAGATCCTCCTCCGCTTGGGCGGGCGGCATCCGTTGTGCGGTATCGGTGTGATGTCCATGATTTCAGTAACCTCCAAACCTGAATTGTGAAGGGTACGGATGGCGGACTCACGACCAGAACCTGGTCCTTTAACGAAAACCTTTACCTTGCGCATACCGGCATCGTATGCCACTTTGCAACAATCGGCGGCAGCCATTTGTGCTGCATAAGGAGTGTTCTTCTTGGAGCCCTTGAAACCCATCTTTCCTGCTGAGGCCCAGGATACCACTTGGCCCGAAAGGTTCGTGATGCTGATGATGATGTTGTTGAAGGTGGCATTGATGTGTGCTTCGCCTACCGACTCAACTTTGACCACCTTTTTCTTGGCGGTGACTTTTGCTGTTTTAGCCATTCTAAGTCTTGATTGCTACGGTTATACCGTTAACGGTTATTTGGTTACTTTCTTTTTGTTAGCGACGGTCTTGCGCTTGCCCTTACGGGTACGACAATTGTTCTTGGTTTTCTGTCCACGAACAGGTAGTCCCAAACGGTGACGAACACCGCGGTAACATCCGATCTCCATCAAACGCTTGATGTTAAGCTGCACTTCGGAACGAAGCGCACCCTCCACCTTGATGTAATCATTGATGTAGGAACGAATCTTCGTCAACTCATCGTCGTTCCACTCCTGAACCTTCTTGTTGAAGTCGATTCCGGCATCCGCAAGGATTTTCTGGGCGGTTGAACGGCCAATCCCGAAGATGTAGGTGAGACCTATCTCTCCCCTTTTGTTTTTAGGTAAATCAATACCAGCTATACGAGCCATTATCTTGTTTTGGTTTTATCGGTTATGAATCAACCCTGGCGCATTTTAAAGCGAGGGTTCTTTTTGTTGATGACGTAAAGACGTCCCTTGCGCCTGACAATCTTGCACTCGGCGCTTCTCTTCTTCAAAGAGGGTCTTACTTTCATTGGTCTTGTTATTTGTATCTATAAGTTATTCTTCCTTTTGTCAAATCGTATGGAGACATTTCAACTTTCACTTGCTCGCCTGGCAGAATTTTGATGTAGTTCATTCGCATCTTGCCGGAGATATGAGCAATTACCTCGTGACCATTTTCCAGTTCTACACGAAACATGGCATTCGATAACGCTTCCACGATCGACCCGTCTTGCTCTATGACACCTTGTTTAGCCATTCAATTCCTGTAACTGGTGCGGTTTCCCGAGATTTATGTTGTTCGCTTCCGCGATTTCTATTTTTTCAAATGAGGAGAGTACATCGGGCTTGTCTGAGGCCACAGCTACAGTGTGTTCGAAGTGGGCAGATGGCATTCCATCAGCAGTCACAATCGTCCAACCGTCCTTCAGCTGCTTAACCTGCTTACGACCCGCATTGATCATCGGCTCAATCGCTATGACCAATCCGGTTTTCATCAAGAGCCCTGTTCCCTTCTTTCCGAAGTTGGGAACCTCTGGCTTCTCATGCAGCTTCAGCCCTACTCCATGACCCACCAGTTCTCGAACAACACCAAATCCATGGGATTCGGCAAGGTCTTGAACCGCTTCACTGATGTCACCGATGCGCAGCCCATCCACCGCTTTAGCAACTCCTCGCATCAGACATTTTTTGGTCACTTGCAACAACTCAGTTGTTTTGGCTGGCACCTCTCCTATCACGAAGGAATAGGCCGAATCGCCGAAGAATCCATTCTTATTGACTCCGCAATCGATTGAAACCACATCCCCATCCTTGAGCTCCCTATTGCCTGGTATCCCATGTACAACTTCAGAGTTAACCGAAATGCACAAGGTGGCAGGAAACCCATGGTATCCCTTGAAAGCGGGCTCCGCATGATTATCGCGGATGAACGCCTCAGCAATCCGATCCAAGTCAATGGTTCGGATTCCAGGACTGATACGGGAGGCTACTTCAGCCAATGTATCTCCAACAAGCAAAGAACTAATCCTAATCGCCTCTATCTGCTCTGCACTCTTATAAATGACCTGCAAGTCTGACCCCTTAATTGGTTAAACTTATCATGCCATACCACCTACAGACGAGCGACCCTTGATACGACCCGATTTCATCAGACCGTCGTAGTGCCTCATCAATAAATGGCTTTCTATTTGCTGCAGCGTATCAAGCACCACACCAACCAAGATGAGGAGCGAAGTTCCGCCGTAGAATTGCGAGAAATTACTGTTAACACCAGCTGAATTGGCCAGCGTAGGAAGAATAGCGACAAAAGCGAGGAATATAGATCCAGGCAATGTGATCTTCGACATCACATTATCGATGAAGTCGGCTGTTGACCTACCTGGCTTCACACCAGGAATAAACCCACCGTTCTTCTTCATGTCTTCAGCCATTTGATTTGGATTAACGGAGATGGCTGTGTAGAAATAGGTGAACAGGATAATCAAGGTTGCAAAGGTGATGTTGTAACCCAAAGAGAACATGTCGGTGAATGTTCCTGCAAAGCCTTGCATAGCGCCCGACTCAGGGAAGAACTGGGCAACCGTGGCAGGGATGAACATGATGGCTTGAGCAAAGATGATTGGCATTACACCGGCAGCGTTAACCTTGAGCGGGATGTATTGCCTAACCCCTCCATACTGTTTGTTTCCTACGATTTTCTTAGCGAACTGAACTGGAATCCTACGGGTTCCCTGAACGAGCAAAATCACCAGGGCAATCACGATATAAAGGACAACCATTTCAACCATGAACATCACCAATCCACCTCCTTCGTTCAAAGATGACACAAACTCATCCTTCAATGAGATGGGTAGGCGTGCAATGATACCTATCATGATGATAATGGAAATACCGTTTCCGATACCGTTCTCGGTGATGCGCTCACCGATCCACATTACAAACAAGGTACCAGCTGTGAGAATCAGTATAGATGTAACCCAGAATAAAGCACCATCCATGACGATGGCTCCGGGTGAAAGTGAATTCAAGTTTACAAGGTATCCAGGTGCTTGTCCGAGTGTAACCAATACGGTCAACCAACGGGTGATTTGGTTCATCTTTTTACGACCACTCTCACCCTCTTTCTGCATCTTTTGGAAATAAGGTACAGCGATGGTCAACAACTGAACAACGATGGATGCAGAGATGTAGGGCATGATACCCAAGGCAAAAATGGATGCCTGGGAAAACGCTCCACCGGCGAAGATGTCAATCAACCCGAGGATACCCTCAGAAGACTGGGCCTTCAAGCCACCCAGCTGATCTGGATCGATACCCGGAAGCACGATATGGGCTCCTACTCGGTATACAAGGATAAGACCAAGCGTGTAAAGGATCCTTGTCCTCAGCTCGTCGATCCTGAAGATGTTACGAATGGTGGTTATAAGACCTTTCATCAGTTGCCAGTTGCAGTTGCGGTTCCTCCCAATGACTCGATAGCAGACTTAGCGGCTGCAGAGAATGCATGGGCTGTAACATTAATTTTGGATTTCAATTCGCCCCTTCCAAGTACCTTCACGATATCGCGCTTAGAGGCAAGTCCGTGTTGAACGATTACCTCATGGTTGATTTCTGTCAAACCATGCTTGTCAACCAAACCCTGCAAAACATCCAGGTTGATACCATTGTACTCAACGCGGTTAAGGCTCTTGAAACCGAACTTTGGAAGTCGGCGCTGAAGTGGCATCTGACCACCTTCAAAACCGATCTTACGGCTATAACCGGAACGCGATTGCGCACCTTTGTGACCGCGAGTGGAGGTTCCACCTTTGCCGGATCCCTGACCACGGCCAATGCGCTTGCTCGTCTTTACAGAGCCTTTTGCCGGTCTTAAGTTGCTAAGATTCATATCTCGAATTTCTTTCTATTGACAATAATGTTGTTGTATTAGGCTTTCTCCACGCTTACCAGATGGCTAACGGCACGGATCATTCCCATGATTTGAGGGGTGGCTTCCTTCTCAACGGAATGGTTGAGCTTGCGGAGACCGAGGGCTTTCAATGTCCTTTTTTGGATGGCAGGATGATCGATGCCGCTCTTGATTTGCTTGATGATGACTTTTGCCATGACTTTTATTTCTATTTGTAGGCTTACTTGTTAATTTGATTAACCTTGGAA
>JBKCHO010000103.1:0-24097 GCA_046302815.1 Bacteroidota bacterium | reverse complement strand
GGGCTGGTAGGTATTACCATTGTTGATACTGTACTGAAGTGAACCCGTTCCACCACTGGCATTGATGACTATGGATCCATTGTTTGAGTTGAAACAAGTATTGTTTGTTGAGTTGACAACCGAAATTGTTGGAGCAAGCGTGTTGCTCACGGAAGCATTCACTGTGGTTGTGCAACTATTGGCATCAGTAACGATGATGGGGTAGGTTCCTGCCAGTAGTCCGCTGAATGTATTGGATGTTTGCGTTGTTGTACCGCTGTTGATACTGTAAGTGTATCCACTTGTTCCACCACTTGCGTTGATGGTTGTTGAGCCGTTGTTATTTCCACACGAAGCTGCTGTCGATGTGAAATTTGCATTTAACAATGATGGCTGGGTCACGGCGATGTTGGTCACCGCAGTGCAACCGTTTGCATCGGTGACGGTGTAGGAGTAGGCTCCCGCACCGACGGTGAACGACCCCGTTCCCGAGTAAGGCGCCGTTCCACCACCGCCCGATACGCTCACGGAAGTGGTTCCGCCGAAACAGGCGATGGCACCCGATGAAGAAGCCGCGGTAACTGGAGTAGGTTGTGTAATTGTGATATTGGTAACTGCAGTGCATCCATTGGCATCCGTTGCAGAAACCGTGTAGGTTCCTGCTGCAAGATTCGAATAGGAGCCTGAGCTTTGGGGTGTACCACCATTTAAAGTGTAGGAGATGCTCCCGGTTCCTCCTGATGCGGATACACTAAGTGAACCATTGTTTCCTCCATTGCAGAGGACTGGATTTGATATGGTAGATGTGATGGTTGGTGCAAGTTGGTTTCCGACGGCAACAGGCAGCAGAAAAGTACATCCGTTCGCATCAGTTACGATTACATTGTATGAGGCAGCAGATAAGTTGGTGAAAGTTGTATTCGAACTGGATGCGCCGCCGTTGAGGGAATAGGTGAAACTACCGGTGCCACCACTTGCTGAAACCGTGAATGAACCATTCGATGTGGAGCAGCTGGCATTGTTCACCGATGCACTTGCCGTTATGGCTATGGGATTGGCGACATTTACAGTTGATGTACTGGTACAGCCATTCGCATCTGAGGCTAATATCGTGTAACTTCCCGGTGTTAAACCGGCAAATGAGTTGCTTGCTTGGAGTGGTGATCCATTAATTGAAAATCGGACCGGCGCCGTCCCTCCAGATGCAATCACGGTGGCCGTACCATTATTGCCTCCATTACATGACGGAGGTGTGCTGGAAGTTGAAGTAATTGTCGGTCCAGGCTGGTTTCCTACCACCAATGGAACTGTGGCTGTACAACCTCGTGAATCGGTTATCGTGACAGAATAATTTCCTGTAGCTAAACCATTGAATGAGTTGGAAGATTGCGAAACTCCTCCATTTAGCGAATAAGTATATCCGGGAGTTCCTCCAGATGCACTAATAGATCCTGAACCATTTGCCAAAGAACATGTGGCGGTTGCGGCAGATGCCGTTGCCGAAACTGCCGCTGGCTGAGTTACGACCGCACTAGCATTTCTGGTGCAACCATTTGCATCTGTTACTGTGACTGTATAGGTGCCAATTGGTAAGTTCGACAAAGTAGATGATGTTGAGCTCGAACCTGACCAGGCATATTGGTAGGGAGCCGTACCCCCTGATGCACTAACGCTAACGGATCCGGTAGCGGTTCCAAAACAAGCTGCTCCTGTTGGTGTAGCGGTTGCATTAAGAATTGCAGGCGCAGTGATGGTAAATGATGTGTTCGAGACGCACCCGGATGCATTGGTGACTGATACATTGTATGTACCTGGTGCTAAATTGTTGACAGTAGCAGGTCCGTTGAGGTTGTTGAATGTTTGAATGGTGGTTCCAGTACTATTTGTGAAAACATAGTCCCATGGAGGGTCGTTTGTAATGGTAACTGTAGCGCTTCCCGTGTTTTGGCCGGCGCAAAGTGGCTGCACCAAGGTGTATGTTGGGATGGTACAGCAACTCAGTGTAGCGAAAAATTGTGCGTCTGCATCCTGTGTACATGCTAGTGATGTCCAAGAGCCCGATTCCCCATCACCAAGGGTGTTGATAGCAAGATTCAAGGAAGCACCTTGCACACAAGCACTGGCAGGCGGAGTGGATATGGTCCAGCAAAAAGTCCAATCGCACAAGTTGCCAGGATTGTTGTCACCATAATTATTTCCGGGATTCCCATCTGCGAAACCGGAAGGGCTACCAAAACCCGATTCGAAATAGTATCCAGGTCCGGTAGTTACTCCAGTGGCTGAGCTGGTAACATTGTTGTTGTAATAGTTCCAAGTTCCTTGATTGGAGCAAGAGGTTACTGGTCCAGTTACTAGTGAAGCCATATTCCATCCCGAACCAAATGTAGGCACCACGCCATGCAGCCAGTTGTTCGAGGTCTGGTTGTAGTTGGTAATGGTGTAGCAGAAGGTAACGGTTTGTCCGGCCTGATAGGTTCCGTTAATTGGCGGTGGGGAGGCTGTCAGGTTTGCTTGAATAACACAGCCCTGACAATCATTGTTGTTTTGCAAGCCTAGTGTAAAATCGCATTGGTCTGTTATACTTCCTCCACTGACCTGGAGGAAATAGGTTCCCGGTGCCAGAGATCCAAAGGTTGTGTTCAACGATCCTCCGGACCCATTGGCGCAACCGCGTGGGATCATGTTGGTACAGTTGGTACCAGCATACAAACCAACCGATGGAGATTGAAGTCCAGTTATATTGATATTGAGAGTTGGACCGGTGATGTTAACTTGGTACCATACATCGGCTGAAGGTGAAGGCATGTTTCCTGCAGGTTGACAGCCAATCAAAGATGTGTAAGGCTGCTCAGCGGTAGCGCAAAGGTTCGTGGTGTTGAAGTAGGTCCATGGTCCGACTCCATTATTGGTTGGACAAATGGGAGGTGCTGGAAGGGTACCTAAGTTTTGAGCACCCGAACAGGCATCATTGGTTGGAGGTGATCCGCCATTGCAGGTTGTTGTACATGGGGCGGTATTCGGACATGTCACACAACTTATGCTTGCTGCGAATCCCGGAGATGTGATGATAACATCTGAGGTGAATACCAAAGTCAAGCAGCCGCTGGTTGCGGTTACGGTTCCCGGAGATGTGGTACCTGTGAATGTTCCGATTAAAGGTGAAGATGTGTTAGGTCCGTTGTAGATGGTTAAGAAATCGAAGCCGGACTCGAGGTCAAATGATGAAAAGTTTAAGCTCACGCATTGTCCGGGTGTGGAAGAGCAAATCGTTTGCGTTAGCGTTTGATTGTTTCCATAGGCACCGCCAGCTCCTCCACTATCGTAAAAAGTGCCTCCACATGCCGTAACAGATCCATTTCCCATAATAATGTTTGTTGATCCTGGTACGCAAGGGCTACACGATATTGTGGCTGCAAATCCTGTGGAAACAACAGAGAGATCAGATGTGAAAACCAAAGTCAGGCATCCTGAAGTAGCGGTTACCGTGCCAGGCAGAGTGGTTCCTGTGTAGGTTCCAATTAGTGGGGCCGCCGTATTGGAGCCGTTGTAGACATAGAGATAGTCAAAGTTTGCTTCCAAATTGAAAGCGGTGAAATTCAAGCTTACGCATTGTCCGGCTGTTCCAGAGCAAATCGTTTGTGTGAATGTTTGTCCGTTTCCATAATTCCCTGCAGAACCACCGCTGTCGTAAATAGTACCACTGCAAGTGGTGATAGTTCCATTGGCGATATTGTAGGTTTGTGAAAAAACATGCGTATTACAAAACACCAATGACCAGGTCAGGAAAAACAAAAAGATCTTTCCCGATCGTTTAACAGATTTGCGAATCAAATTAGTGGTAGTTTTTAGTCCCATTCAAATTGTATTAATGCAGGGAGTTATGGTTTTTTCAGTCGGGTTCGACTTGTAATGTTAGGAGAATTGTTCAATAAAACCATGGTATTTTTTCCATAATATTTGTTCACATATGTAGATAACCCAAGTTTGTTTTTTCACTCTGTGTAGGTACATGTTTTTAAAGATCTTCGCCGCCCTCCTTTCTAAAAACCAACGCACAGGTTATTTTTTTGAATGAGTACTGGTTTTTGGGGCTTTAGGAGTAAATTTTTATTTTTGCATCATGCTGAAACTTAAGTTGGTAACGGATTCATCATGGGTTAGGAATGTGGTTGAGAAAAACATTCCGGAGATTTTAACCGATCATGCATGGTGCGAGCAAAAGGCAGCCAGTAATGCCATCTCAATTGTGGTTCGATATCCCGAACATTCTGAATTAGTAGAGGAAATGATTCGGTTAAGTCAGGAGGAATTATCTCATTTTCAGATGGTTCACGAAATGATCAAAAAAAGAGGATATGTTTTAGGTCGCGAGCGAAAAGACCATTATGTGAATTTGCTCTACGCATTTATGATCAAGGGCGGAACCCCTGAAGAGAATCTAGTAGATCGATTGTTGTTTGCTGCTATGGTCGAGGCTCGCAGCTGCGAGAGGTTTAAGGTTCTCAGCGAACATATCGATGATCAAGAATTGGCATCGTTTTATCATGAGTTGATGGTCAGCGAAGCCAACCACTACACGCTTTTTATTGGTTTCGCTAGGAGGTTTGCCCAATCTGTAGATGTGGACAAAAGATGGCAAGAGTGGCTCAATTATGAAGGCGAAATCATCCAGGGATTTGGTAACAAGGAGACCATTCACGGATAAGTCATCTTTTCCCTAATTATTCAACAGTTTGATATTCAAGGTTCAAGGTTTAGACTGAATCGTGTCCTGTAAATCGTTTTTTATACTTTTGCCGACCATAAACCTGATTCAATGGCTGTTTCTCTAGTCACCGGCGGTGCCGGATTTATCGGCGCTCATGTTACCAACGAACTTATTGCTGCTGGTCACAAGGTGGTTGTACTTGATGATCTAAGCGGAGGTTTTCGCGAAAATGTTAATCCAGCTGCTGTATTTGTCCACGGATCCATCACTGATGCCGAATTGGTGCAAAAACTTTTTGCAGAACACCACTTCGATTATGTGTACCACCTCGCTGCCTACGCGGCAGAAGGACTGAGTCATTTCATCAAACGGTTCAACTACAACAATAATCTTATCGGAAGTGTCATTCTCATCAATGAATCGGTAAAGCACAAGGTCAAATGTTTTGTTTTTACATCATCCATTGCCGTATATGGAGCTGCAAAGCCACCCATGACTGAAGAAACCATTCCTATGCCTGAAGATCCTTATGGGATTGCCAAATTGGCCGTGGAGCAGGATTTGCGTTGTACACATGAGATGTTTGGATTGAATTACATCATTTTCCGGCCTCATAATGTCTATGGAGAGTACCAGAATCTCGGCGACAGGTATCGAAATGTGGTAGGTATTTTCATGAATCAACTTATGCAAGGAAAACCATTAACTGTTTTCGGAGATGGCTCCCAAACCCGTGCATTCAGCTACATAGGAGATGTGGCGCCATATATCGCAAACTCCGTCAATGTACCACAGGCCTACAACCAGGTTTTCAATGTGGGTGCCGATAGAGAATTTACTGTCAACGAACTTGCCGAAACAACCATGAAGGCAATGGGTATACAAGGCGAACTTCGGCATCTTCCCGCAAGGAATGAAGTCCTTCACGCACACTCAGACCACTCCAAAATCCGCAGGGTTTTCAATACATCGGAACCGCTTTCGTTACTCGATGGACTCACCAAAATGGCTTCATGGGCTAAAGACTCAGGGATTAGGAAAAGTTCAAAATTCAGTAACATAGAAATTACAGAAAAGCTACCCTCTGTATGGCTTGAGGACTGAAAATGCCCAGGATTCTTTTCATTGCACAACATCGTCCAGATCGGTCGCCCTCTCAGCGGTTCAGGTTCGAACAATATCTTGAATTTCTACAATCAAGAGGTTATGACTATGATTTTTCGTATTTGATTAGTCAGGCAGATGACAAGGTTTTTTATGCGCCCGGAAACCTGTTTCGGAAAGCTTTTATCTTCATCAAAAGTGCTTTCAAGAGGATTGTCGATCTGACTCATATCAGCCGATACGACATTGTTTTCGTGCAAAGAGAGGCTTTTATGACAGGGTCTTCCTGGTTCGAAAAACGATTTTCCAAAAGTAAAGCCAGGTTGGTATTTGACTTTGATGATGCGATTTGGAATCATGATGTTTCCGAGGGCAATAAATCATTTGCATGGTTGAAGGATGCCAGCAAAACGGAAAGGATAATCGCTTACAGCGATTTGGTCATCGCTGGAAATCGATACCTTTTTGATTACGCATCGCGCTTCAACAGCAATGTGTTAATCATACCAACCACGATTGACACAGATGAGTATAAGCCAACAGATGTAAACAAATCCGGCAACTCAGTGGTCATTGGCTGGAGTGGGAGCATTACTACCATTAAACATTTTGAGTTGGCGGTTCCATTCCTCAGAACACTTAAATCGAAATTTGGCAGTCGCATCGAAATACGGGTCATCGGAGATGGAAGCTATCGCAATGAAGAGTTGGGAATTGTAGGTAAGCCTTGGACTAAACAAACTGAGTTGCATGATTTGTCTTCCTTTGATATTGGCATAATGCCTATTCCAGATGATGATTGGTCCAAGGGGAAATGTGGGTTGAAAGGTCTTCAATACATGGCTCTAGCCATACCTGCAGTGATGTCACCTGTTGGAGTCAATTCTGAAATCATACAACACGGTTCCAATGGTTATCTGGCATCCACAGATGAGGAATGGGTTAAATGTATATCAAGTCTGATTGATGATGCTGATTCGCGAAAGTCTATGGGACTAGCTGCCCGCCAAACCGTCATCGATAAATATTCTGTCCATTCACAAAAAGAAAATTATTTGAAGGCATTCGAAGGAATGCTCGCCCAGCCTAAAAATCCAAAATCCAAATGAAAAATACTGCCCTTACCCACATTCATGAAAAAATAGGTGCCAAAATGGTACCATTTGCCGGATATAATATGCCCGTGTCCTACACAGGTATTAACGACGAGCACGAAACTGTTAGAACCAAACTTGGAGTGTTTGATGTTTCCCACATGGGGGAATTCATTTTGAAAGGGCCTGGTGCTTTGGATTTGATTCAACGCGTAACAAGCAATGATGCGTCTAAACTCTTTGATGGAAAGGTTCAATATTCATGCCTCCCCAATGAAAATGGTGGAATCGTAGACGATTTACTTGTATATCGTATGACTTCCGACTCTTATATGCTTGTAGTAAATGCCTCGAACATTGAGAAGGATTGGAATTGGATTTCCCAGAGGAACACCGATGGTGTGGAGATGCATAACATTTCTGATAAAACATCCTTGTTGGCGGTTCAAGGCCCACTGGCTGCCAAAGCGCTTCAGCCATTGACAAATATGGATCTTGCCTCCATGGAATATTACACTTTTGCCAAAGGGGAATTTGCTGGTTGTCCAAATATCCTTGTATCTGCTACTGGGTATACCGGAGCTGGTGGGTTCGAAATCTATTTCGAAAACCAACATGCAGAAGTCATTTGGAACGCCGTCATGGAGGCTGGTGCACCTTACGGAATTAAGCCTGCTGGTTTGGGTTGCAGAGACACTCTCCGCTTGGAGATGGGTTTTTGCTTGTATGGAAACGATATTGACGATTCGACTTCACCTTTGGAAGCTGGACTAGGCTGGATTACCAAATTCACCAAGGAATTCACCAATTCTGCTGCCTTGAAAAAGCAAAAGGAGGATGGACTGGCTCGGAAACTGGTAGGCTTTGAGATGATCGACCGCGGTATTCCAAGGCATGATTATCCTGTGGTAGATGGATCTGGCAATGTGATTGGGAAAGTTACCTCAGGTACGCAATCTCCAAGTCTGGGTAAGGCTATTGGACTCGCTTACATTCCCTCTGCATTATCTGCCGAAAACTCAGAAATTCTCATCTCCATCCGCGATAAGCATTTGAAGGCCAAAGTAGTCAAGCTTCCCTTTTACAAGTCTTGATATTCCTTGAGATTCGGTGTTGATGAATTGGTAAATTTGCATCATTAATTCAACTATGAAACGAACTATTGATGTTTGCTTTTCGCCTGCTTTATTGCCACTTTATGACTACAAAGGGTCTATTGTTGTAGTTATTGATGTGTTGAGGGCAACTTCTTCCATTTGTGTGGCTTTTGCCAATGGAGTAAGGAGTATCGTTCCTGTAGCAACGCTAGAGGAAAGCATGGCATATAGGGAAAAAGGTTACCTAGTCGGAGCAGAGCGTAAAGGCGAGCGTGTTGATGGTTTCGACTTGGGAAACTCGCCATTCAGCTTCATGGATGCATCCATCAAAAACCGTGACATAGCATTAACCACTACGAACGGTACCCAGGCAATCAAGGCGGCCGATGGTGCACATTCCATTGTTGTAGGATCTTTTTTGAATTTGGATGCCTTGTGTCAATGGCTTCTTTCTGAAAATCAAAATGTGGTTTTATTATGTTCAGGCTGGAAGAATTCGTTCAATTTGGAAGACACTCTTTTTGCAGGTGCAGTGGTCGATAAGCTCAAAGGACTATTTGATTATACCGATCATCGTGATTCGGCCATTGCCGCTCAATGCCTTTATGATTTGGCTAAAACCGATTTGCTTGGCTTTTTGGAGCAATCTTCACACAGGCATCGGTTGGCCGCACTTCAGATAGAGAAGGATGTGGAATTTTGTTTGATTCCCAACCAAACCGATGTTGTGCCTGTTTTGAAAGGCTCAGCATTGGTTAATGTGAAGTAAGCTTTACTATTTTTCATTTATTTCAGATGCGTTTTTTTATCATTTTAATTTCGTTGGTTTTTCTTTCCCCATTTCAATCGTTTCCTTGGGGTTTTTTGGCTCATCAGCAAATCAATAGGTTAGCTGTATTCAGTCTGCCAGCGCCGATGCTTGGTTTCTTCAAGTATCATTCCGATTACATCTCATCGCATGCAGTAGATCCCGACAAACGACGATATGCGGTTGAGGGAGAGGCGGCGTGTCACTATATTGACCTGGATCGGTATGGTCTTGCGCCGTTTGATAGTATTCCCGAACATTGGCGTGATGCTGTTGCCTTGTTCAGCGAGGATACATTGATGGCTCATGGAATTGTTCCTTGGCATGTGGTGAAGACCTATCACCGGCTGTTGGATGCTTTCCAAAGCAAGGATGTCATGAAAATTCTCAGATATGCATCCGACTTGGGGCATTATGTTGGAGATGCACATGTCCCTTTGCATTGCACCTCCAACTACAATGGTCAATTCACCAACCAGCATGGTATCCATGGCTTGTGGGAATCTCGTATTCCCGAACTTTCCATGCATGGTTATAGTCTCGTGCCTGGTAGGTGTTCTTTCGTTTCTGATCCGTTGGACGCCATATGGAATGTGATTAAGCAGAGCCATCAAGCTTTGGATTCCGTATTTTTGTTTGAAAGGTTGGTTACGAAAGCTACCCAGGACGATATGAAATTCAATTACGAACTCAGAGGATCAAATGCTGTTAAGGTGTATGCTGCTAATTTCGCACTTCAGTATGAGCAAGTATTGGATGGCATGGTGGAACGCAGAATGGAGTCTTCCATTCGCCTTACTGCATCCTTGTGGTATAGTGCATGGGTAATGGCTGGACAACCAGATTTGGATGCATTGACAAACTGGACCCCCAGTCCATCCCAAATAGAAAAGCAAAGGCAAGAACTCGATTTGATTCAAAGAAGAACGCTTCAGGTTCCTGAGCATGATCACTGAACGAATGGATAGAAACATTGACTTTTTAACACATAATCGACAAGCTTGGAACTCGCTATCCCAAAAAGGTAATCGATGGACGGTCCCTTTTGGAGATGACGCCGTGTCTAAAGCTCGTAGCGGCAATTTGGAATTGGTGTTAACACCTTGCAGGCATGTGCCAATCCATTGGTATCCCTCCAAAGGTTCTCGAATTTTGGCATTGGCAAGTGGTGGTGGACAGCAGGTGCCTTTGCTGGCTGCTGCCGGATACCATGTTGTTTCTTTTGATAATTCTGAGATGCAATTGGAAGCGGACAAAAATACATGCACAAAATTTGGCTTGGATGTGGAATGTGTACACGGGGATATGAATGATTTATCCGCACTTGGCGATTCTTCATTTGATGCTGTTTTCAATCCTTGCTCAACAGGCTTTGTTCCCAATGTTGCTCAAGTGTACGGACAAGTTGGAAGGGTTTTAAAACCAGGTGGAATTTTTATGACTGGATTTGTAAAACCGATTTATTACTTGTTTGATATTTTTAAGGCTGAAAAGGGTGATTTTAGATTGAAGTACTCGCAGCCATACAGCGACTTGGAATCTCTGGACGATGTCGAATTGAAACATTTTTTAGATGCCAACGAGCCCTTGGTCTATGGTCATAGTTTAACCGCCCATATCAAAGGTCAATTGGATGCGGGTATGTTTTTGGTGGATATGTTTGAGGATATTTGGGGCGAGGGCAATCCGGTAGATCGCTATTTTCCTGCTTTCATGGCCACTTGTTCCAGGAAATCTACTTCCAATTCAATAGGTTCTTTTCATCGTTAAACTCCATGTAAATCAAATGGCGCAAGAGCGGAATTTTGATACCATTTGTGATTCAGATGTTACGGTCGCTGCCGAATTTCTGAAATCCGGTCAGGTGGTTGCAATTCCTACGGAAACCGTATATGGTTTGGCATGTAACGCCTTTGATGAATATGCCGTTTCCGAGGTATTTAGACTCAAAAGTCGTCCCTTTTTCGATCCTTTGATTGTACATGTATCTCAATCCTACAATTTAAGGGGTTTGATATCCGAAATACCACCCAAGGCCAACCTATTAATAGAAGCATTTTGGCCCGGTCCTCTTACGGTTCTGTTGCCTAAAACGAATAAAGTTCCTGATTTAGTAACCTCCGGTTTGCCACATGTGGCGGTACGCATGCCTTCTCATCCAACAACGCAAGCCTTACTTTCTATTATCGATTTTCCCCTTGCAGCACCAAGTGCAAACCCTTTCGGTTATGTTAGCCCAACCGATGCATCTCATGTAATCCATCATTTCAAGGGACGGATTCCATTCGTTCTGGATGGTGGACCATGTGAAGTAGGATTGGAGTCAACAATTGTTGGGTTTGATGGGGATAGTGTTATCATTTATCGGCTTGGAGGTTTGGAAGTTGAATCTATACGGAAAGTAGTAGGGGAGGTCACGGTTAATGCTATATCATCATCTAATCCCTCTGCTCCCGGAATGTTGAAGAGTCATTACGCACCAAGGGTTCCTTTGGTTATTGGTTCACCTGTTGATTATATCGAAAAACTGCTCGGAAAGCGGGGTGCATACATCACGGCTAAAGACACTTCGCCGGTTTCAGGATTTGATGTTGTACCATTGTCAATATCTGGTGACGACACGGAAGCGGCTAGAAACCTATTCAGGGTTTTGCGTATTTTGGATGATGAAAAATATGCGATTATTGTTGCTGAAGAGATGCCAGACTTTGGCTTGTTCAGAGCCGTCAATGATCGTTTGAAGCGCGCTGCTTCAAGAGACTAGGGTATATTGTAGGCAAAGCCTATTCCGAAGGAATGAATAGAGTAGGGTTGATCAACTTCATAAACTTCCTTTACCCCGTTAAACTCAACATCAACCTTGAATTGAGGCTTGTTTCTCATGGTTTCAGCCTGAACCATGGCGGTGAATGAATTCGAAATGGTGTACCGTATGTTAATTCCGGCGCAAAATCCGATTGATTTTACGCTTGCTCCGGATTGCTTTAAACTTATTTGATCGGATTGTGCAACAATTTCAGGATAGTTGAAAGCTGTGATGCCAGGGGTCAATTTTACATCGATATGGAGACGATTGATTGGTATACTAACAAATGCTCCTGCATATGTATCTGTACGAGTCCACCGTGTAGAACTTACATTGAATTTTCCACCGGCAACGGTAGCATATCCATTTGCCAAAGCTTTCACATCCAACGGGTGCTCTCCCATTCGAATGGATCCACAAACTCCATAATTCTTTTCAAGCTTGTAAAGCACATGCAAACCATAAACAACCCCATCTTCGGCAAAGCCCGATTTAGGGTCATTGAAATCTGTTTGTGAAAAAGCACCTACGGGTACAGCATAACCTGCGGTTAGGCCTGCCACGATTCTCGGTGATGTGTTTTGTCCCATTAACCATAGTGGACAAAATGCAATGATTAAGACAACGAGGAATTTAATGTGAAACCTGATCATTTCTAGCGACACTCTGTACTGTAAATATACATCAACGGATGAATCTGATAACTACTTTTAAAAATGGATATAAATCGTTGCCAATTGTTTGACAGTCGATTATATCCGCGGCAGATTTCAATTTGTTTTTATTAAATTTGTGGAAATGAGGTTTTTGAGAAACCATATCGTTGTTGCTTCGCTTCTTGCGCTGTTTGTTTTTCCGCAAGCATATTCGGCATGGCATAGTTTTGGGCACAAGGATGATTTTCATTGCCTAGCAGTTGATGAGAAACATTTTCACCAAACTGAGAACAGTTGCGATTTATGTGATCACCTGCTGCCATCATCAGCTGAGTTGTGGTCGCAACAGGTTTTTCAAATAGCCTTGCATGCTTGCTTATCCCAAGTATCGAATTTCAAAACATTATTTATATCCAACGACCTGTTCGATTGTTCTGGTCGTGGCCCTCCTTCTTGGGTTTGATTTTTTTTTGGGCCATTTACGGCAGTCTTAGTCATGTTTAGACTCGGGTTGCTTGTCTTTATTTTTTAACCCCAATCGCTTTAATGAGATACCCTTTGCCATTCAAAGGTATATTAACCGTTTGTTTTTTCATTGCCTTTTCCATTAGCACTTTCGCACAATGTGATTTCAAAATCACAGGATTTGTTCGAGATGCCGATACGGGAGAGCCATTGCCCTTTTCTTCCGTAGCGATCAAAGGAAAATCGGGTGGAGTAATGGCAGATGAAAAAGGAAGGTTTGATTTATTCAAGGTTTGTCCAGGTGATATTCAGTTGTCTGTTTCCCACCTAGCTTGTGAGAAAATGGATTTTCATTTTACTATACTTGGTGACACAATATTGGAGTTTGAATTGCCACATCGGCATAATGAACTGCAAGAGATTATTGTAGTCCGGAACCGAATGGAATATCAACCCTTTTTACCTATTACTGAAATACAAGGTAGGGATCTTCAAAAGGTGTCTGGAGGTAATCTCGCTGATGCATTGGAGCAAGTCGAAGGCGTTACATCGCTCAAGACAGGCGTATCAGTAGCAAAGCCCATGATTCATGGTTTGACTGGAAATCGCGTACTCATTTTGAATAATGGTATTCGTCAGGAAGGACAGCAATGGGGAAATGAACATGCGCCTGAAATTGATCCCTTCATCGCAAAACGAATTACAGTAATTAAAGGCGCTGCATCGGTTCGATATGGACCAGATGCCATTGCTGGGGTTGTTTTGATTGAAACCCCATTGTTGCCTAGCGGTGATGGTTGGGGCGGCGAGTTCAATTCAACCTTTGCCAGTTCAGGACGGGCTGGAGCACTTTCTGGAGCACTTCAATTCAGTCCAGAAAAATTGAAGAATCTGGGTTTTAGATTGCAAGGGACTTCGAAAAAGGCAGGAGATGTGAGAACGCCAACATATCTATTGCAAAATACTGGATACACTGAAGATAATTTTAGTTGGTCGGCAGGATGGAATTCCGAAGATGTACAATTGAATGCGTTTTACAGTCAATTCAACAGCAAGGTTGGAATTTTCACCGGTTCCCATATTGGCAATCTGACGGATCTTGAAGCGGCCTTTGTGCGGGACGAGCCCTTGGAGCAAAGAGCTTTTACTTACAATATTCAAAGGCCTTATCAATCAATCACCCATGAGTTGTTTAAATTGTCAACCTCAGCACCTGTTGGCGACTTGGGTCGATTGAGTCTGAATTTGGCTCGTCAATATAACTTGCGTGAAGAGTTTGACAAGGATTTCGATAGTACTGAGCCAATGAAACCGGAGCTCAATTATGAAATCACTTCCAAATCGGGTGAATTGGTTTGGGATCACACTCCATATTTCGGCTTTAACGGCACGATTGGATTCAGTTTGATGCAACAGGCTAATACATTCGAGGGGCGTATGTTCATTCCTAATTATGAGAACTTAGGGTTTGGCGGTTTTATTTTTGAGCGATGGAGTGTCAATCGTTGGACTTTTGAGTCTGGAGCTCGATTTGACACCAGGTCATTGGATGTGTATTTCAGAAAAAACAATATTGTTGAGCAGAGCCAATTCAATTACCAATCTTTATCAGGTCAGGCTGGTGTATTGTATGAGCCCACAGATTCACTTTCTGTAAGATTATCCATCAGTACCGGTTGGCGTCCACCAGGGGTTAACGAAATGTTTAGTGATGGACTTCATCATGGAGCATCGTCAGTGGAAATTGGCAATCCTGAATTGAATGAAGAAAAGTCTGTTGGCACTACACTAACATTCAAATTGAAATCTTCAAACCAATGGAACTTTGATCTATCATCTTATGGATACCGTTATGACGATTTTATTTATTTGCAGCCAGTCAAACCTGCCACATTAACCATCCGTGGTGCTTATCCCACCTTCAGGTATAATCAGGGAAATGTGGATTTGTATGGAGTGGATGCAAATGTCTCAAAGCGTATAAGTCCCGCAGTCGAGGTAAAATCAGGAGTATCATCGGTTCGTGCAAGAAATACTTCCAACGACTCTTGGGTTTCATTAATTCCTTCTGACCGGATTCATTTAGGATTGGATTGGACCAGGTGGTCGTTGGATAGAATGCAGCAATGGAATACTGGATTGAATGCGAAATATGTTTTTAGGCAGAATAAAGGAGATTCAAACGATTATATAGCTGCTCCCCAAGGATATCTTTTATTGAATTATGAGTTCGGATATGAACGAATCATTAAAGGTCATCCACTGCAGTTGTCGATTTCGGTAGACAATATCCTTGACCATACTTACCGTGATTACTTGAACCGATACCGGTACTTTGCCGATGAGGAAGGTATTAACTTCACCATTAGAATCCGGAAAACCTTTGGTTCTGTTGAACGCAAAGAAGGAATACCGTTTTAATTATTGTTTATTAAATTCTAAAAAAATCAATCATGAAAAAATATCAAAAATCAATACTGACAATTATGTTCATAGGCTTCATGTTTGTAGCCTGTAAAAAAGATGACACCAATCCCAATAACCCGGGAGACTCCAATGAATCGGAATTGATAACCACCGTCAAACTGGTATTTGTAGATTCTGCAGGAGTGCTTCCCGAACAAACCTTTGAATGGCGTGATTTGGATGGAGAGGGTGGCAATTCTGCTCAAATAGATACCATCAAATTGCAAGCACAAAAAACATTTAATGTATCCATTTTGCTTTTGGATGAAAGTAAGAGTCCAATCGATACCATATCAAATGAGGTTTTTGAAGAGGGTGTGGATCATATGTTCTTCTTCAGCCATTCCACTGTAAACATATCAACCAACATATTGGATTTCGATGCAAATGGTCTCGGCATTGGTTTGCAGTCAAAATGGGTGACTGCCTCCACTTCTGTCGGAACCTCCAATATCATTTTAAAGCACCAGCCTGGAGTTAAAGATGGCACTCAAACACCTGGTGAAACGGATATAGATGTTCTATTTCCCTCCAGGGTTCAGTGATTGATTTAATTTTGTGGTGGTCATCAATCAATGGATATTTCATCAATGAATATCCATGATGGGTTGCCAGCTCCGGGATGCCATTCCGGACAACTGCCCATGTTGGTGGCCACCACTTTAACAAATCTTGCTTTATTGGATCCTTTGTAAATAAAGGGTTCAACGAAAGAGCCTTCTTTGTCTTTGCTGGTGTTATTCTTCTTGCTGAACACCTCTTTAAAGTTCTTGCCATCATCGGAAATGAAGTAGGTAACGGATGCAGGGAGCCAAATCCAAGACGGGTATTGCTGCAGATAGGTCGATTCTATTTTTGTGAAATCGCGAATTTCTCCCAAGTCTATTACCACTTCAAAATCTTTACCCCAAAAGCCTTGCCACGACCCGAATGCATTGGGTTCTCCTTTGATACCATCCACAAGCCCATTTTTCCCTCCTCCTGTATAATTATGGCTGTACTCGTTTTTATAATTGACTTGTTTTCGGTAGGGTAATCGAATGAAGTCCACTTCTTCAATGGTGCTTTTTGTAAATCCATTCTTATAACCAATCATTTTGAGTTTGGTTGTTTCTTTCAAATAGAATGGGGCTGTAAATAATTCCGATTTCCTTGTGGGTTCGCTGCCATCTCTGGTGAATCTGATTTCTGCGCCTTTTGTAGGGCAATGCATTGCAACTAAACAGGAGTCAAAAAATGATTTTTCGCAACTTTCTAAATAAGGAATCATGACTGTGTTAATGCTGTCGGTTTTGTTGTTGTCTGCCAGCTTGAGGTGTTTGGATTTTTCCGAGGTCATATTGTAACTGATATTAGCTCCCTTTGCCAAATCCTTATGGTCAATCTGCAATTGACTAGCTCGGTCATTTAAATAGGCTGATTCAACATAAATGTCCTCTGATTTAGTTTTGTTTGATGTTATGGTAATTGTTTTCCCATTACCTGGTTGTATTGTCGCTTTTTTGAAAAGGGGAGTTCCCATATCATAAAGATTATTTCCTGGGCATGTGGGATAAATTCCCAGTGCAGAAAAAACATACCACGCCGACATCTGTCCGCAATCCTCATTCCCAATAAGTCCGTTTCTTCCCGTAGTATAGAACTCGTTCATGATCCTGCTTGTAATGTCTGCGGTTCTATATGGTTTTTCGGAGTAGTTGAAGAGATAAGCCATGTGATGGCTTGGTTCATTTCCATGTGCGTATTGCCCGATCAATCCACTGATGTCTGGCTGTGATCTTCCCGTCAATTTGGTGCTTGCACTGAAAAGAGAGTCTAGCTTATTTGTGAAATTGGCAATCCCACCCGATAATTCAATCATCGCCGGAATATCGTGCGGAACGAAAAAATTGTATTGCCATGCATTGGCTTCAGTATAAATCCCACTTACTTCATAAGGATCGAAAGGAGTGACCCAGTTGCCGTTTTTTTTGCCTCTAACGAATCCGGATTGGCTATCGAAAACATTCAGAAAGTATTTGCCTCTTTTTTCAAAAATGGAAGCCTCCGTTTTTTTACCCATACTTTCAGCCATTTTGTAAATACACCAGTCATCATAAGCATATTCCAATGTCTTGCTAACAGATTCGTTTTCCTTATCGGCTGGGATATAGCCGTGCTTTTTGTAGTGATTTAAGCCTAAATGATCCATCATGGCACTTTTCATACATGCATTCAAAGCCAATGTTGTATCGAAATCCTTTAGCCCTTTCATATAGCTGTCTACTATTACAGGGACCGAATGATATCCTATCATACATCCTGTTTCATTACTTGCCAATTCCCAAACAGGTAGTGTTCCCGATTCTTTGAACTTTAATAAAATAGATCGGACAAATTCTTGGGCCCTTGCAGGGTCGATAATGGTGAATAGGGGATGCAGTGCCCTAAATGTATCCCAAAGTGAAAATACGGTATACATTTGACCGTTGGTGATGGTGTTTACCTGTCCATCCATGCCACGGTATCGGCCATCCACATCCGACATGGTGTTAGGGTGGATCATGCAGTGATATAGTGCGCTGTAAAAAATGGACTGTTGCGATTTGGTGCCTCCTTCAATTACTATTCTAGAAAGCTCACGGTTCCACATGTCAAAGGCATCAGCTTTTGTTTTTTCGAAGTCCCAACCTTTGCATTCAGCATCGAGATTCAATTTTGCATTTTCAATGCTTACAGTGGATAAGCCGGTTTTGATCAATATGGGTCTGCCCTTGTTGGTCTTAAATTGAAATGCCCCAATCAAGCCTTCTTTGATATTTTGAGAATTTCCGTTTAATGGTTCAGATTTGGTATTGTATATCCCATATGAATTGAATTCTTCTGAAAACTCTGTGTGGAAGTAAATGATTTGGTCCTTGGCCCAGCCCTTAGATCGTCTGTATCCGGCAACGGTGTTTTTGTTTACCACATATAGAAAGGTTTCGGTGGTCTTATCTTCAATGCCATGATTTAAATCCAATATCACGAAGGCGCTATCACTAGTTGGAAATGTATATCGTTGTACACCGGTACGCGTTGTGGCCGTCATCTCGGCAAGAATCTTATGGTCCTCCAACATGACTGAGTAATAGCCAGGATTTGCTTTTTCGGAATCATGTTTGAATGAAGAACGATATCCACTCAAGGGTGAGTCTTCTTTGCCTGGGCGTATTTGCTTGCCAATAGTTGCCATGAACATGATGTCGCCTAAATCTGCAGCACCTGTACCGCTCAAATGCATATGGCTGAATCCAATAATTGTTTTGTTGGATGAGTGATAGCCTGAGCAATTCTCCCAACCTGTTGTCCTTGTATCTGGACTTAATTGTACCATGCCGAAAGGTGTGGTGGCTCCGGGAAATGTATGGCCAAAACCGTCTGTGCCAATAAACGGGTCAACACTCTCGGCTGGCTTTAGCTGCCCTTTTGCAATGGTAGTAAACCCGAAAGTGGAAAGTAGGAGAATTTGTATTGTTTTGGCAATCGAATTCAAATGCATGTAAAATATCGTTATAGGTGGTGTTTTGAATCTATAAGTCGGTTTCCCTGTGTATCGTGAAGCGCGTAATTGAATCCTTTGTGGATTGCATAGGATCCTATTTTACCTTCCTTGTTGATGGCAATGAAACCTACTTGTAGGTCTTGGATGTTTTTTTCGTGTTTTACAATCCGATTTATTGCAGTTTTGCATGCATCCGTAGGATTCATCCCTTGTCGCATGAGTTCCACAATCAAAAAACTACCGCACTGCCGTATAATGGTTTCACCTAATCCTGTAGCACAGGCCCCACCTACGCTATTGTCAACATATAGACCAGCACCGATGATGGGAGAGTCGCCAACTCGGCCACTCATCTTGTAACCAAGTCCGCTGGTAGTACAGGCTCCGCTGATATTTCCCTTGGAATCCAAAGCCAGCATGCCGATGGTGTCGTGGTTTTCAATGTTAATAATGGGCTTGTATTGACTTGTTTTCAGCCATTCTTTCCATTCCTCCTCTGCTTTTTTTGTGAGCAAGTTTTCTTTTTTGAATCCTTGTTCTAATGCGAATTTTAGCGCTCCCTCGCCAACCAACATCACATGTGGGGTTTTTTCCATTACCAATCGTGCAACCGAAATCGGATTCATTATATGTTCCAAGCATGCTACTGATCCGCAGTCGCCATTTTCATTCATAATACAGGCATCCAGTGTAACCCGACCGTCACGGTCTGGTGTTCCACCATAGCCTACAGAAGTTACCTCTGGATCCGACTCGCTTACACGAACACCCGCTTCCACGGCGTCCAAGGCTTTGCCTCCTTTGGAAAGTACGGACCATGCTGCTTCATTGGCAGCTAATCCATGATTCCAAGTGGAAATGACAATCGGAACATTTTTTGATTGCATTGACATGCCTTCTGTTTTGTTGGCTAATAAGATGGGCGCAATGGCCGTAGCGGCAACAGATTGAGCTATGAACTCTCTTCTGGATTTTTTCGTAGACATAAAATCGATTTCAATGGCTTCCAGCCTCGTTGTAAGTTATTCCTTTCTTTCTTAATAGGTCTCCGGCCTTCCATCCATAGAAGGCCAAATATGCGAAACAGGCTACTCCTACAAGGTAACTCCATCGGATACCAAGCAAATGATCCTCGGCTAACCAGCCCTGCAATAAGGATACGATGCCACCTCCCATAATCATCATAATCAGAAGTCCCGAGCCTTGATTTGTATGCTTTCCAAGACCAGCAATCGCCAATGTGAATATGCAAGGCCATAAGGTAGAGCAGAAGAGCCCGACACTGATAAAAGCATAAACGCTAGTCATTCCTTCAGTAAGCATGCCTGTAGCAAGTGCCGCAATTCCTAAAATGGAAAAAAGAAGCAATTGCTTGGATGGGTTTCCCCTGCTGATCATATCGGCACCGATCATAATCAAAATAATAAAGGCATATATGTAGAAAGGAGTGAGGTCATGATTGCCAATAAAATTGGTTAACAAGAAAACACCGAATGCGGCATAGGGAAGTAGGAATGATAAAAAGTTTTTCCACCCTTTGGATAAATCAAATGAGCCCACCGCACCAGTCCATCTGCCAATCATCAAGCTAGCCCAAAACAAGGATATATATGGAGCAACATCTTTGGTTTCAGTGCCTAGATGAATTCGCATGTATTCCGGAAGGTTTGAAGCAGTTGAAACTTCCACACCTACATAAAGGAATATGGCAATCATTCCCATCCATAGCTGTGGGAACTTTAATGCTGATCCTGATTTCTCATTGGATGTTTGTGTTTCATCTTCCTGATCTATGTGGTTCGGAAGCGAGGATAATTTGAAAAGAATGGCAACCAAAAGGAAGGCCGCACCTAATATAAGATAGGGTACTTTGACCGACGCAAGTGAGTCTAATTTGGTTTCAGAGGCGACAGATCCGAAGATGGCAAAACTGACTATCACTGGTCCAATGGTTGTTCCTATGTTATTGATGCCTCCTGCTAAACTCAGCCTTTGGGCACCCTTTTTAGGATCACCAATATTTATCGCTAATGGATTTGCTGCTGTTTGTTGTAGTGAGAATCCCAAACCAACTATGAAAAGTCCGGTAATCATCAATCCAAATGAGGAGGTTTCTGCAGCAGGATAAAACAATAGCACTCCAAAGGCAGAAATCACTAAGCCTAATGCGATACCGTTCTTATAACCCATTCGGTTCAAAACATCCCCACCACTCGCTTTGGATGCCATGAAATATATGATTGATCCAACAGTGTAGGCCACATAAAAGGCAAATGATATCATTTGACTTTGCCATTGTTTAAGGCCTAACTGCTCTTTGAATACTGGAATAAGAATGTCATTGCTGGCAGCCACAAATCCCCAAAAAAAGAATACGGATATGAGAACCAGGATCGAGGATGAGGATGTGTTTTTGGATGTATTCATAGATGAATTCTTGGGTTTGTTTTGGTTTTCTCTTCAGGTTTGAAAATTAGGCAAGTTTTATCAGAGGTTGCACTTGACAGGCGGCAATGAATCGTAGTAAACCTTTAAATAATTGAAATACAATTTATTAAAGGTTGTCGGTCATATCGGAAAAGCTCTTTAAACCACCCGGTCTAAATCCATTTGTCATTAAAAAACATCCATTTCGCCATTTCACAGCCTGTTTTCGCCAAAAAACGGTAATGAAGGGTTGTGGCACCCCAGCATATTTGTATCACAACACAGAAACAATTCAATTGAACATTAAAAACCAGAAAAAAATGAAAAAACTAATTCTATCAGCCGCAGCCCTGCTAATAGCGGGTACATCGTTCTCCCAGAACAACATCAAAATGTTTCCAAGAAATGGAAATGTGTGCAACAACATGCAACTGAGTCTCGATGTGAGTGGTAGCTCATTTGGTCCTGTAAGTTACCTCTGGAGCACTGGTGAAACAACACCTTCCATTACTATTAATAATTCAGGAACTTACACTTTAACTGTGGTGGGGTATGGAAATGGTAACAATGGCGCTCTAGTTTCAAGAACCGTTACGGGAAGCTACACCGTTTTGCAGCCTCCAACCATCACAGCGCTAACTGATTTATGGGTTTGCAAAGGTGACACTGTGAAATTGCAGGCCGACCAAGGGTTTGATTTGATTTCATGGAACACCGGTGCCACTGGTTCATTACTGGAAAGGCCTATGATCAAGGGCGGAAATAATACACCCTCCTTGGACACCTTGAGAGTTTCTTACACATCTATAATCAACGATGTCTGTGCTAGGGTTTCCAATACCGTTGAGCTTCGTGGTATTCGTAGGCCCAATGGTGTAGGACAATTTTTTAACGGTAAAATGGATGTCAAGCTTACCGATTCCATTCCAGCTGGAACAGTTCTGGAATACTTATACCCTGTTACATATGAAATGAAATTTACCGATCAGTCTGATCCCAATAATGTAGTAACCTACATGACTTCACCCGGCAGTAGGAAGGCTCCAGCCAATATCCTTCAGTCTGGTAAAACATATTCGGTAATCACTCGCCCAATAATAAACGGAGAAACATATTGCTTCGGAGCTCCTTCAACCATCGGATTGCTGTCTGGCAATCGTATCGGTCAAATGTTCGAAGACTCTGAAGAGGGCACCAAGACTTACCGTGTATTCGACATGAGCGGAAGGATGTTGTTCGAAAAACAAGCCGAACAATTCAACCAAGCCTGGTTAGATCAGTTCGCTCCTCAAATGTTTACCATCCACAAAGTTGGTGAAACTACAGAAGTCACTAAGATACAGGTGGTGAAGTGACAAGTTCCGTTCACTACCATCACAAGCAACAATAGTTTTTAATGATAGGATAATTTGATTTCTGGTTCTTGTGTTCGAAAACCCGGCCTTTCTGGCCGGGTTTTCTTGTTTAGGGTTATTAACAATATGTGAAAAACCAAGGGTGAGATGCTCGAGGTGGAAAGCGATTCGCCCTGAAGGATTCCTTAATTTTGAATTCCTAATTCAAACATTTTCAGTTTATGGCAAAGAAAGCCACGGAAGCCATTTATGATGAATCCAGTATCCAATCGCTTGATTGGAAAGAACATATCCGGCTAAGGCCTGGTATGTATATTGGAAAACTTGGTGACGGAACTTCCAGGGATGATGGTATTTATGTGTTGCTAAAGGAGATCATTGATAACTCCATCGATGAGTTTGTGATGGGCAACGGTAAGAAAATCGATATCAATATCCACAACGGTCAAGTCGATATACGCGACTACGGACGGGGAATACCATTGGGTAAGGTTGTAGAGTGTGTTTCAAAAATCAATACAGGTGGAAAATACGACAGCCAAGCCTTTCAGAAATCAGTCGGATTAAATGGGGTGGGAACTAAAGCGGTGAATGCACTCTCAGGTCGCTTTACGGTACAGTCATTCAGGGAAGGCCAAAGCGTTTTGGCAGTTTTTAACAAGGGTGTGCTCGAGTCCGAAAAGAAAGTGAAAGCACCATCTGAGCCTGATGGAACATTGATTTCATTTGTTCCAGACGATACTATTTTTAGCGATTATCAATTCCGTAACGACTTTGTGGAATTGATGGTTAAAAATTACTGCTACCTGAATGTTGGTCTAACCGTATATCTCAATGGAGCACCATTCGCTTCACAAAACGGATTGTTGGACTTACTGAATAATAACCTGAGTGATGAAAGCCTTTATCCGGTAATTCACCTTAAGGGAGAAGACATCGAAGTGGCGTTCACGCATACTATGGCCTACGGCGAGGATTACTATTCATTTGTCAATGGACAGCATACTACGCAAGGGGGAACTCATCAAGCTGCATTCAGAGAAGCTATCGTTAAAACCGTTAGGGAGTTTTATAAAAAAGAGTTTGATCCCTCAGATGTTCGCACCTCCATTGCTGCTGCTATTAGCATCCGCATACAGGAGCCCGTATTTGAATCCCAAACAAAAACAAAGTTGGGGTCGCAAGTAACTCGCCCCAACGGACCATCATTGCGAAATTGGATCAATGATTTTATCAAGAAGGAACTAGACAATTATCTCCATAAGCATCCCGCAACAGCTGATGCCTGGCTCAAGAAAATCCAGCAATCTGAAAGGGAAAGAAAGGAAATAGCCGGCATCAAAAAACTTGCCAACGAAAGGATAAAAAAGCCAACTTGCACAACAAGAAACTACGCGACTGCAGGATCCACCTAGACTCCAAACATCCAGACAGAATCCTCAGTACTCTTTTTATCACTGAAGGTGATTCCGCAAGCGGTTCCATAACGGTTGCCCGTGATGTATCATTGCAAGCCGTTTTTTCTTTGAAAGGAAAGCCACTCAACTGTTTTGGCTTGACAAAGAAAATTGTTTACGAGAATGAGGAATTCAATCTTCTGCAAAACGCA
>JBKCHO010000102.1:0-23270 GCA_046302815.1 Bacteroidota bacterium | reverse complement strand
ACTGCATTCTTGGTCTAAATGCTAAATTTTCTTAAGTCTGGAAATTGTTTCCACGGGATCTTCGGAACCAAAAACAGTATTGCCAGCAACCAAGACATCAGCACCTGCATCCTTGAGCTTTGAGGCATTGTTCAAGTCAACACCACCATCTATCTCAATCAAAGCGCTGGAGCCTGTCTCTGCAATCAGTTGCTTTAAATCCCGAACTTTCTGGTAAGTGTTATGGATGAATTTTTGTCCGCCGAAACCTGGATTAACCGACATCAAACATATTAAGTCGATATCTGCCAATACATCCTTAAGTAGCGAAATAGAAGTGTGCGGATTGATGGCTACGCCAGCCTTAGCACCTCCGTTTTTGATGAGTTGTATGCTCCGATGCAAATGGGTGCATGCCTCGATGTGTACTGATATCACATCCGCACCGGCATCGCGGAAAGCAGGCACATAACGATCGGGATCCACAATCATCAAATGTACATCCAAAGGTTTTTGAGCATGTTTGTGGATGGCCTTCATCACAGGGAAACCAAAAGAGATGTTCGGTACAAAAACGCCATCCATCACATCGATATGAAACCAGTCGGCTTGACTGTTATTCACCATGTGGATGTCTTTTTCCAAATTGGCGAAGTTGGCAGATAGGAGGGAGGGAGCAATAATCATCGAACTTTTGGCTTTAGGTAATGCCTTTGGTGCGACTAGAAAGCAATCGCAATACAAATATAACCGATTCGTCTCAAGTTGATTCCAACCCTAGCTAAAAAAGAAAAACCCCTCGCAAGGAGGGGCCTGTCCGGGGGGAGGAGGTTAACTTTTCTATCGATTTCTTATTGTCCAAGGTAGGTCTTGAGGATCTTGCTCCTGGAGGTGTGCTTGAGTCGGCGAATAGCTTTCTCTTTGATCTGGCGCACACGCTCACGGGTAAGTTCGAAGCGCTCACCGATTTCCTCTAGTGTCATCGAGTTGTTGTTGCTGGTTTCCGATAAGCCATAATAGAGGCGGATCACATCGGCTTCTCTAGGACTCAAGGTGCCCAAGGCTCTGTCGATTTCGCGGCGCAGCGATTCGCTGATGAGCCCAACTTCAGGAGAATGGATGTCCTCACCAGGAATAAGATCTAGGAGGTTTCCGTCTTCGCCTTGCAAGAACGGTGCATCCATGGAAACATGGCGACCGGAGCTGCGCATGGTATCTACCACATCATCGGAAGATATTTGGAGCGCTTGAGAGATTTCCTCATGGGTAGGCTCGCGCTCAAAATCCTGTTCCAACTGTGAGAAGGTCTTGTTGATCTTGTTGATGAAGCCAATTTTATTCAATGGCAAACGAACGATCCGTGACTGTTCAGCCAAGGCTTGGAGAATCGACTGACGGATCCACCATACGGCATAGGAGATGAATTTGAAGCCACGGGTTTCATCAAAGCGCTGTGCGGCCTTGATGAGTCCAAGGTTGCCCTCGTTGATTAGATCGCCGAGCGTCAAGCCCTGATTCTGATATTGCTTTGCAACAGAGACAACAAATCGCAGATTGGCTTTGGTTAATGTCTCTAACGCCTTTTGGTCGCCTTTCTTGATGCGGCAAGCCAAATCAACCTCTTGTTCAGAGGTCAGAAGGGTGAGCTTGCCAATTTCCTGCAAGTATTTGTCTAGGGATTGCGTTTCACGGTTCGTTACTTGCTTGGTAATTTTTAATTGTCTCATGGTGATGTATGGTTGCTGTGTTGATTTTGGGTCCTTTAACTTGCTGACCCGAACCTTGTTGCAGCACATCACTTATCCGTTTTGTAAGAAAAAGCCCGGAAATGGATGGTTTTTTAACCTTTTTGACCCAATTGCCCATCAAAAGGGTACTTTTTAACAGGATTTCTTACGCATTTAAGTAATTGTTAATAGCAAGGTTTGAATGGAAAACACCCCATTTTCATCAAAAAACCTTTTAAATAAGCCCAACTCATATCGGGTTCTTAACTTTCTGGAGGCTTCAAGCCATGAAAAAAGCCCTTCCATATGGAAGGGCTTTCGTTAACATTACATATATAATATATCAATCGTTATTTTCTGAAGGAGCTTTTCGCTGAGGTTTGCCGCCCTCATGACGAGGTGCGCCCTCTTCTACTTTTCGCTCGGGTTTAGGCAGCAATACCTTACGGGAAAGCTTGAGCTTGTTGGTCTTCTTATCGATCTCAATGAGCTTCACCGGTATGATCTCGCCTTCTTTAAGTACTCCGTCCATAGACTCTAGGCGATCCCAGGAAATCTCGGAGATATGAAGCAAGCCATCTTTGCCAGGTAGGATTTCAACAAATGCGCCATAGGCCATGATCGACCTGACTTTGCCTTCATATACTTGTCCAACTTCAGGAACGGCTACAATGGCACGAATGCGACGCTTCACATCTTCGATAGAAGCTTTGTCGGAGGAAGAAATCTCCACATAACCTTTACCTTCTTTCTCTTCGATGCTGATAGAGGCACCGGTCTCGCGCTGCATCTCTTGTATGATTTTTCCACCAGGTCCAATAACGGCTCCAATGAACTCCTTGTCGATAATGAGGGTCTCAATTCTTGGAGCGTGGGGTTTGTAATCGTCGGCAGGCTGTGAAATGGTTTTATCCATCTCGTTGAGAATGTGCAAACGACCTTCCTTGGCTTGCTTTAATGCTTGCAGCATGATGTCGTAAGGCAATCCATCCACTTTCAAGTCCATCTGTGTAGCGCAAATCCCTTTGCGTGTTCCGGTAACTTTGAAGTCCATGTCACCCAAGTGATCTTCATCGCCTAGGATATCGGATAGTACCGCGAAGCGTTTGCCATCGGTAATCAAGCCCATGGCAATACCACTGATAGAGCTCTTAAGTTTCACACCTGCATCCATCAGCGAAAGCGAACCAGCGCAAACGGTAGCCATAGAGGAGGAGCCATTCGACTCTAGGATGTCGGAAACAACACGGATGGTATAAGGACAATCTTCAACTCCAGGAAGAACTTTCTTTATGGAGCGCATGGCCAGGTTTCCGTGACCTACTTCACGACGACCAGTTCCACGGTTTGGTTTCACTTCTCCGGTAGAGAACCCGGGGAAGTTGTAGTGCAATAGGAATTTATTCATGCCAAAGAACATGGCACCGTCAATGATTTGCTCATCCAGCTTAGACCCCAGCGTAACCGTTGTCAAAGATTGGGTTTCGCCTCGGGTAAAAATGGCCGAGCCATGCGTTGATGGAAGGTATCCCACCTCTGTCCATATCGGACGGATCTGTGTAGTGGTTCGACCATCGAGACGCTTCATGGTGTCAAGCATCATGGTACGCACAGCTTCTTTTTCCACATCGTGGAAGTAACGGTTGACCAATCCTTCTTTTTCAGCAAGCTCTTCAGGCGACATCGATGATTTGAAGGCATCGAGTATGGCATTGAATCCTTCGCGTCGGGCAGACTTGTTATCATTGCCTTGAGCTGCGAAATCATAAGCTTTCTGGTAAGTGGCTTGATGTACTCGAGTGCGCAACTCATCATCATGAACTTCGTGGCTGTATTCGCGCTTCGGTTTGCTGCCAGTCATTTCCCTGAACTCAAGCTGTGCTTGACATTGGGCTTTGATGGCTTCATGGGCGAACTTGATGGCTTCCACCATTTCTTCTTCAGACACCTCGCTCATCTCACCTTCCACCATCACCACATCCTTCATGCTTCCAGCAACAATCAGGTCGATGTCTGCTTTTTCTGTTTCGCTGATGGTTGGATTTATTTTCAGGTTTCCATCTATTCGACCCACACGAACTTCGGATATAGGACCGTTGAACGGGATGTCGGAGATGGTAAGTGCTGCAGATGCTGCAAGTCCAGCCAATGCATCCGGTGCAATATCCTTATCTGCGGAGATGAGAGAAATCATCACCTGTGTATCTGAATGGTAATCGTCGGGGAAAAGTGGACGCAGTGCGCGGTCAACCAGACGGGAAATCAGAATTTCATATTCCGACAAGCGGGCTTCGCGCTTGAAGAATCCACCAGGAAATCTTCCTGTGGAGGCGTATTTTTCTTGGTAGTCGACAGACAAAGGAAGGAAGTCAACTCCATCTTTTGCTTTTGGGTTTGATACTACGGTAGCAAGCAACATGCAGTTGCCCATGCGTACTACTACGGATCCGTCGGCTTGTTTGGCCAGCTTTCCGGTTTCTAGTGAAATGGTCCTGCCATCGGCGAGGTGAAAAGTTTTGGTAATCGGGTTTGGTGACATGGTTCTCTCTCTTTTTACATCTTTAAACATCTATTGAAATAAACGAAAAAAGGCAATGCGGAGATTGCCTTCGTTGAATCGTTTCTATGGTAACATGGGTTACTTCCGGAGTCCGAGTTCGCCGATGATCTTACGATAACGGGCGATGTCGGTCTTCATCAGGAAATCCAAAAGGCTACGGCGCTTACCAACGAGTCTGATCAAAGAGCGTTGGGTGGAGTAGTCCTTCTTTTGTAACTTCAAATGCTCAGTGAGCGAATTGATACGCTCGGTGAACATTGCTATTTGCGCTTCCGCTGAACCAGTGTTGGTAGCGGCACTTCCGAATTTGGTGAAGATGGTTTTCTTGGCCTCTGAACTGAGTTGCATCTTGGGTATTGGATTGATAATGAATTTTAAAACGGATTGCAAAGATAGGGATTCACCTCGGTTTAGCCAAGTCTTTTGCTAAATCAATTCGTAAAAAAGGTGAGCATCTGCGAAACGCTGTCTTTCAGCTCCTTACGATTAACAATTCGATCCAGAAATCCATGTTCAAGTACGAACTCGGATGTTTGAAAGCCTTTTGGGAGGTCTTTGCCGATGGTTTCGCGAACCACCCTTGGGCCAGCAAAAGCGATCAATGCTCCGGGCTCGGCGATATTTAAGTCACCCAACATGGCAAAGGATGCGGTTACCCCACCTGTGGTTGGATCGGTAAGCAGCGATATGTAGGGCAGCTTGGCCTCCGACAACTGAGTTAGCTTAGCGGATGTCTTTGCCATTTGCATCAGGGAGAAGGCCGCCTCCATCATTCGGGCTCCTCCTGATTTACTGATGATCATCAATGGCAGTTTTTTCTCGATACAGATGTCGATGGCTCTGGCGATTTTCTCTCCCATTACCGAACCCATAGATCCGCCAATGAATTTGAAATCCATACAACAAACCATCAAAGGATGTCCATTGACCATTCCTGAGGCGGAGCGGATAGCATCCTTCATGCCTGTTTTGGAGATGGAGTCCGTTAAACGGTCTGTGTATTTCTTGGTATCGGTAAACTTTAATGGATCGGCAGCCACCAAATTGGCGTTGTATTCGGTGTATTGCCCATCGTCAAATAATATTGAAAAATACTCTTCCGAGCCGATTCGATCGTGGAATCCGCATTTCTGACAAACATATTTGTTCGCCGCATGCTCCTCGGTGGGGAAGATGGAGTTACAGGAGCTACACTTATGCCAAAGGCCTTCAGGTGTCTCCTTCTTTTCCTTGGTGGAGGTAGTGATTCCCTCTTTGATTCTTTTGAACCACGACATGGTTGTTGTGGATTATGCGTTAAGCTATGGTAATGTCTTTGTTCATATACACATCCTGGATGGCATTCAAAAGTTCGATACCCTCCTTGAGTGGTTTTTGAAACGATTTCCTTCCGGAGATGAGGCCTTGTCCTCCAGCCCTTTTGTTGATTACGGCTGTGGCAACGGCTTCTGCCAAATCAGTGGCTCCCTTGGATTCGCCTCCTGAATTGATCAATCCGGCTCTTCCCATGTAACAGTTGGCCACCTGATACCTTGTCAAATCTATTGGATGGTCTGTGGTCAGATTTTCGTATACCTTTTTATGAGTTTTTCCGAAAGCGATGGCATTGTACCCTCCATTGTTGGTGGGTAGCTTTTGCTTGATGATATCAGCTTGTATAGTAACGCCGAGGTGGTTTGCTTGAGAGGTCAAATCGGATGCAGTATGGTAGTCGATACCATCTTTTTTGAATCCGCTATTGCGGAGGTAGCACCAGAGGATAGTGGCCATGCCAAGTTCGTGCGCTCTCTCAAAAGCTTCGGCAACCTCTACTATTTGCCTCGAGGATTCATTGGATCCAAAATAAATGGTGGCTCCTACCGCGGCAGCACCCATTTCGGCAGCTTCATCAACGGAACCGAACATGATTTGGTCGAACTTGTTGGGATAGGAAAGGAATTCATTGTGGTTAATTTTCACCACAAAAGGTATACGGTGAGCGTATCTGCGACTAACCATGCCCAGCACACCGTAGGTGGAGGCAACAGCATTGCACCCACCTTCGATGGCAAGCTTCACAATGTTTTCGGGATCGAAGTAGGCTGGGTTAGGAGCAAAGGAGGCGCCTGCCGAATGCTCGATTCCCTGGTCAACAGGTAAAATGGACAAGTACCCTGTTCCGGCCAATCGCCCGGTGTTATAGATGCGATGCAAGTTGGCAAGCACTCGGTTGTTTCGGTTTGTGGGAGCGAAAACACGGTCGATGAAATCAGTGCCTGGTAAATGCAGTTGATCTTTGGAGATGGTTTGACATTTGTGATTTAGAAGGCTTTTTGATTGGTCGCCCAACAATTCCTCGATCCGGGAGGTAGAAAGCATAATGGATTATTTTATCGTTGAACCCCAAAACTCCTAAATCGAACCCAAAAGCCCATATTGAACCGGATGGGTTATGGGTTTATGGATTGATAATTAATTGTTTGAAAAATGGATGTATGCAATTTATTTTCAAGCCACCACAACCGTTTGAGGAGTGTTTTCCAAATCAGAATGGGTATCCGATACCGAAGTTGTAATTCACTGAATTGAACTTGTTTGTTCTTAACACCCATCTTAAGTCCTCCGGTTTGGATGGATCTCTAACGGGAATTCCCGCATCTAACCTGAAAATAAAAAAGCTGAAATCAAATCGAACTCCAAGACCTGTGCCGATGGCGATTTCCTTCAAAAAATAATCCGATTTAAGTTGTCCTCCTGGCTGTTTTTCACTGTCGCGGATATTCCAAATATTTCCGGCATCCAAAAAGAACGCACCCTCCAGAATTCGAAACACATCAAACCTGTACTCTAGATTCGCATTCAATTTAAGGTCTCCAAGCTGCTCTGCAGGCAAATTTATTGTCCTGATAAAAGATCCTGGTCCTACTGTTCTAGCTCTAAAAGCCCTCAAATCGTTTACGCCACCGGCAGAAAAGGTCTTTTCGTAGGGCATCTGATCGGAATTCAGATAAGCATACCCTGCTCCCACATTCAACCGGTAAACTAAGGACGCGTTCTCTGAAAAAACTTGGTAATACCTGAAATCGATATCAGGCCTTACAAACTGGGAATATTCAATGCCAACAAATTTATAAACGCTCGTATCTGAGTAACCCGGTGACACAATCAAATTGTAAAGTCGCGAGGAGTTACCGCCTACCTCGAAATTAAAACGAAGATAAATGAAGTCCTTGATTTTACCCGATTCCTGGGTGTTGTACAGATATGTATATCTGCCACCCGTAATAATGTATTTTCTGTAGTAGTTGATGAGCTTTGGGTCACCTGTCGCATCTAGTCTTCCGCTGAAGCGGTCGCTTAATAGGAAGTCGGAATAGTTGATTTCAGCTGGGTAAATGAAATGTCTTTTTTGTCGTGTTTCACGGTATTCCAAACCTATGGAAAGCTGCATCAGGTTCCTTATGTATTCGGGTCTGACTTGGTAGTTGTAACTTACCGAGAAGATGGATGCGGGATTTGAGGATCTGTTTTTATTATAACGGCTGGCTGGCCAAACGAACCTGGGAATCCGTAATGATAGCTCTGGTCCAATTTCGAAAGTGTTCAGCAAAAGTGCTTTCTCTTGGCCAGTGACTTCATCAACAAAATTGGGAACTGATTCACCTTTCGCATTTATTCTGAATTCGAGAAACTCAGCTCCTCTTGATAAATTTTTGTTGTGGTAGGAGAAGTTAACGCCCAATCCAAAGTTACCACCGTTGTGCGTGCCTTCCAATTCAACTTTATAATCCTGTTTTGGCATTGGGCTAAGCATCACCCTGCCATCTACCCAATTGACTTGACAAGAGTCGGGCACAGAATCTGCCTCGAAGCGGATGTTGATGAATCTGAAAAGCCCCAAATCACTCAGCCCTCTGTAAGTGAGGTCCGTCTCATCTGCCCTATAGATGTCATCCCTCTCTATGAATATGCGTGGTTCCAGCGCTGTTGGTTTGTACCTTAATTCTTTGGTTCGTCCCACTATGGCAAAATGTGACAACAAGGTGGTGTCACTTTCTGATTTTGGATCAACAATTAGCGGGTCGTAGTCGGTCATCACAAATAAATCCCTTACACGGAAGACTCTGTGCATTTCATAGTTTGAACTATCCAGCTTTCCTTGTCGGTCGGCAATTTTTATGATGATATCAGCTTGGTTGCTGTTAAGTGAGCTATCAATGTCGTAGGTAATGTAGAAGTCGTTGAATTCGTAGTATCCACGATTGCGCATATTCTTGGTTATCCTGGACCGTTCATCCTTTAAGCTTCCAGTTCTGAATATACCTCCGGTTTTTACAAGAGATCGCGATGTATCCTCTAGAATGATATTTCGTATGGATTTGTCAGCAATGAAATATGTGATATTTCGAATGTTGTAGGGTATGCCTGTAGTTATCTGGAAAGTAACATCCGCCTTTCGGGATTTCTTGTACCGAGTGGTATCATCCACTACTGCATTGAAATAACCTTCGTTTTGCAAATACTGTTTTAACTGTACACTTGATTTATCGGTAAGTGCAGAATCGAGTACAACAGGCTCCTCACCGATCGTATTACGCACCCATCTCTTGAACCGACCGTCTTTTCCTCTGTCGGCTATGGTGTAAACACCCAAGTGAAAACGGAATAAGCCCAATATTTTGCGATTGGGCTTTTGTTTAATGATAGGTTTGAGTTCAGCGGCCAAGTCTTTTTCATCTATTTTGATGATATTTTTGTTCAGGAGAAATTCGCCTTCGGGAAGCCTTTTTGTTGGACTACAATAAATAATCCAAATCTAAAAAAAAGCTACAGTCCATACCAGTAAACGACTTGTATGGAGATAACGGAATGATGTATTTTTAGAACAAGTTTGTCCCATTGTAGCCCCTAGAGGCAAATTTACATTAATTAACTTTGAGGCTGTCCTCTAAGCACATGTTTCCTCCAGCAACCCGCTCTCAGCTTGCCTTAATCAGTTCATTACATCGATCCTCGAACCGTCGTGAATCGGGTTTGTTCTTGGCGGAGGGGGAAAAGGTTGTCGATGAGCTACTCCAATCAAAAATCTCCATTCATTCGATTTATGGCACGAAGCTCTATTTTGAGAACAGACAAGGAGTTTTTTCTGGCAAGGATGTGTTTACCGTTGGTGAGAAGGATTTGGAACGCATCAGCACACTTGTAACTCCCAACCAGGTTTTGGCTGTTTGCCATATACCTGTACCCAATGCCTTTGATTTTTTGGCAGCAGGCAAGACCATACTTTTGTTGGATGGCATCTCCGATCCAGGAAATCTGGGCACCATCATTAGAACGGCCGATTGGTTTGGAGTAGATGCTGTATTTTGCTCCCCAGGATCGGCAGATCAATGGAATTCAAAAGTGATACAATCGGCCATGGGGTCCTTGTTTCGTATTCCAGTATATCAATCCTCCTTATCCCTTGTGCTCGATTCCATCGAAAGTGCCGGGATATATGCGTCAATAGGTGGTGTTTTGAATGGCTCTCCTTTGGATCAGATTCCCAAAGATCTTTCTGCCATTGCCTTGGTAATAGGAAGCGAATCGCACGGTATCAGTATGGAAATTCAATCGAGACTCAATTACAGAGCAACGATCTCCAAAGGCCGTGATTCAAAGACCGAATCATTGAATGCTGCCGTTGCTACGGGAATTTTATTATTCCAATTCACTAAAAAATAAAGGGCCCTCTGCAGAGGACCCTGGGGTTTATGGTTCGAAAATAGGGGTGATCAATTGAGCTTTCCTGGAACAATCATTTTGAACTCAGGTATCCTTACGAAAAACAACTTCCTGTCGGTAACACGCTCCATGAGGTAGTTTCCATACATCTTGCCGATTTCCGTATTCAGGTTGCAACCTGAAACATAACGATAGGTTTCTCCATTGGCCAGATAAGGTTGTTCTCCAACAACACCCTCGCCTTCGACCTCACGGTGGGTGCTATCCGAATCAACAACATGCCAATGCCTTCGCTTTAACCTGACAGCTTCTCCGCTGTCGTTTTTGATGGTAATCCTGTATGCGAATACATAATGGGATTGGCTGGGGTTGCTGTGACTGGGTTGATAAAAGGTTTCTACACTGACTTGTATCCCTGCTGTTACTTCTGTTGTCATAGTGTTTTTGGGTTCACCATTGGTTTATCAAAGGTAGTACGACTACTACTTTCTACTATGCTAATTTGACAAATTTTCGCTAAAACTAGGTGAAGGACCTGAAATCAGGTGTGAATGGTAGAATTATTATTACCTGCTTACTACTTTATGAATACCTACTAGACGATCAAATCGTGAACCTATAGGACGATGGTAGACCAAAATGGTGTATTCGTTAACTGTTTCATAATGACTTCCTTCCGCAATAGTTTCATCGCAGTTTTTAGCCCCATCCTTCATAAAAGCGAACAGGTAGTCAAAATAACCCTGCTTCAGCAAAAGCAGGGCCTCGTAAGCCCCTTCGTCGTAATTATACTGCATCTTGTTCATTGGACCACACCTCCAATCGCTCAAAGCTCCAAAAACATAGAAATTACCATCTGTGATGATGTCGTGCTTTAATGTGAATTTGACCCTCACATATTCGCCTTCAAGATCATCATCCCTTCCATCCTGGTTTCTAACAAAAAACCTACCGTTGATGTCACTCTCTACAGAATATCTGCTAAATGACCTGCTAATAGTAGGCATCAAAACAACCGTATGGCCATCATTGCCCTTGAGGATTTCTTTCACATTTTGGGTCAGTATCCTAAGCGTCCGTGTATCGAAATTCCTGAACTCGTTTCCAGCGTTGAATGTGTTCTCATCATCATAGCTGTAGTCGAGCATATTGTCTTTGAGAAACAAAGGCTTTAGCCCAGTTATAGCATTGTCCCATCTACCGTTCTGCTTTATGACCACCTTTACCTCTTCGAAGGGGTTGGATACCTGAAGTCCTTTATACGCAACAGAGAAATCGATCTCATGTTTGGTTTCACGGTTTTCGACGGTGGTGGCACGATGAACTGACGCATCTATAGTGGTTCTTGGGTCTACTACCATGAACCTCCGTGTAAGTACAGGTTTATCAGGTTCACCTTCCGGATAAACTTTTAAAAGGTAGTTGCCAGCCAATATAGGCCTCACTTCTCTGCCTGGAATGACCAATTTGTAATTGGTGTATGGTTGTATGGTGTTGAAAGAAGATTTGTAGTCTGTAATACGATCTTCGGTAAATCCGGATATGTAGTCACTTTGAAGTATATTGGATGGTGTCCAATCCGCATTACAGTGTATGATGGTATAGGCGTAATATTTGTTGTCTGCTTCCAAATCGTCGAAACGGAGCACTAATTGCTCGCTTGTGCCAAGTTGTAAAACCGGTTCGGTTAGCTTTACTCCTTGCTGCTCCAAGACAACAGTCTTGATATTTTCAGAGTAGATAAAATCCTCGAACCTGAGATAGTTTTCGGTGAAATAATCCGTATCCTGACCGCTTGTATGGAAGCAATTCCAGCAAAGCACTGTGGTGATCAGGATTTTTGCAAAACGGTTCATGATTCTGCTTCTATTAGTTCGGCAAAAGCGCTCTCCCACAGGGTTTGCACTTCCTTGATTCGCTTTTCCGTTTCGGACAGGGATTGGTTGAGCTGTTTGACCTTTTCGGGCTTTGAATAAACATCAGGTTGTATCATTTCGGTTTCAATCGAAATTTTGGAAGCCTTCAATTCCTCCAACTGGGTTTCCAGTTTTTTTACGGCATCGGAAAGTTTTTTGATTTCCTTTTGCCTTGCTTTGGCATCAACTATCGTGCCCGGCTTGATGGCTTCAACTGGAGCTTCGGCTTGAATCGTTTTCTCTTCCTTTGGTTGCTTTGAGAGTTCACCACTCGTCCTGCGTCGTTCCATCCACTCTTCGTACTCGGCATAAGTTCCAGGGTATTCTTTGAGCTTTCGGTCTTCAATAAACCATATTTTGTTAGCTATCTCCGCAAGGAAAAACCTGTCATGTGAAACCACCACATAAGAGCCTTTGAACTTTTGCATTACTTGGATAAGCACATTCACCGATTGTATGTCCAGGTGATTTGTTGGTTCGTCCAACAACATGAAGTTGGCTTTTGTTAAGATGGTTTTAGCCAGGGCAACCCTGGATTTTTCACCGCCCGAAAGGACTTTGATTTTTTTGAATACATCATCACCTTTGAACAGGAATGCTCCCAATAAAGTCCTCAAAACGGTATCCGTTTGGTCTGGTGCGCAAACCTGTAGCTCTCTTAGTAGCGTATTATCCAAATTCAAGCTCTCCAATTGGTGTTGGGCATAGAAGGCTCGCACAACATTGTAGCCATCTTCGTTTTTGCCTTCAAAAGGTTCTGTGCCATCGATCATGCGTAGCAAGGTCGATTTGCCTTTTCCGTTTGCACCAATAAAAGCGATTTTGTCACCTCTGTTGATGGTAGCCTTTGTGTCTTCGAAAATGCAGAGGTCGCGGTATCTTTTGGATTTGATGTCTAGTTCCGCAATGACACGACCCGGCTGCGTGGCAAAATTGAAATTGATATTGATGGTGGCAGATGGGTCTTCCACATCATGGATTCGTTCTACGCGCTCCAAAGCCTTGATCCTCGATTGTACGGCCTTCGCTTTAGATGCCTTTGCACGGAATCGTTCTATGAAACGCTCTTGTTGCTTGAGGAATTTCTCTTGATTTTTGAATTGGTTTCGTTGCAATTCCTCTGCGAGTGCTTTAGATTCCATGTAATCGCTGTAGTTGCCAGGATACAAGGTTATTTTCTCATTGGCCACCTCTGCAATTTTGTCAACGATTCGGTCAAGGAAAAATCGATCGTGTGAAACGATTACCACCGTGCCTTGGTAATTGTCTAGGTATTCTTCCATCCACTCAATGGAGGGTAAATCCAAGTGGTTGGTAGGTTCATCCAATAAAAGCAAGTCGGGTTTGGCCAGCAGGATTTTTGCAAGCATGACACGCATACGCCAACCGCCTGAAAATTCACTTAGGGGGCGCTCCAAATCAGGTGTAGAAAATCCGAGGCCTTCCAAAACCTCCTCCGCTTTGGAACGAATGTTATAACCGTCCAAGGATTCGAAACGGGTCTGGGCATCTGTTAGCTTGTTAATGACCTGGTCGGAGTGGTCTGTTTCCAATTTCTTAATCAGCAAATCGATTTCAGCTGCAAGTCGGTTTTGCTCCTCAAAAGCCTCCATTGCTACTAGAATAATCGAATTTTTTGATTCGTAGGAAAGTAAGTCCTGGTTTAGGAAGCCAATCGACAAATCTCTTCTGCCGGTAATTTCTCCAGCTGATAGTTGATACTCGCCGTTAATAATCCGAAGCAAGGTCGATTTTCCAGTTCCATTTGCGCCTATCAGTCCGATTTTCTCGTTCGGTTTGATATGCCATGAAGTATCTCGGTACAACGCCCGTGAACCGAATTCGAAAGTAATATTGTTGAGGACCAGCATTTGGACCACAAAGGTAGGGATTAAATTGCCCCTACAATTCTAGGAAGGCCCTGAAAAGGTGTTGGATATATGCCTTTGCCTTCAGTTCGTCTCCGTTACCCGTTCCGGCACTTTTTTGATTTAATGGTATTATTCTAGCCCCATTTTCAACAACCCAAGTTATTGCATGGTCTTGGTTAATAAATGCAAAACCATCCGTTGGGTTACCGAACATATTTTTACTCCAAGTAAATTTGGAGTTATCGTTTTGCAGCATCCACAATAGTGTGGCTGGCAAATCGTGCTGTGCAACTATCTTGTTGATTCTTTTTCCAGCAAGTGTATCTTGTAATACTGGACCAAACAGGAGTAATGGAATTCTCCTGGCTGCTGGATCCATGAAGTCCCTGTTTCGCGGCAGCCTGTGGCCATGGTCGGCTACCAATACAAAAAGCGTGTTTTCATACCAATCCGTTTTTTTAGCATTTTCAAAAAAATCCGAAAGACACTTGTCGGTATACCACGCACTCCCTTTAAATTTTTCAGATTCGTTGTGGTCTTTAAAAGGGGTCGCTATCGGAGATTCAAATGGCTCATGTGAGCTCAATGTGAGAATGACATTGAAAAATGGTTTTTTGCTTTTCCCTATTTCATCTAGCGCACGGTTCAATACATGTTCATCATGGGCGCCCCATTTGCTGTTTTTTTGATGAGTTTCAAAATCATCTATTGAAATACGGTTTTCAAAACCGGACTGCAATAAGTAATTATTCATATTGGCGAAGCCTAGTTCACCTCCATATTGGAATCGGGTTTCATATCCGTTCGATTTTAAGACTGTTCCTATTGAGGGCAAGCTTGCGGTTTTGTCGATGAATTTTATGATTGATTTGTTTGGTAGTGCAGGAAAGCCACTCAGAATTGATGTTAAACCTTGGTCGGTGCGAAATCCTGATGAATAAACATTGGTAAACAACAATCCCTCTTTGCATAATTCGTTGAAAAAAGGTGTTACTTCTTTTTCTCCACCCAAGGGTTCTATCAAATCTGCGGTCCAGCTTTCCAAAATAATCAACACCAAGTTTGGTCGGGAAACTTGAATGAAACCATTTGATTTTGGCAGCAGCGTATCGGTCAATATGGATTGAGTAATCAATTTTGCTTGCTCATCATCCATGAATTCATACGGGTTTCCTTTTTGGAGGCCGGTTCTGTAGATGTTATTCCCCAGGTACCAAATGGGATTTAATGCGATGTTATTAAGGCGATTGTCTTTGGAGTATGCGGCACTGGCTTCATTCACAGGAATCAATGTGAGTCCTCCTCTTATTGACAAGAATGTAATTGGTAAAAGGACCAAAAATGACAACAGGTTTTTTTTCCAATTTGCGGTAAGTTGCTGAATGGATTCATCCATAATCCATTTTCTGTATTTTTCAATGGAAAACCAAACGAAGAGGATCGCTGAAAAGATGATCAATATTTGCAAATTGGTAACGGAGGCGAGCATTTGTTCAGGGTACAAAGTGAACTCAAGTGCTCTAAGATTGAGCAAGGTTCCCCAAAATTTTAGAATGACAAGGCTTGCGATGGAAAAAATCGCTAATATGAAAGTGGTGATTTTTCCATAAATCGAGATAAAGTTTACCAATTGATTGTGCCACCTGGAACCAAGAAATAGCATGGTCAGAATAGGTACAATAAAGAGATAGCTCAGAGTTGAAATATCCAATCGGATTCCTTGGTAAAATACGCCTATTATATCCCCAATTCTATTGGCAGAAACTGTATCCCAGGAAATGATCAGGGCAAGAAGCCTGAAGATGGCGAAAAATGTCAACCAATAAATCAGGTGTCGAAACGCGAAAAGGGTGTTTTGGATCATGGAATCAGTATGCGATCAATTGGCCAGATCCGGAAATTTCCTTTTGTATTTCATCCGGTTGGCCGGTGTAAAAAACATCCCCCAGATATTTTATTTTTGCAATCAGTCTTATATTGGAATGTACAAAACAATCACCGGTTCCCCTGTTGAATACCTCTGCATAGGACGATCGTAAACTTCCTGCTCTTATATATCCGTTTCCGGTATTGTATAGATATGAATAGCTAGTTGAACCTTCAGCTATTATATCTGATGGGCCTGTGTGTATTTTCAGAATGGATTCTTCGCAGTCCAGTTTTAAACTAAGGCTTCCTGTGGCATCCCAATTTTCTGCTAAAAAAGTTTTTGTTTTTATAGTATCAATACATTGAATGTTGCCACCGCCCCTGAACACGATCTCTATTAACTCTTTGGTGTAAATATCTACAGTAAAATCATTTCCCGGATTCCTAATCCAATTGCATCTGTTCATATTTCGGATTTTGAGTTGACCGTACTCTACCTCCGTCTCAACACCATCAATTAGGTTTTTGCCACAAGTTACAATTGCTTTGTGTTCATTTGCAATGTGGATATTGACATTTATATTATTTGACACTTCAATTTTTTGAAATGCTGCAAGTGTTCGATGTTCGCTGGATGTCTTTCCAGTAGGCTGGAGGCAATTGCAAAATGGATCTTCTCCACAAGACACGAAAATAGTTGCAATTAAGAAGTATGGAATTATGTAAGCAAATCGATACATTGTTTAAATTACTATTTTAGTTTGTATTGATATCCTTTTTTAATCGATTCCTATTGCTAAGGCTTCTTCCAATTCCTATTTCCATATGGTCAGCCTTTCCCCAATGGGATTTTACATGGAGCACCAAGGCCCATTTCTGTTTCAGTTTTTGACGAATTCCAAAACGATGGAAAATGGATTCCCCTCCAGCACCTGAATAAAAATAGGCGCCCATGTTTAAGATTATTGATGTACTTCCAATTCGCATTTCAGTTCCTCCGTGGATTCCGGAGCGGATTATTCCCAATATTCCATCTTGTTCGTTATAGTTCGACCTTTGGGTTAATGATTTGTCATAAAATACATCAACACCTCCTCCGAACGACATTTTTCTGCTGGTTTTCCACATATGGTCAAAGACTAGAGATGCTGTAGTATACCGTTTTCCATCTGGAGGAGCAATTTCCTTTGCAAACATAGAGCCATATACGAAGGCTTCATGTTTTATTTCGCCTTCTTTTTGTGAAAACGGCGCATAGACGGTGTCGTTCCCAAATCCAAATACTAATCCAGTTGTAAAGGAGATCAAGTTGATTCCTAAATTAGGATTTTCAAAGCTTCCGTTACTTAAATGAAACAAAGATAGCCCTACTTTCACACAGGTTTTTTCAGTAAACCGATAAGAAAAAGTTGGATGCAGTAAAATGGAATTATTGATTTTTGAGCCTATTACCACATTTTTGTAATTGTTTTCGGCATCAAACTTTTTCTCGTTGATTCCTATGCCCCAGCCGAATTTCAGATTGAACGAAGTTTTTTTGCCACTAGATAATTTGAAATCAATGAAAGGAACTATGGAAAATGAATATCCAAGGGTATTCTTATTACCAAGATTCCACCATCCGGCATAGATTCCCCCAAAGGGGATTTTATAATCGTGGTGCCATTGTTTTTTTCCTGAAACTCTGCCGTATAGTGAGACTTCATAACCTTTAATCCTTTCGCTTTGAAGTCCATCAACCAAAGGCCTATGGACAATCATGTGGCCTCTATGTAAAGCCCCTTCAATAGCATAAATTGGTTGCGCCAGGCCCTCTCCATTGAGGGTCAGAAGTAATAAAAAGCAGCATGCCATTATGCGCATCGACATATGACAAAGATAATAAGTTGAACGCTTTCAAAGGAATACCTACCTTTGCTCATAATGAATCCAATAGATGCCAAGCTGGAGGCTTTTGGCCGTTTGCTCCAAATCATGGATGAGCTCAGGGAGCAGTGTCCTTGGGATAAGGCACAAACGATGGAAACGCTTCGGCATTTGACCATCGAAGAGGTCTACGAATTGGCTGATGCCATACTTGAGGGTAACCAGGATGAAGTCAAAAAGGAATTGGGCGATATCTTGCTACATATTGTTTTTTATGCCCGAATTGCCTCTGAAACGGCTGTTTTTGACATAAAGTCTGTTATTGATCAGGTATGTGAAAAGTTAATTCATCGGCATCCTCATATTTACGGTGAGGTAAAAGTGGGTGATGCAGGTGAGGTTGCCCGTAATTGGGAGCAGTTAAAACTGAAGGAGGGTAAGAAATCCGTTTTGGAGGGCGTTCCTAAATCTCTACCATCTCTCATCAAATCTATGCGAATACAAGACAAGGCTCGCTCTGCCGGTTTCGATTGGGAAAAACAGGAACAGGTACTTGACAAGGTAGAAGAGGAGCTCAAGGAATTAAGGGCCGAAATCAGGTCGGGAAATACCGAACGAATGAAGTCGGAGTTTGGCGATTTAATGTTCTCTATGGTAAACTTATCCAGGTTTTTAAATGTGAACCCAGACGAGGCATTGGAGCGCACGAATTCGAAATTCATTGCTCGTTTTCAATATCTGGAACAAGCGGCTAAACACATCGGAAAATCCCTTCAAGATATGTCATTGGAGGAAATGGATGTTTTTTGGAATGAGGCTAAATCGAAAGGCTTATAGGATTTTTCCTTCTGCAATGTTCTGTTTGCGCAGCTTTATCATTTGCATATTATTGCATCTATTGTGCATCCCCGCAAGGGCGCAAAACCAAAGCGATTCAAGTTTTATTAGGAATTATACCAAGGATGTAGGCAGATACATTTCATCGCCCTATCATTGGAATGGTAAAGAATGGTTAACATTCGCTGGAATAGCTACCACCTCAGCGGTAATGATGCATTTGGATGCGGAGGTTCATGAATTCATTTCTGATAATCGTGATGGTGGTATGGGCGGTTTTTCCAAGCAGTTCCTTGAGCCTTTTGGTAACGGTGCGTTTTCCTTGCCTGTTATAGCTGCTTTGGGTGGTTATGGATTGATTACCCGTCAAAAAGAGCATATCCATATTGCTGGTGCCGGGTTTGAGGCCTTTGCTTTCTCCGCGGGATTAGCCACCGCTTTCAAATGGGGGGTTCAACGCCATCGTCCTAATGACGATATTTCACATGACCCATTCCATTTTGAAGGGCCAATGGGTAATGAAAGGGACAACGGTTCGTTTGTATCCAGGCATGCTGCTACCTCATTCGCTCTGGCAACAGTTTTAGCCTCCACTTACGGCCAAAAGCGAAAATGGATTTCCTGGGTTTCCTATGGCTTGGCCGGGGCGGTAACAGTTTCCAGAGTATATAATGGAAATCATTGGGTTTCCGACGCTTTTGCAGGAGCCGCATTGGGGTTTTTTACCGGGAAATTCGTGGTTCGAATGAACAGGGATCGTAATGTGGCAGCGTTCCGGGATTAAACTTTTTTCAAAAAAATCTGTTCCAATCCCGATATTTGCATCCAATTCTTAAAAACCAAAACACCCTTAAACATGTCCATCTCCATTAACCAACCCGCACCTGACTTCACACTTTTCAATACCGAAAAGCAAGCAATCACCTTGAGTTCCCTCCGTGGCCATAAAGTAGTATTATTGTTTTTCCCTGCGGCATTCACTGGAGTTTGTACCAAGGAGCTATGTTCTGTTAGGGATGACATGGCGTCCTATAACCATGTTAATGCTAAAGTTATTGGTATTTCAACCGATACTCTGTTCACCTTGGCAAAATTCAAGGAAGATCAGGGTTACAATTTCGAGCTTCTTGCCGATTACAACAAAGAAGTGAGCAAGCTTTACGGTTGCAGCTATGATGAGTTTGTTTTTGGAATGAAAGGAACTTCCAAGCGATCAGCTTTTGTGATCGACGAGAATGGTGTGGTAAAGTATGCTCAAGTGAATGAATCAGCCGGCGATCTTCCTGATTTCGATCAGATCAAGGCTGCCTTGGCTTGATTACAGGAGCAAAGCCGCAATAGCTCCAAGCAGAATCACACTCAATTTATAAAGGTTGAACCTGTGGCCACTACCTGATTCGAAAAGGATGGTGGTGGATATGTGCAGAAATATTCCAATCACAAGACCCATTATTTTGTCATAGTGGGCTCCGATATTCATCAACTCGGTCTCACTTAGCATGCCGCTAAACCATGCGCCTATCGGCGCCATGGCGGCGAAAAGCAACAAATTCACAATCGACCAGGTTCTTCCTATTCCGGAATGCATTAGCATACTTACCAACACGAAAGCCACAGGCAAGTGGTGCAGGATGATTCCTGCTAAGAGCGAATGCCCATGGTCGTGTGTGTCAAAATGTCCAGACAGGGGCATGCCTTCCAAAAATGAATGGATGCAAAGTCCAACCATCATGGCCAATGGAAACGATTTGCCATGGTGGTTATGGTGGTGTTCATGACCGTGTTCAACGCCCTCGGTAAAATATTCCAAAACCAGCTGTAGGAAGAATCCCGCCAAAATGAATATACCTGCGTTTTGCGCATCGTGACTGAAGACAGTTGGAAGGAGATGTGTTAAGCTCAATGAAAACAAGAAGGCGCCTGTAAATGCCAACGACAACTTCAATATCTTCTGATTGACATTCCTGATTGTAAAAAAGAGCATCCCCCCGAGGGACACAGTTACAAACATGATGGCCGATTCAATAGTATTCATGGTTGTGCATGTTTGGCGACGATAATGAGCCGTGGTGAAAGCATTGGATTGTAATCGTGAAGGTCGTAATTTCCGAACACTTCAACGATTTCCATTCCACAATTCAAAAGCATCGATTTAAACGCATCCAAATCAAGCATGGCAACACTCTCTTTGAAAACATGATTTTTACCATGGTCATCAATATGAATGGTTTTTTCAATCCGACCATTTTCAACTTTTCTTGAAAGCTCGAATCGAATGCCTTCCTTTACGACTGATTCAGAAACCACCAACTGATTTAAGACCGTATTGATGTTAAGAAAATCGATTACGAGGTAACCAGATGGTTTCATTGCGGCGCACATGTGTCTCAAGGCCGATGTGTTCTGCTCGACAGTGTCAAAATAGCCGAACGAAGTGAAGAGATTGAGAACCACATCGAATCCGGCCTCGGGAAATGGGTCACGCATATCATGCCTAAAAAAAGATATGCCTGGCTTTGCCAGCTTCTGACAGTGGGAGATACTCTCCTGCGAAAGATCGAATCCAAAAACCACAAATCCTTTAGCATGCAAGTAGGATGCGTGCCTCCCTCTTCCGCAACAAATATCGGCAATTTTTATACCTGGCTTGAAGATGTCCAACTTGGTTAACTCATCCAGAAAATGTTGTGCATCCATTTCATCTCGATGGCCGTATAAAACAGGGTAGTAGGGTGAATCAAACCATGTGGCATACCACTCGTTTTCGTTTACTTGGCCGCTCATTTCGTTGTGGTATTCAGGGAAAATGAATCCGTTGTTAATTTGGTGCAAAGATGTTCAAAATACCTATTTTTACAAAGCAGGGGCATGATTGGGTATGGTCCTGATAATGATTGCTAAGAGCATGTCTGAAGCATCCACAAAGAAAAAATCGCCTCGTAAGTTTCGGTTCCGTCGTCATAAGAAGGCACCTCCGGGTGCTGCACCGGGCTTGATGAGCATTCCGGATGATGCCCTCAAGCCTACTGTTCGGGTTTTGAGCTACAGCGAATCCACAATTGAGGAGTGCACTTTCGAGAATGTAGCAGCCATCAAAAACCATTTATCCGAGCGGCCTTCCTTGACCCATTGGATTGAAGTTCGAGGTTTTGGTGACCGCCGTTTTTTTGAAGAAATGACCGATGCTTTCAACATCCATCGCTTGGAAATGGAAGATGTTTTAAGTGGACATCAAAGACCTAAAGTTGAAGAGTCTGAGCACCATGTATTCATCATAAGCAGAGCTATACACCGCAATGGAGACGATGATTTTATGGATGAGCAGGTTTCCATTTTTGTTTTTAGAGACATGGTCATCTCATTGCATGAGCACCATGTTGAACTGTTTAATCCTGTCCGCGACCGATTGTTTCAGAACAGGGGCGTAATCCGCAAAAGCGGTGCCTCCTATATGGGATATGCCCTGATGGATGCGGTTGTCGATAACTATTTTCCATTCATGGAGAAGTTAGGGAATTTCCTCGACGACCTTGAAGATGTCCTGCTAGAGGCGCCAGACCGGTATTCATTACAAAACATTCAAGGCTCTAAACGAAGACTCATTCATTTCCGAAGGATTGTTTGGTCTGAGCGCGAAAAGCTAAACGACTTGATGCGTAACCAATCGCCGCTTTTCAGTGAAGTTTCCAGAAGATATTTGCGTGACACCTATGATCACACGATACAGGTAATGGATATCATCGATTCCTATCGCGAAATCACCGCATCCCTCATGGACATCTACCTTTCCAGTGTCAGCAATCGATTGAACCAGGTGATGAAGGTGCTTACCATCATTTCAACCATTTTTATTCCTTTAACCTTCATTGTAGGTGTATATGGGATGAATTTCGTTTATGTGGATGAGTCTACTGGAGAGACCATGCCTTGGAACATGCCGGAGCTGCATTCTCCTTTTGGTTATGTGGGAGTGGTGTTGGCCATGGTGGTCATCGTAGTATTGCAGTTGGCCTATTTTTTCAAGAAGGGCTGGTTGGTTTGGCGCGATAAAAACTGATTTCATCAATTATGCCAATCATCAAAACCAAACCGCTATTCGCGGATGTGATACTGCCTCTGCCATTGAGACAGTTGTTCACCTACCGTATCCCTGAAGAATTTCGCGAAGAGGTTGCGATTGGTCAAAGGTTGGTTGTTCCATTCGGCAAGTCTAAATTTTATACGGCAGTGGTTAGGAGTCTTCATCACCACGAGCCACTTGAATATCAACCCAAGGAGGCTGTGGAGTTATTGGATGATTTTCCTGTGGTAACACAATCCCAGTTTGACATGTGGGATTGGATGGCTGATTATTATATGTGTACTATTGGTGAGGTGATGATGGCGGCCTTGCCAGCCGATTTGAAATTGCAGAGTGAAACCGTTTTGGCACTAGCTGAAGGTGATGATGTGGTTCCGGAAGTGTTACTCACACCTGAAGAGGAATCCTTAGTTAATGCCCTTCGTGGTAATCCTTTGTCTGTAACCGACACCATAAAGGCATCGGGATCTAAGAATGGATTGAAAATGGTTCGTAGCTTGGTTGAACGAGGTATTTTGGAAGTGTACGAATCGATGCGGGAAAATTTCAAGCCTCGTAGTGCTGAGTTTGTGAGATACACACCAGCTGCTCGAAACGAAGATTTTTTAAGATCCGTATTTGATTCCTTGGAAAAGCGGTCGCCAAAGCAGTTGGAAATACTCATGCAATTTGTAAAACTCATCTCCGAGAAGGGCAGGAGCGAGGTTTTGAAATCACAGCTTTTGCGGCTTTCAGGAGCTAGCGCTACTTCCTTATCACAGTTGGTTAATAAGGGCGTTCTTGAAGTTTTTTCTGCCGAAAGCGATTTGCATGCAGGTGTGTCATCCGAATCGGCACGAACCTTTTCGCTCAGTCCTGAGC
>JBKCHO010000101.1:0-2431 GCA_046302815.1 Bacteroidota bacterium | reverse complement strand
TACATTGTTCCATATCTCGATGACTTGAGGATGGCTTGCGTTCACCAACGCTTTTCCGTCAACGGCTTTTCTTTCTTGCTCACTTCTTAAATCAACATGTATTTCGGAGCATGGTCCGCATGGACCCGTGTCACCCATCTCCCAGAAATTATCCTTCTTGTTGCCGCGCAGGATCCGGTCCTCCGCAATCAAACCCTTCCAAATGTCGTAAGCCTCTTGGTCGAAATCCAGATTTTCCTTTGCATCACCTTCGAACACGGTCACATACAACCGGTCTTTGGGTATCTTGTATGCATCGGTCAGCAGCGCCCAGGCCCAATCCAATGCTTCCTTCTTGAAATAATCACCGAACGACCAATTGCCCAACATTTCGAACATGGTATGGTGATAGGTATCCACGCCCACCTCTTCCAAATCGTTGTGCTTTCCTGATACGCGAAGGCACTTTTGTGAATTGGCTATCCGCGAATATTTATCAGGACTGTTGCCAAGAAAAATATCCTTGAACTGGTTCATTCCCGCATTGGTAAACATCAGCGTTGGGTCGTTTTTGATAACCATCGGTGCCGATGGTACAATCTGGTGTCCCTGTTTTGAGAAAAACTCCAGGAATGCTTTTCTTATCTCTGCCGAAGTCATAGTTTTCTTGGTTCCGTCTAGTGGCTGTAAAACAGCGATTTGTGATAATATGAATTTAGTTATATTTGCCTGAGTAGGTCACACAAATTTAATTTTTATTCAGGCGCCCCCGAATGCCCAAGGCCAAATATTACTTCAATACGCACTCGCTCAAATATGAAAGGGTCATTGTGCCTCTTCGTAAGCGTATTTTAAGAGTGGTGGGCTTCTTGGCCACGGCGATGGTTTTCAGCACCCTTATCGTATTGGTTGCCTATTCCTATCTTGACTCTCCCAAGGAAAAACAGTTGAAAAGGGAAATCGCCCAGTTGGAATTGCAATACGAAATACTACAAGAGCGGATGGATGAGGCCTCCATTGTTTTATCTGATATGCAAAACAGGGATGACAATATCTACAGGGTTATTTTCGAGGCTGAACCCATACCCGCAACGGTACGAGGTGCAGGCTATGGCGGTGTAGATCGTTACCGATCCATGGACGGTTATGGCAGTTCCAAGTTGATGATTGCAGCCACGCGCAAGTTGGATAAGTTGACCAAACAGATGTATGTTCAATCGAAGTCCTTTGATGAGATTGTGGATCTTGCCAAGGACAAAACGGAGATGTTAGCATCCATTCCTGCAATTCAGCCCATATCCAACAAGGAACTCAACAGAATGTCTTCTGGATTTGGTTACCGGATTCATCCGATATACAAAACATCAACCATGCACGCCGGAATGGATTTTGCGGCTCCTATCGGCACCCCAATTTATGCTACAGGAAACGGAGTTGTTAAAAAAGCGGAGTTCAATCCAGGGGGATACGGGAACCATGTGGTCATTAGCCATGGATTCGGATACGAGACACTCTATGCGCACATGAACAGCATTTCCGTGAAGTCGGGCCAGAGAGTTACGCGTGGCGATGTTATTGGTGAACTTGGCAATACAGGCTCTTCCACTGGACCACACCTCCATTACGAGGTTATCAGAGGAGGCACCAAGGTTGATCCAATCAGATACTTCTTCAACGACCTGACTCCCGAAGAATACGACCGCTTGATACAATTGGCAGCGCAATCAAACCAATCTTTCGACTAACCTAATCTCCAAACCAAACCCCATGCCTTATAAGGATATGGAGCCGCAAAAAATTTATTATACGATCGGAGAGGTCGCGAGGATGTTCAATGTGAACTCCTCTCTCATTCGTTTTTGGGAGAAGGAGTTTGATGTATTGAAACCGCACAAGAATAAAAAAGGGAACAGACTTTTTACTCCCGCCGATTTGGAAAACTTGCGTATCATCTATCATTTGGTTAAGGAGCGAGGCTTCACACTTCAAGGTGCTAAGGCAAAGCTCAAGGAAAACAAATCAGATGTGGTAAACAACACGGAGGTATACGACTCCTTGGTGCGGCTCAAAGGTTTTCTGATGGATTTGAAGCAGAGTCTTTAATCAATCGGTTTTTTTCTTTCCGAAGGAATAGTGCTTGTGAAAAACATAGCTAAGCACTCCTATCGTCAGCGCGGAGATGATGCGTGAAATCGTTGGAAACCATTCCAAGCCTTGCACCAGGAATTTCATAAATAGGTAGTTCAGGAATAGTACCAGCAAAGCAACTTGTACAAAACGGAACAGTTGGTGTCGACCCCTGAGGTCTGAATCGGAGAAAACCAGCGCTCTGGTGATGGTGAAATTGGTAAATAGTCCGCAGGAATAGGAAATAACAAGTGAAAGCATCGGAGCGGTCAATACGATAGGTCCCATGAATGGGATATCGGTTTTCTTAAGGATATAATTGTAG
>JBKCHO010000100.1:0-54088 GCA_046302815.1 Bacteroidota bacterium | reverse complement strand
CACCATTATTTCCTGCAAAGGATGGGTGCAGGAAGCTGCCTTGCGTATGTTGCACAACAATCTCGATCCCGAGGTTGCCGAACGTCCTGAAGACTTGATTGTATATGGTGGCACTGGCAAGGCGGCTCGAAACCCAGAAGCGTTTGAGTTGATCGTAAAGGCGCTTCGCGACCTGAATGAAGATGAAACCTTATTGGTTCAATCAGGTAAGCCGGTGGGCATATTACCTACCCACAAGGATGCGCCTCGTGTCATCATCAGCAACTCGATGTTGGTTCCTCATTGGGCCAATTGGGAGCATTTCAGGTCACTCGAAGCGAAAGGTCTTACCATGTATGGTCAAATGACTGCCGGATCATGGATCTATATCGGCTCCCAAGGCATTGTGCAAGGTACCTATGAGACCTTTGCAGAAGTAGCCCGTCAGCATTTTGGAGGTTCATTGAAAAATACCATATCCGTTACCGCAGGTCTCGGTGGAATGGGCGGAGCGCAACCGCTTGCCATCACCATGAACGAAGGGGTTTGCCTTGCGGCGGATGTTGAGGAGTGGCGCATTCAGAAACGCATCGATACCCGTTATATCGATGTGATGACTCACAACATTGACAACGGCATCGACCGCGCTTTGAGAGCTAAAGAAAAAGGCGAAGCCATATCTATCGGTGTTGTATGCAATGTGATTGATTTGTTGGAGCGTATGCTTGAGCGAGGCATTATTCCCGATGTTTTAACCGATCAGACATCCGCACACGATGCGCTCGTTGGGTATTTTCCCCATGGACTCAATGCAGATCAGGCTAAGGTGCTACGGGAAAGCGATCCGGAAAAATTTGTGCGTCTCAGCAGGGAAAGCATGGTTCGCCATGTAAAACTGATGTTGGAGATGCAGAAGCGCGGAGCTGTTACATTCGACTATGGCAATAACCTGCGAGGTCAGGCCTTTGATATGGGGTTGGAGAATGCATTCGATTTTCCAGGATTCGTTCCGGCTTACATACGACCCTTATTCTGCGAGGGCAAGGGGCCCTTCAGATGGGCAGCTCTTTCGGGCGATCCACAAGATATTTATGAAACCGATAAGCTGATCCTTGAGCTATTCCCTGATAATAAACCATTGGCTAGATGGATTAAGATGGCACAGGATCGAATCGCATTCCAAGGATTGCCTGCCCGCATCTGTTGGCTCGGTCAAGGAGATCGTGAAAAAGCCGGTTTGGCTTTCAACGAACTGGTTCGCTCCGGCAAGGTAAAGGCACCAATCGTAATTGGTAGAGACCACCTGGATACAGGTTCAGTAGCCTCCCCTAACCGGGAAACAGAGGCCATGAAAGACGGATCAGATGCCGTTGCTGATTGGCCTATTTTAAATGCACTGATCAATACCGCAGGAGGTGCGAGCTGGGTCTCTTTGCATCATGGGGGAGGAGTTGGTATCGGGTACTCTATTCATGCTGGCATGGTCATTGTAGCTGATGGCACAGATGATGCTGCTCGCCGACTTAAAAGGGTTTTGCATAATGATCCAGCCATGGGTGTTATCAGGCATATGGATGCCGGTTATGATATCGCTCTCGACACGGCAAGAAGGCATCGACTAGATATCCGGGAACGGTTAAAATAATCAAGTTGAGAATTTCCATGTTTCGCAATTCCATCAGCCGCTATTTACTCCTTATTTCAATTTCATTCATTTTTGCTTCATGCGCTGAGGAGGAATCAGCTCCAGATATTCCTGGATCCGACCGCGACAAGTATGTTGGAAGTTGGAATTGTAAGGAGATTAAGAAGAATGATACACTTTCATTCACTATCTCTATAGAAAAGTTAGGCGAGTTCGATTCGCTGAGGGTAAAAAATTTCAGCTTACTTGGATTTAGCTCCAGCGTTATTTGGCTTGTTTCCGGGAACAGTATTACAATTCCAAATCAAGTGGTCGATGGATTCAGTTTTCAAGGCACCGGATTTTTTGACGATGGGGAATTGAATTTGACTTACAACAGCGACAATTTTCCAGCTACAGCTATTTGTACGCGTCAGTGAAGGTGTTTCAATCAGGATTTGAATTTCGCAACCACATCGATTCCTCCAGTTACTTTTTGTCCCACATGCACCAGTATTTCGGCATCTAAGGGAAGAAAAATATCTACTCGGGAGCCGAATTTGATGAAACCCCATTCAGCGCACTGGCGGATCATATCTCCTTCAAGAGGATAAAAAACAATACGGTTTGCCAATGCTCCGGCTATTTGTCGAACCAGAATTTCCGATTTGTTATCCCTTTCTAACACCAAAGTGGTTCTCTCATTCTCGGTAGATGCTTTTGGATGCCATGCAACTAGTTTTTTTCCTTTGTGATGCCTCATCACTTTAACCCTGCCAGAAACAGGATACCAGTTTGCATGTACATTCAACGGCGACATGAATATGGAGACTTGAATTCTTTCATCTTTGAAATATTCTGCTTCAAAGGTTTTTTCAACAACAACCACCTTGCCATCGGCCGGGCAAACGGCATAACGATCGTTTCGAGTCAAACTGCGTTTTGGGTATCTGAAAAACTGAAGAATAAGGAGAAAAAAAACAATTGATATACCTGCCACTGTCCATTGAAGCCAGAAAACATCGCCAAACCAAAGATAGCATAGGCCGTTTAGTATGGCGAGTATTGCTAGGGTGACTCCTATGATCGTGTGTCCTTCGCGGTGTATGGTCATGGTTGGTTTGATTGAATGTTGGTTTATAGATAATTTGTCTGGCCGTTGGCTAATAGGCTGGAAATTTAATCATCAGTACGACCCTCTTGCTTTAATGGCCTTCTCAACTTTTTCCAATGCAACAATGTAGGCAGCGATACGAAGAGAAACCTTATGTTTTTGAGCTGTTTCCCAAACATTGTCAAAAGCCTTACGCATCCAATTGTCGGCGCGTTTGTTGATTTCATCTTCACGGTAGTAATAGCCGGTTCGATTTTGTACCCACTCGAAATACGATACGGTAACACCACCTCCGTTAGCCAATACATCTGGAATCACAGTGATACCTCTTTTGTTGAGGATTTCATCAGCTCGGGCAGTAGTTGGACCGTTTGCACCTTCTACGATGAGTTTGGCCTTTATTTTGTCGGCATTGGTGGCTGCCCTTATTTGGTTTTCCATTGCGCATGGCGCAAGCACATCCGTTTTCAAAGTCAACAGTTGTTCGTTTGAAATGGCTTTGCCCCCTTTGAAGCCCTTCAATACTCCTTTGTTTTTATCCCTGTGAGCAATGGCTTTTTTCAAATCGATACCCTTTTCATTGTAGAATGCACCCGTATGATCGGAAATACCTATCACCTTTACCCCCGCTTGTTCGAAATGAAGCGCCGTAATGGATCCTACATTTCCAAAACCTTGCACTACTGCAGTGCATTTTTTGGGATCCATGCCCAATTTGGTCATGGCCTCCAAGGCAGATACAACCACACCCCGACCTGTAGCTTCTACACGACCTAGCGAACCACCAAGGAACAAGGGCTTGCCAGTAACGATACCTGGTGTAAATCCACCCTTGATTTTCGAATATTCATCAACAATCCAAGCCATCTCTTGAGGTCCGGTGTTCATGTCAGGGGCAGGGATGTCTTTGTCAACTCCAAATATATCCGACATGGCCGCGGTGTAAGCTCTTGTAAGCCTCTCCAATTCTCCTTTAGACATTTTCCTTGGGTCGCAGGTAATGCCACCTTTGGCACCACCATATGGGATTCCCGCAATTGCACATTTGAAAGTCATCCATGCTGCTAATGCTTTCACCTCCTCCGGGTTTACATCCATCGAATATCGGATACCACCTTTTGATGGGCCAAGAGCAGTGCTATGTATGATTCGATATCCCTCAAACACCTTGATTGAACCATCATCCATATGGATAGGTAGGCTTACTACGATTTGCCTCGATGGGTTTTTCATTACCTGGTAAACATTCTCATCCAGTTTGATGACCCTTGCCGCCTCATTGAGCCTTTCAATCATGGCCTCAAATGGGTTTGTACTGTCGGTTGCTCCCGCTGGAGCCTTTTTTGAAATCTTCACTACGCTCATATCCAATATATTGGTAGGGCGAAAATAGGTAAAATAGTCACTTGTTAACCTTGATATCCATCCAGTTATTCACCATCAAAAAAGATAATTTGTTAAAGGCAATCTCTCCCAAGGCGAATTGGATTAACGATTTATCCAGCCATTGCCCAACTTTCCATATTTTTACTCTATACAAAGATTGACATGACTCGACTTCTCTTGATTGCAGCCCTGCTTCTTTTGAGCCCAATTCAAACCACGGCACAATCTTGCATGGATTCCAAACAGCATTTGCACGGAAACCATGTCGGTCGTACATCAACAGCTTCTCCTTATGATGTTACTCATTACGATATCCGCATTGATACCATTGCCTTTGGCAGTCAATCCATACGAGCCAAAGTAGGTATTACCATACTGGCCGATCAGGGATCATTCAATGTGGTTGGATTGGATATGGAGTCGTTCAATATAGATTCCATTACTGCCGCTGGATATTCGGTTAGCTATAGCCATACTCCTCCATCCCTAATTCTACAATTCCAACCCGCGATAGCCGCCAATGACTCAGTAACAGTTTGGATTCACTATAGGGGCACACCTACTCTGGAAGCTGCTGGATGGGGTGGGTTTCATTTCAGCGGTGGGTATGCATTCAACATGGGTGTTGGCTTTGGAACCAACCCGCATAATTTCGGACGAGCATGGTTTCCTTGCGAAGACAACTTCGTATCTCGCGCACGGTATGATTTCAGAATCAGAACATCTTCCGCCAACAAGGCTTTTTGTAACGGCGAGCTACAGCAGGAAATCACGAATCCCGATGGCACTAAAACCTGGCATTGGAAAATGGATCAAACCATACCAACATACCTTGCTTCCATTGCCGTAGGGCCTTACCATCGACTGCAACGCAGTTCAAACGGCATTCCTGTGGAATGGGCTGCCGCTCCCGCCGATACCAACGCTGTACTTTCTACTTTTTCAAACTTGGATACCTGTCTCTCTTCTTTCATTTCAGCTTATGGCGACTACCCATTCAATAAGATCGGATATTGCCTCGTTCCGTTCAATTCAGGAGCTATGGAACATGCTACCAGTATACATATCGGTCGCGGTTTTGTGAACGGATCACAAACTTATGCCACCTTGTGGGCTCATGAGTTGGCACACATGTGGTGGGGCGACAAGGTAACATGCGCCACCGAGCAGGATATGTGGTTAAACGAGGGTTGGGCTAGTTTCAACGAGGCATTCTACACCGAAAAAGTAAATGGTATCAACGCCTACCGTGATTGGATTAGAACTAATCACCGCAAGGTGCTTCAATTTGCCCATACACCTGCGCAAGACGGTTCTTATTTGACCATGAACAATATTCCGCATGATTACACATACGGATATCATGTATATCAGAAAGGAGCCAATATTGTACATACCATGCGTCACTATTTAGGCGACTCTGCATTTTTCAACGGTACCAAGCGCTACATGGATGATTATGCTTTTAGTCATGCATCCAGTTATGATCTGCGTGACGCCATGACAGCTGGCTCAGGAATCAATATGAACAGATTTTTTGATGACTGGGTGTTTACTCCCGGTTTTCCGCATTTCTCCGTCGATTCTATCGTGTATATGCCAGGTGGCCTCGACCATTATTTCATTTACACCCGTCAACGATCCAAAGGCAATGCCAATCACTTATATGAAATGCCTATTGAAATCAATTTCACCGACGGTGTCAATGATACCACAGTTCGCGTAGTCATTGATTCGTTGACGAACATGTTTCACATCCCGATTTATTTCTACGCCTCCATGGTCACCTTGGATCGCTATGGAAAGGTTGCAGATGCGCGGGTGGGAAATGAGAAATTAGTCACCAACACCGGAACACAACCCATTCCTGAAACCAGTTTTACAATGAATGTTGTGAGTACTGGATCTCCAAATGCACGGGTCAGAGTGGAACATCATTTGGTGCCGCCCGATCCATTCATCAATAGCAATCCTGGAATTCGACTTTCCGATTATCGCTATTGGAGAGTGGATGGTTTTTTCACCAACGGCTTCGCGGCCAAAGGTATTTTCATTTACGATGGATCCGTCAGCGCATCTACCGGATATCTTGACAATTCATTCATCACTGGAACAGAAGATAGTCTTACTATTTTATACAGACCTGGCCCAGGGTATGAATGGCAAGTGGTGAATGGGTTTACCATCAACATCGCCAGTAATCCCAACGACCGTCGCGGAAGCATTGCCATTGATACTTTGAAGAAAGGGGAGTATGCACTAGGTTATTATGACTATTTGGTTTCAACACCTAGTCAGATAATTGAAACATATCCAGGTTTGAATGTCAGCCCTAATCCTTCAAAAGAGGGGTTTAATATTACCAGAACATACTCATTGGAAAAAAACGCCCGATTGTTGATACTCGATAATGGTGGCAGGAAGGTCGCCGAAATCTTCATAGAGAAGGGCCAATCCAGTGTGGATTGGGTTCCTGAGTCCAATTCGCCCGGCTTATACCAGGTTGTGCTCATACAGGATGGAATGAAGAAGCCTTTGGTTAGAAAAATTGTGAGAATTTGATTTCCCCATTTAATCAGCCTAATCACCTCACCAAGCAGCAACTATCTGTGAAAATTCCTTCAGTATCGATTGCGTATATTGACTGGATCGGTTGAATCATTTTACTTCCTTCTCTATAGAAGGAAACGGATTTCAAACCTAACCTGTAGGATTTCCAAATGCATTTTGAAATATCTTCTGGCGTTGTCTCGTCGTCAAGATTCACCGTCTTTGAAATAGCACCTGAAATGAACGGCTGAACAGAGGCCAACATTTTCAAATGACCGTCCAATGATATTTTTCCAATACCTGAAATTTCTTCTGTTGCGCATCGGAACACATTTTCATGGTCTGGGCTTTTCAACATTAACTTGTCCAAGGTTCCCGTTTTTTTGATAGACTCCGACTGATGATGTATTTCATTGGAATCATAGCCAAGTTTACGCATTCCTTCCATGATACATGGTGGCGTCATGATTAGCGTTCCTCCGTCTGTTAGTTTTTTTTTGAAGACGGGAGCATACAACGGTTCTATGCCTGTAGTATCTGAGTCCATAATCAAACCAATGGTTCCGGTAGGTGCAATGCAGGTAACCTGCGCATTTCGAAAACCCTTTTTTGATCCGAGGCTCACTACTTTATCCCACAATTCGACGGCCGTGTCCAAAATCGGCTTGTTGGTTTTATGAGCTGATATGCCTGAAACCGCATCACGATGCAACACCATCACTTCGACCATGGACGCGTGGTTTGTTTCAAACGCTTGGAAAGGCCCCAACTCCAGGGCCATTTCAATCGAGGTTAGATAAGCCTTTCCGGTCATGCATGATGTAATGGCCGAAACCAACCCCCTGGTAACATCATCATCATAGGGTAATCCCATCCGCATGATCATAGATCCCAAACCGGTGAATCCAAGTCCAAGTGTTCTGAAACTCCAGCTTTTTTCTGCCGACTCTTTCGATGGGAATTGTCCCATGAGTACGGAAATGTCGAGAACGATGGTCCATATTTTCGTTGCATGGAGTAAACCATCTAAATCGAACCCTTCAACTTCATCAACAAAACCACCAAGGTTTAAGGATGCAAGGTTGCATGCCGTATCATCTAGGAACATATACTCAGAGCAGGGATTGGATGCATTGATTCGTCCGGATGTTTTGCATGTATTCCACTTGTTGATTGTTCCATCGAATTGTATACCGGGGTCGCCACAGCTCCAGGCAGCCTCCGCCAAAGCGTTCCAAATCTCCAAAGATGGAATCGTTTTTGATGCTTCAGTTGTCACTCTTGGTTTCAAGTTCCAAATTGCTTTTTTTCTCATGGCTTGCATGAAAGCATCACTCAATCGGACAGAATTGTTGGAGTGCTGTCCAGAAACGGAACTATATGCCTCATCCGGATTCATTCCCGACTGCACCATCAACCTGGCTTTCTTCTCTTCTCGGGCCTTCCACATGATGAAATCCATGATGTCTGGATGGTCCACATCAACACATACCATTTTGGCAGCCCTTCTGGTAGTTCCACCCGACCGAATTGCACCTGCTGCTGCATCTCCCACTTTCAAAAATGAAATCAGTCCAGAGGAAGACCCTCCGCCTTCTAGAGGCTCACCCTGGCCCCTGATAGATGAGAAATTGCTTCCAGACCCGCTTCCGAATTTGAATACACGAGCCTCCCGCATCCAAAGATCCATGATTCCGCTCTGACCAACCAGATGGTCTTTTACCGATTGAATGAAGCATGCATGTACTTGAGGATGCTCGTACGAGTTATGACATGGCTGAGCCATCCCCGTAAGGGGATCTGCAAAAAAATGACCTTGGTCGTCTCCTTTGATGCCATAGGACTCAAACAATCCGGTGTTAAACCATTGGGGAGAGTTTGGCGAAGCTTTTTGCGATAAAATCAGATAAGCCGCTTCATCCCGAAAGGCTGATGCATCCTCTTGGGATGTAAAATAGCCGTATTTGAATCCCCAATTCATCCAACAATTGGTCATTCGATCAACTGCTTGTCGGATTGAATTTTCTTGAATCGAATGTTCGCCTTCATTGTGTCTCACCAAGTAGTGGTTGGCTAGGGTGTATGCTGCGGTCTCGGACCAATCTGCTGGCACTTCCACTTCCATCGTAATGTTTTTCCCCTCAGAATCCTTTGTGGATACCTTACGCAATTGGAATTCGAAATACGAGTACGGGTCGTACTGGTTTTTGGTGAAGTGGCGATTGATGATCATAAAATAATGAGATAAGTCCTTGATGACAAATCTAAAAACACAAACAAGGCTTCAGGATGATGCTTGTCATGTGGATAGCATGATGATTGTTTGGCTTATTTTAGAGCCATGGAAAAACATACCAATCGCCTAGCGCTTTCAGCTAGTCCCTACCTGCTTCAACACGCCCAAAATCCTGTGGATTGGTATCCGTGGGGTGATGAGGCCCTCAAAAAGGCAAAGGAGGAGGACAAGCTGTTGCTTGTTAGTATTGGATACAGTGCGTGTCATTGGTGCCATGTCATGGAACATGAGTGTTTCGAGGATCACGAAGTAGCGGCACTCATGAATGATTTTTTCGTGTGCATTAAAGTGGACCGCGAGGAGCGACCTGACATCGACCAGGTTTACATGGCTGCCGTTCAATTGCTCACGGGTAGGGGAGGATGGCCTCTGAATTGTTTTGCTTTGCCTGACGGACGGCCTGTATATGGAGGAACCTATTTTCCAAAAAAGCAATGGATGGAGTTGATGGGAAATCTGGCTTCGATGTATCGCAATGACCGTAAAAGGTTGGAAGATTATGCCAGCCAACTCACCAATGGTGTGGCCTCTTCGGATACATTCGATGAATTGGTTGAGGGCAACGAAAATACGGCCATTTCCATACGGGAAGTCGTTGAAAATTGGAAGCGTCAATTGGATTTCAATGAAGGTGGACCAGATCGCGCTCCCAAGTTTCCGTTGCCTAACAACTATATTTTTTTATTGCGGTATGCGACTGTTTTTGATGATAGCCAATTGGCTGCCCAGGTTCGACTCACCTTGAAAAAAATGGCATTCGGTGGTATTTATGATCAAATCGGAGGTGGATTTGCCCGTTATTCTGTAGATGGTATTTGGAAAGTCCCCCACTTTGAAAAAATGTTATACGACAATGCACAGCTGATGTCCCTCTATTCGGAAGGATTTCTTAAGTGGAAGGATACGCTGTATAGGGATGTGGTTTATCAAACTGCTGATTTCATGGAGCGTGAATGGCTTTCTCCCGAAGGAGGGTTTTATTCGGCCTTGGATGCCGATTCGGAGGGTGAAGAGGGACGCTATTATGTTTGGAATGAGAAGGAATTGCGAGACATCCTTGGAACGGATTGGAATTTGGCTTCGACATATTTCAATTTCAACGAACGGGGATTTTGGGAGCACGGTAACCATATTCCTTTGCGGCACGACGAGGATGAGGATGTTTCCAATCAATTTGGAATTTCCATCGATGAGATGAGGAAAAGAGTGGAGCAAATCAGAGAAAAACTGTTGACCATTCGGGAGTCCCGAATAAAACCAGGATTGGATGACAAGCGGATTACCTCCTGGAATGCGCTAAGTGTTTCTGGATTCGTATCTGCATTTATTTCCTTTCAGGACGACCGATTCCTTAACAGAGCAAAGATCGCATTTGAATTCATCAGCAATCAAATGTCGTTTGAGGGCGGTGGCCTATATCACAGCTGGAAACCTGGAAGTATTCCTGTTAACGGTTTTTTAGAGGACTATGCCTTTTCAATTGCTGCAGCAACGGATTTGTATAAAGTCACTTTAGACCATTTTTATCTAGAGCAGGCCACGAAGTGGATGCATTATGCTCTAGCGCACTTTCATGACCCGGCTACCGGTTTGTTTTATTTCAATTCAGACTTGGATGCGCCATTGTTTGTCAGGAAGTTCGAATACCAAGACAATGTAATAGCATCCTCTTGCTCTCAAATGGCCAAGAATCTTGCCATACTTTCCTATTATACTGGTTTTTCTGATTGGGAGCAACATTCCAATAAGATGTTATCCGTGGTTGCTGAAATGGCTGGTCGATATGGAAGCTCATTCAGCAATTGGCTTGACCTCGCTTTGTTCAAGCAGATAGAATTGCAGGAGGTTGTGATTTGTGGGACGGGCTATCTTCAGCAGCTATCAAAGCTTTTTGCGACTGGGTATTTTCCTTATTTGGTCGTAGATGGTTGCGGGAAAGAGGAAAAAACACCTGCCACCCTGGGTCGATTGAAGGTTGGAGAACTTAGGGTTTATCATTGTTACAATAAGGTGTGTGGACTTCCCAAAAAGGATGTGAATGAACTACATATTATTTGACAATCACAGCTCGTTGAGTTAATTTGCACCCTAAAATAAAAGCATATGGCAGAAATAGAACCAGGCATCGGATCGCGAGTGCGTCACCCTGAGTTTGGTGATGGTGTTATCATCAATGTCAAGCCTAGGACCTATATAGTTGTATTCATGCAACGAGGTAGGACAGAGGTGTCGAAGAACTATATTGGTTTGGAGGTGACAGACTCGGTAGAGCCCGAGGAGGGAATGGTTAGCTTGGCAGATGTAGAGCGTATTGTTACGAACATCATTAAAAAGCACAGTGATTTACAAGAGACAGTACACATGGGGGCGCGTTGGACCGGGGGCAAAATGGTACTCCAACCATCCAACCCCTCGTTAAAATCAAAGGAAGTTCCAATTGATAATTTCTTCAATAAAATTGTAATGCTGCGCGATAGATTAAGAGTGATGGAGCAGCGCATCAACGCAAGTGAAAATCTTTCAGACGAGGAAAAGATCAACCTTCAACAATACATTACCCGGATTTATGGTAGTCTAACCACCTTCAATGTCCTGTTCAGGGACGATGAAGACCACTTTGTGGGTGAAGGTGGTAAATAGTTTTATTCTTCTTGACCTATAGATTGAATCAAGGTTGCCTAAGCGCTGAATTTAATGGTCAGCGATGGCAGCAGGCTTGTTTTAGTCAGCTATTGGCGATGGTTTGCAATGCCTGCAAAACATTTTTTTCAACTCGACTTTTGATGTCTGTTGAATTGTCTTTTACAAACCGGTCTCCTCTGATATTTTCATATAGTTCTATGTAGCGTTCAGAAACCATTTGCACGATTTCGTCGTTCATTTCGGGAACAGTTTGTCCTTCCAATCCTTGGAATTTGTTTTCTATCAGCCATTGGCGGAGGAACTCCTTCGAAAGTTGCTTTTGTGGTTCGCCTTTTTGTTGCCGTTCCTCATATCCCTCAGCGTAAAAATAGCGTGATGAGTCGGGCGTATGAATTTCATCGATGACCATGATTTGGCCGTCGCTTTTACCGAACTCATATTTGGTATCAACCAAAATCAATCCCCTTTTAGCTGCCATTTCACTTCCTCTTTGAAACAGGGCTCTGGTATAACTTTCCAAGCGAATGTAATCTGCTTCAGAAACGATTCCCTGTGCTATGATTTCTTCTCTTGATATGTCTTGATCGTGACCGTGATGGCTTTTGGTCGTTGGCGTAATGATAGGTTCTGGCAGTCGATCATTTTCCCTTAAGCCATCTGGAAGCTTCACACCACACAACTCTCTTAATCCACTTCGGTAGGTGCGCCAAGCATGCCCTGCAAGGTATCCTCTGATGACCATTTCTACTTTGTAAGGCTCACACATCTTTCCGATGGTGACATTGGGATCTGGCACCGACAAAACCCAGTTGGGTACTATATCTCGGGTAGATTCCAGAAAATAAGAAGCCAATTGATTCAATACTTGTCCTTTGAATGGGATTGGCCTGGGTAGAATAACATCAAATGCGGAAATCCGGTCTGATACAACCATTACCATAATGCGGTTGTTTATCGTATACACATCTCGAACCTTTCCGCTGTAAAAGGCCGTCTGATTTGGGAAGTGGAAGGAGGTAGAGGAAAGTGTGTTTTGTTCCATCGAAATGAGGACTTATCGGTCGTAAATGTCGTTTTTCTTTGTGAGTTTGAGGTCTTGCAAGATCGAAGACTTTACATTGATTTGGAAGAAATAATTCTGCTGGAATCCAAAGGGAACCCAATTGAAACGCATTTCCCAGCAATGGAGGTCTCGGAAGATGCCCAAAGATGTATAGGATAGATCTTTCTCAACAAAATCCCACCCGGTGTTGAAGGTCATTTTCCAATTCGGTGTGAGCGAAACATCACCATTCATATTCAAGGTTTGGTTGAATTGCGGTTCTTGAACGGATGGTTTTGAATAGTTGACACTGTATCCGACTGATAAGTTAAAGGGGATCGAATAATCCACATAGTCATTAATATTTCGATTGATCTCTTCCAACTCCTCCTCGGTTCCCTTGTTGCTTGACTTTTCTTTTTTTTGACCTCCAATCAAGTTGAAGTTTACAGACGCATTAGCATTGACGAATCGTCCTATCCTCTTGTTTTCATCCCACTCTAAACGATTTATTTTCCTGCCGATGGAATCACTGATGTAAGGATCGAATGATCCAGAGAAGCTGAGGTCTACCTTCTCAAACAAGTTGGTTCTTCCAGCGATATTCAAATTCGACCAATTCAATGAATCTGCTGCCAAATTGTAGGACATGGATGCAGACAGGCTCTCGAAAATCTTTATTTTCTTAAGATTATCAGTACTATCACTTTTTTGCCTGATTTTCATTTCAAGATTGTTATCGAGGGAGAATCCAATAGCACCATATTTTCCACTGGGAGGCCCACCGAAAATTCCATTTTGGAATATTGAATAGGAAACATTCTTTCCTTCTCCATCCAAATAATTTTTGTAGTTGTTGAAATTTGGTTTGCTGAAATCAGGTCTGTAACCGAGGGTAACAGTTGGGGATAATACATGTCTTATAGCGGCTATCTTGCTTCGCTTCATTTGAAAAAGTCCATAAACCCTCGTGTTAAATGAAGTGGATAGTTGGAAGTCTCTCGCCGACCGGAATCCTTTCACAGTATCGGTAACGATGGAGTTGGTCTGCTCATCGAAGTTTTTACGAATGGTTTCCGGGTACCACCGCTCGTTGTATGTGAAAGATGGAGAAATGGTAACGAATTTGAACACTTTTGCGGAGGTGCTGATAGGTATCGAGTGCGACATCCCGTAGCGGAATTGATTCGGCTCCTTGAAAAGCAATGTATCCTTGGTTTGAATGTTGTTCTGAAAGTTGTTTTGATAACTGATGCCGATTTTCTCATACCACTTTTCGGTACCAACCGATGATTCATTTTTGAAAGGATAAATCCGACTAACACTGAAATTGGTGTTGGGAAGACTCATAGAAACATCCTTGGTAATATTGTTTTGGCTATGGGTAAGGCTTGTTGACAAGGAATATGGTTTTCCTGACCAATTCTTAGACCAGGAAATAGATGACTGGAAAGTGTTGGTTAGGTAATTGTTGGCAGAAGAAATGTTGTTTTGAAAATATTGTGAGCTGCCTGCGTTCACATTTGCACTGAAATTACTGCCTGGTCGGGCTTTTGGATCTTGTCTGTGGTTCCAACGGATGAAGAAATCCTTTAATAAATTATAGTCAGGCAGCTCCTTTTCGGATGTTTTGATTTCCGAATAACTTAGCGAGAAACTACCATTAAATCTATATCTTTTGGCATAATTGGAGTTGAATTTGGCTCCCCAGCTGCCCAATGTGTATATGTCTCCCGTTATGGCGAAGTCGATCACATCACCAATGCCAAAATAATAACCTCCATCCTTGAAAAAGAAACCTAATCGACCCGATTCACCATAGGATGGGAATAAAATACCTGCAGCCCTGCCTTTTCTAGTAGGGAAATAACCGAAAGGAATCATGAGTGGCGTGGGCACATCCTCAATGACCAGCCAAGCGGGACCAGTCACCACTTTATTGTCTTGGATAACTTTGAGTTTATCGGACGATATGGAAAAATGCGGATGGGGCAAGTCGCAAGTGGTGTATGCTCCACTGCGAATGAAATAATTCTTTTCATCTATTCTCTTGATTGTCTCCCCAAGTATGTAGCCGTCTCCTTGTTTGGTATTCACTTCCGTTATACGGCCCTTCTTAGTGTCGAAGTTGTATGTTACCGTGTTGGCAGTGAAAGATTCTGCTCCTTGTTTGAATTGAGGAAGGTCCATCGGTGCGCCCAGGCTGTCGGTACCTCCTTTGGCAAACAAGGTTCGCTTCGTCCAGTCAACCTCAATGAAATGGGCATCCAACTGCAAATCCTCATACAGCACCTTGCCCTTCCCATATAAATAGACCTTTTCACCAGGAATGTCGAAACGGATCGAATCTTGAGCGGAGTATTTGACCTTCGACTTTAGCGCCTGTTTGGTAGATGCGGAGTCAACTTTTGGCACAATTGATGTTGAGTCGACAGTCTGCCCACTTGTCCTGCCCAATGACAAAACACACAATAACACCCACCACGATACGGTTAATATTTTTGTTGATATCGGCTTTCCGTGGAAAGTCATCGGTTGGCGAAGGGGCTTAAATTTGAATTCCCAAAACTACGAAATTTAACCATGTTCATTCTCAGAGTCATAAGGTTGCTGGCATTGTCGTTTGCCGTATTGACACTGAGCTCTTATGCCATTGGCAACCGTCCCCCGAAATATCAGATCAAAACCATTGTAATTGATCCCGGACACGGAGGTCATGATTCGGGTTGCTTGGGATCAACATCCAAGGAAAAGCATATTGCTTTAGCGGTTTCCCTCAAGCTTGGCGAGCTGATTGAAAAGTATTTTCCCGATGTAAGGGTAATTTATACCCGTAAAACCGATGTGTTTGTAGAGTTGCATGAAAGGGCTGCCATCGCCAACAGGAACAAAGCGGATCTTTTTATCTGTGTCCATTGTAATGCTGGTCCAAGTTCGGCTTTTGGGGCCGAGACCTTCGTCATGGGTTTGCACAAGACCGACGACAATCTTGCGGTTGCCAGGCGGGAAAACGAGTCCGCACTTTTGGAGAAGGATTACCAAACCAATTACGAGGGATATGACCCCAAATCACCTGAAGCGCACATTATCTTTTCGCTTTATCAAAACACCTACATGGAGCAAAGCCTTGCGTTTGCTTCCAGGGTTCAGCACGAGTTTGAGCACAATTCTGGCAGATTCAACAGGGGAGTGAAGCAGGCTGGCTTTCTGGTGCTTTATCGTACAGCTATGCCCAGTGTACTGATAGAGTTGGGTTTTTTGACTAACAATGTCGACGAAAAGTTTCTGGTGAGTAATGATGGGCAAGAGAGCATGGCTGGATCCATTTTCAGGGCTTTCAGGGACTACAAAGGGGATATAGAGAGGAAAGCTGGAGGAGGAGAAAAACCATCCAAAGGTGGTGCATTGGAAACCCCTACTCAACCCACCATCGTAAAACCTGTTGTCGATAAAACCGCTAATTCAGGCTCGGGTGTGGCTGCTGCACAGCCAGTCAATGAACCAAAAGAACCAAACAGTACCCCCATTCAAGCTGAAATACAGGATTCCTCGTCAATTGACGCCTTGATATTCACCATACAAATCGGAGCTATGCCAGTAGGTGAATCTTCTAAGCCTTCCAAGTTTGACCGGGTAAAGGATGGTCATAGTTTGGATGGGGATGATGGGTTAAGGCGCTATTTCATGGGTCGTTTTGCTACAATTGAGCAGGCTCAGTCTCAGCTAGGAAAAGCTAAGGAGTTGGGTTTCAAGGATGCTTTCGTTTGTGCTGTTTTCAAGGGACGCAAGATTTCAGCCAAAGAGGCTGTCCAATTGCCTAAAACCAAGTAAATTCGCAGAATAACCTTATCAATAGGTATTCAAAGTGAAGTTACCCAAAGAAGCCAAAATCGGTTTGCTCGTTACCAGTGCCGTAGCAGCACTCATATACGGCATGAATTTTTTAAAGGGTATCGATATGTTCACCGGTGTGCATACCTACTACGCTTTATACAGCCGTGTGGATGGTTTGACCACATCAGGGGATGTCTTGCTGAACGGAGTCAAAGTAGGTCAAATTAGGAAAATCGATTTTTTAGAGGATCGCTCTGGAAACATCGTTGCCACTATTCAGGTTCGTAAAGATGTTTTTGTAAGCAAAGGATCGACCGCTCGGATAGTCAGTGCCGACTTATTGGGAGGAAGAGCAGTTGAAATCCTATTGGGTCCCGGAACACAGCCTGCTAACCCTGGTGACACACTTTTCTCGGATATGCAATCTACGCTTTCTGATCAGATGTTACCCATCAAAGACAGGGCCGAGTCATTGCTAGCGTCTTTAGATACCCTTGCTATCTCTTTAAACCAGGTTTTTAACGATGATAACCGTAAAAACCTCAACTCGGGTCTTGAGAACCTTGAAAAATCGCTTGCGAATCTGGAAAGCATCAGCGGAAGCGTCGACAACATGTTGGCATCAGACCAAGGAAAGCTAAAAAGGATGATCGATAATATTGAATCGATTACCAGCAATATCCGTAACAATAACGATGAATTGAACAATATCCTTTCCAATTTGTCTTCTATCTCTGATACATTGGCTGGAGCCGGATTATCGAAGACCATTGAAAACACCAATGCGGCGTTGAAACAGTTTTCATCCGTTCTTGACAAAGTGAGTAATGGTGAAGGAACCATAGGCCAATTGGTAACCAATGATAGCCTTTACAATGCCCTTCAAAAATCGGCCAGCGACCTAGACAGTCTGATGGTTGATTTAAAAGCGAATCCAGGAAGATATGTGCATTTCTCGGTTTTCGGAAAAAAGGAAAAGAAGCAGAAAAAGCAATAACCCTCCAATCTAAATGATGTCCAGCATACTTTTTGTTTTGTTGCTATCGGCGGGCATTTGGTTTTTTACCAAAAGTGTCAGAAGAATATCCCGCAATATCAGATTGGGCCGGGATTTGCTAATCAATGACAGGAAAGGTGAGCGATGGTCTCAAATGATTCGTGTGGCCCTTGGGCAATCCAAAATGGTTTCACGGCCAGTTGCAGGGTTCTTCCACATCATCATCTATGCTGGATTCATCATCATCAACATCGAAGTGTTGGAAATCATTATTGATGGTGTTTTCGGAACACATCGCATATTTGCCCAACCGCTTGGGTCTTTATACGATTTCCTTATTGGAAGTTTTGAAATCCTAGCTTTTCTTGTAATCCTTGCCTGCGTGGTTTTCTTCGCTCGGAGGTCCATCATCAAATTAAAGAGATTCACTTCTCCAGAGCTTGACGGTTTTCCCAATAATGATGCTCTAATCATATTGGGCACTGAAGTGTTACTGATGTCTTTGTTTCTTTTCATGAATGCCTCCGACCAATTATTGCAACAACGAGGCCATGAGCATTATGTGGTAGCTGGATACTTTCCAGTGAGTTCTTACCTGACTCCGCTTTTGGAAGGCTTATCTGTATCCAACCTAGTGGCCATTGAAAGGGTTTGTTGGTGGTTGCACATCGCAGGTATATTGGCCTTTCTCAATTATGTGCCTTTCTCCAAACACTTTCACATTTTCTTATCCTTTCCCAATGTATGGTACTCCAAGCTCGACAGCAAGGGTAAGTTTAGCAACAACGAAACCGTTACTAACGAGGTACGATTGATGATGGACCCTGCTGCTGCTGCACCTCCTAGTACCGATGCTCCAACCCCATTCGGTGCCAAGGATGTGAGAGATCTTACATGGAAAAATTTGATGGACGCCTACAGTTGCACAGAATGTGGTCGTTGCACATCCTCTTGTCCTGCAAATATCACTGGCAAAAAATTATCGCCACGAAAAATCATGATGGATACCCGCGATCGACTTGAGGAGGTGGGAAGAAACTTAGATTTGCAAGGACCGGAATACGACGATGGCAAGTCCCTGTTGGGTGGTTATATTTCACCTGAGGAACTATGGGCATGTACCACATGTAACGCATGCGTCGAAGCTTGTCCTGTTAACATTGATCCTTTGTCGATTATCGTTGAAATGCGTCGCTATATGGTAATGGAGCAATCATCGGCTCCAACCGAGTTGAATGGTATGTTTACCAAAATTGAGAACAACGGTGCTCCATGGCAATTTTCTCAGGCTGATCGAATGAATTGGACTTCCGAAGGATAATATGTTTAAAAATGAGTGAAACACTGATCGTACCTACCATGGCCCAAATGGCTGCAGAGGGAAAGACACCCGAGGTTCTCTTTTGGGTGGGCTGTGCCGGTAGCTTCGATGCCCGCGCCCAGAAAATCACTAGGGCTGTTGCCAAAATCCTTAACCATGCAGGCGTATCCTTCGCCGTGTTGGGAACAGAGGAAAGCTGTACGGGTGATCCTGCCAAAAGAGCAGGCAATGAGTTTCTCTTTCAAATGCAGGCCATGACCAACATACAGGTCCTGAATGGATATGGAGTCACCAAAATAGTAACCGCTTGTCCACACTGCTTCAACACTATTCGAAACGAATATCCGGGATTGGGTGGAAGTTATGAGGTGTTGCACCACTCACAATTATTACAAAACCTCATTGATGATGGCAGACTCCGTGTTCAAGGTGGTCGTTTCCAAGGGAAGAAAATCGTTTTCCACGACCCTTGCTACCTAGGCAGGGCCAATGATGTATATGAGGCTCCCCGAGAAGTTATATCCAAATTGGATGCCGCCTTATCGGAGATGAAGAGAAGCCGGGCAAACGGCCTTTGTTGCGGAGCAGGTGGTGCACAAATGTTCAAGGAGCCCGAGCCCGGAAACAAGGATGTAAACATCGAACGCACAGAAGAGGCTTTAGAACACAATCCCGATATCATCGCAGTTGGTTGTCCCTTTTGTATGACCATGATGACCGATGGTGTCAAGCATTTTGAAAAGGAACAAACCGTTCGTGTTGCCGACATAGCGGAACTTATTGCACAGGCCAACGACCTCTGATATGTTTGTGCCTTTTGAATCGCTGCCACCGTCTTCCCGTGTTTGGGTTTATCAATCCAGCAGACTCCTCTCTGCAGAGGAGCAACAACAGCTTATTTCCGGACTCAGGGAATTTGTTTCAACTTGGACTGCCCACCAGGCAGGGCTCAAAGGAAGCGCTCAGATCCTCAATGGGGTTTTCGTAATTGTTGCAATCGACGAAGGCCACAATCACGCTACGGGTTGTAGCATTGACAAAAGCGTTCATTTCATGAAGTCAGCTGGAGTTTGTTTGGGAATTGATTTCTTCGACCGCATGACGGCCGTTTGCCAAAATCCTGACGGCACATTGATGTTTGTCAAAGCCTCAGCAGTAGCAGGCCTCATTGGATCAGGCGCGTTGTCGCTTCAAGCTAAGGTATTCAATACGCTCATCTCGGATCTCAACGCTTTGACTACCGAATGGATGGTTCCAATTCAGTCATCGTGGCTTGCTAATTTCTTGCCGTCTGAAAAATCAACTTAAAATAACACCTACATAATAACATGCATTTAGCTCAGGATTTCGAAACATTATTCACAGTAGCCTCATTGGTAAGTCTTGCCACCTTGGCTGTCTTGGAAATCGTTTTAGGTATAGACAATATCGTTTTCATCTCCATCATTGCTGGTAAATTACCGCCGGAGCAACAAAAACGCGCTCGTACTTTGGGTTTGGCCGTTGCCTTAATCTTGCGTGTTTTGCTTCTATTCTCCATAACCTGGGTTATTGGAATGAAGGATGCTTTATTCCATGTGTTGAGTTCCGCTCCCTGGGTGGTTTTCGATTTGTCGCCAGATTTGGAAGCTTCCGCAATATGGAGCTGTTCCGGTAGGGATTTGATTCTTCTTGCTGGAGGTATTTTCCTGATGTACAAATCAACGATTGAAATCAGAAATAAGATTGAAGGAGCACATGATTTGGAGGATCCATCCCTTAGAAAAATGACCTTGAACGCCGCCATTGCTCAAATCGTTGTCATTGATGTAGTATTTTCATTCGATTCGATTCTGACAGCGGTCGGTTTGGTAGACAATTTGTTGGTTATGATTCTGGCAGTAATCATTGCCATGGTAGTCATGCTGGTTTTCGCCAAGAGCGTTTCCGATTTCGTGAATGCGAATCCAACCATAAAAATGTTGGCCCTCGCATTTTTGATGATGATTGCCATGATCCTGATTGTAGATGCATTCCATATTCATGTTCCCAAAGGATATGTTTATTTCTCAATGGCATTTTCACTGGGCGTTGAAATGCTGAACTTGCGTATGCACAAGAGAAAGCAGTTACGCATCAAGGCCAAGTTGGAACAGGAGGCCATGCAAAATAAGTAACACCTGATGGTTTGGAACCTTCCCAATAGCATCACAATGGTTCGCATAATTTGTGCGCCGATTATGTGGTGGTTGATATGGGCAGGTGATCGTGAATCATTTGCTTGGTTTTTAACGCTTGCCTTTACCACCGATTTGGTGGATGGGCAAATTGCTCGCAAATTGAAGCGGGAGACCCGAATAGGAAGCATTCTCGATTCCTATGGCGACACCTTAACCATACTAACCGGTTTGGTTGGATCTTGGGTTTTTGAGGTGGACCATTTCAAGGCGCATTGGATTTTATTAGTGGTTGTCATTTCATTACATGTGATACAACTTTTGCTATGTTTATGGAGGTACGGCAGACCCAGTAGTTTTCATACCTATTCGGCCAAAATAGGAGCCTTGGCCATAGGCTGTTTTTTGATTCATACCATGTTCTTCGGTTTCAATGATGTTTTTTTCTACATCACTATGGCACTACTCGTTCTGGATGCAATAGAGGAGAGCATAATCGTGTTTTTGCTACCCCAATGGCAAAATGATATCAAGGGTGTTTTTTGGGTCATTAAGAGCCGTTCCAAGGCCTCTTAAAATACTGATAAACAATCCTGTAATTTCCTTTAAGGTGGGGCTTTCATCGATGGGAATAAATCCTTAATTTTGCACCTCTTAATTTTTCGGGGTGTAGCGCAGTCCGGTAGCGTATCAGCATGGGGTGCTGGTGGTCGCTGGTTCGAATCCAGTCACCCCGACTACTAGAAAAAAGTCCCGCTATCAGGGACTTTTTTCATTTTGGATTGTTCATAGGAAGCCTTAAACTATTCTCATGTATCGCCTGGTTTTCATTTTTATCATAATATGCATCCAATCAATGGTTTTATTGAATGGAATTGCTGTTGGCCAAGATAGGCAGCGATTTACGGTAAGCGGTTATGTTAAAGATGCAAAAACGGGCGAGTACCTGATAGGTGCCACTGTTTATTTAAAGGAATTGCAAAGGGGAGGCTCTACAAATCCGTATGGATTTTATTCCATTACTGTGGATGCTGGCAACTATAACCTTGCCACTTCATTTGTGGGTTACAAAGAATTTAATTTCAATTTGGTTTTGGATAAGGATGTTCGATTGAATATTGACTTGATATCAGGAGCCATCGAAGTGAGTGAGGTGGAGATTAAAGGGGAGCGCAGTGACCGTAATGTGAGGTCCCTTGATATGGGTGTCAATGAAATCTCAGTCGAAACCATAAAGACCCTCCCGTCGTTCATGGGAGAGGTTGATATTCTCAAGTCTATTCAGTTGTTGCCCGGTGTTCAATCAGCAGGAGAAGGCAACAGCGGATACTATGTTCGAGGAGGTGGCCCAGATCAAAATCTGATTTTGCTTGATGAGGCAACAGTTTATAATGCATCGCATCTGTTTGGCTTTTTCTCCGTTTTCAATGCTGATGCCGTCAAGAATGTAACACTCACCAAAGGAGGCATGCCAGCCAAGTACGGAGGTCGTTTGGCCTCGGTACTTGATATTTCCATGAAGGAAGGTAACAATAAGGAATTCCGTGGAGAAGGTGGTATGGGATTCATCGCTTCCCGTTTGACTTTGGAAGGTCCGATTATAAAAGATCGATCATCCTTTATCGTTTCAGGTAGGAGAACCTTTGTGGATTTGTTTTTGAGAGAGCCTTTTATCGATAAGAACTCAGCTGCGTTTGGAAATAGCTACTATTTCTATGACCTCAACGCTAAAATCAATTATAAGATATCTGATAAGGATCGATTGTTCATCAGCGGCTATTTCGGCAGAGACGCTTTTCGATTCAAGAGTAAATCAACCGGTTTCACCGCCCGGATTCCTTGGGGCAACGCTACGGGTTCATTGCGTTGGAATCACCTTTTCAACGATAAACTTTTCTTAAATACATCGCTTATATTTTCCGATTACCAGTTTTCCTTCTCCGCCGGACAAGAAAATCTCGAATTCAAATTGTATAGTGGTATTCGCGACATAAGTGGCAAAACCGATTTCAGTTGGTTTCCATCTCTGACCCATCAAGTGAAATTCGGCGCACAATACACTTTCCATCAGTTCACTCCCAGCACGGTCGAGGCAAGGTCAGGTGATACTGAATTCGATCTGGGTGAGAAGGTGATTCTTTACTCTCATGAGGGAGCCCTCTACATACAAGACGATTGGGATATCACCACAAAAATCTCATTAGGTATCGGAGCCAGAATGACCTATTTCAATCAGGTAGGTCCTTTTACACGCTATCTACAAAACGAGAACTTTGAAAACATAGACACTATCACTTATGGTAGGGGAGAAAGCGTGCAAAGATACAATCACATTGAGCCACGACTGAGTTTTCGTTATTCGATCAACAGCAAATCTTCCCTCAAAGGTTCATACACGAGGAACTTTCAATATGTGCATGTAGCATCCTTGTCTTCTGCATCCCTTCCTACCGATGTTTGGGTACCATCCTCTTCAAGAGTGAGGCCCCAAATCGGCGATCAATACGCACTTGGTTACTTCAGGAATTTCAAGGATAACCTTTGGGAAACTTCTGTGGAGGCCTACTACAAGACAATGCAGAACCAAGTTGAATACAGAGAAGGGGCGCAGCCCGATGATGATGTGAAAAACAACCAGGATAATAATTTTGTATTCGGCAAAGGTTGGTCCTATGGTGCTGAGTTCTTTGTTAAGAAAACACGGGGCAGAATCAATGGTTGGATCGGATACACACTAGCCTGGACCGAAAGAAAGTTTCCTGATTTGAACAAGGGTATGGTGTTTCCAGCAAAGTATGATCGCAGGCATGATGTATCCATAGCTTTAACCTATGAATTGAATGAGCGATGGACATTTGGCGCGGTTTGGATTTATGCTACAGGTAACGCTCTTACATTACCGCAAAGCAGATTGTTTCTGAATGGTCCTGTTGATGTCGGACAATTGATCACTGGAAACGGTTCGTTCCCTCAAATCTATTACGATTATGGAGACAGGAACTCATACAGGCAGCCTGCCTATCATCGTCTAGACCTTTCCGCCACTTACCAATGCAGAAAGCGTAAAAACTGGGAGGCTAGCTGGAACTTCTCGATTTTCAACGTCTATAATAGGTACAATCCTTACTTCATATATTTCGACGACTATATAGATGAGTCCTCTGGACAATTCAAGCTGCAAGCAAAACAGGTTTCTCTTTTCCCCATTATACCATCGGTAACCTACAACTTCAAATTTTAATTCACCAATATGATGAAGCCCTCCTTAAAGGAAATTTTGTTGCTTTCGTGCATCACCATCATGGTGGTATCTTGTGAGAAAGATATTACAGTTGATTTGCCGGAGCCAGAGGAACAAATCGTAGTTGAAGGTTATATTTCACCCGGCAGTCCACCTTTGGTTTTCATTTCAAAAACCGCTCCCTTTTTTGCTCCTTTGGATAGTTTGTCGTTGTTGCAGTACACCGTCAGAGACGCCCAGGTCATTATATCCGATGGAACCTCAACCGATACATTGATTGCTCCGTTCTCATCCACGGGATACCTCTATACTTCTTTGAATATGATCGGAGAGGTAGGGAAATCTTATGCGCTGAAAATTCGACTTGCGGATGGTCGAGAACTTTCCTCTGAAACAACCATACCTTCTCCTGTGCCTTTGGATAGTGTGTGGTTCCGTAGGATTCCTGAGAACGATTCTTTAGGATGGGCTTGGGCTCGAATTTCGGATCCACCTGCTTCAGGTAATTGTTACAGATGGTTCGCTAAAAGATTAGGCAAAGACAATGACTACCTTGCACCGGCTGGATCCGTATCTGATGATCGATTTTATAACGGTCTCTCCTTCGACTTTGCAGCAACGCGCGGCAAGGTTCCCAATTCAATCGCCGATGATGATAACAATGAGGAGGAAGGACTTTTCAAAGCAGGAGATACCATTGCGGTTCGCTTTACTTCTATTACAGAGGCATCATTTAAGTTTTGGAGGTCGGCGGAGTCCCAGGTGAATTCTGTTGGCAACCCTTTTGGATCACCGGCTCCCCTTAAAGGAAATATCGAGGGTGGGATTGGTATTTGGGAAGGTTATTCTTTTGTTTTGGATACCATTTATGCCCAATGACCGATTGCCCTTCATCGTGTGGTTTTGGTTCCTTATTTTTGCTTCCTATTCATATCAAACACCATGTCTGAAACACCCGAACACTTGAAATGTCTCATTATAGGATCTGGCCCTGCCGGCTATACGGCTGCCATTTATGCTGCAAGGGCAGATCTCAAGCCAGTTATAATTCAAGGCCTTCAGCCCGGTGGTCAACTTACCATTACTACCGAGGTAGAGAATTATCCCGGCTATCCCCAAGGCACCCACGGGCCTAAAATGATGGAGGATTTTAAAGCCCAAGCTGAGCGTTTTGGTACGGAAATCAGGTGGGGTTATGTAACTTCAGTAGATTTTACTGGACCCATTCACAAAGTGGTGGTAGATGAAAAGACCACTATCACTGCCGACACAATCATTATCGCTACTGGTGCTTCAGCCAAGTGGCTTGGATTGGAATCCGAAAGCAGATTGAATGGATTTGGAGTTTCAGCTTGTGCCGTTTGCGATGGGTTCTTTTTCCGTGGTCAGGATGTAGCCATCGTTGGTGCTGGTGATACTGCGGCAGAGGAAGCTACTTATCTGGCCAAACTATGTCGCAAGGTGTATATGATTGTGCGAAAAAATGAAATGCGTGCATCCAAAGCCATGCAGCATCGGGTCAATTCAACCCCCAATATCGAAGTACTTTACAATACCGAAACAAAGGAAATCCTCGGTGATCAGGCTGTCACAGGCGCCAAAGTTGTAAACAATGTATCCGGTGAAGAACGGATCTTGGATGTAACGGGCTTTTTTGTAGCCATCGGACATCAACCCAATACTTCCATTTTCAAGGGTTGGTTGGATATGGATGAAACCGGATATATTAAGACCGTTCCTGGAACTACTCGAACCAATATTCCAGGAGTGTTTGCCTCTGGAGATGCCCAAGATCATGTGTACAGACAGGCTGTAACTGCTGCAGGTACGGGATGTATGGCCGCTATTGATGCTGAACGGTACCTTGCATCCAAGGGTATTCATTGATAGCTCTTCACTTTTTTAGCAGCCACGGCTTCCACGAAAAGTCGAAAAAGGTCTGTACTAAAAGTAAAATCCATGTCCTTTAATAGTGCCATTACTCCTGAATTCAATGGCGGGACTTGGTATTTTTATGAATCCGAAGGTTTCAAATACGGTTTTTAGAAATTTGCTGCGTGTTGGGATTCGAGTCAGATCTACATCAAGTGCAAGGTAATATTGCCTCAGCCGATTAAAATCTTCGGTTCCAGTTATATTTGTTCGAGCTCCCGTCAAACCATCTACTCCGTATCCTAAGGCCAAATTAAGCCACTTGGGAAATTTGGAATTTGATCGCATGAAAGCATGGATATTGCCCGAAACCCAATAGGTTTGGCCGTTATAATCTTTGAATAATTGTTCTACATTAGATTTGCCAAGTTGATCGGGCCTGTAAGTGGCGTATCGAGTCGAGCTAAATGAAAACTTGATTTTTATCCGTTGTTCATTCCATTTCAGGTTTTGTACCAGCGATAGGCCTGCTCCTCCGAAGTTGGCCAACATATCTCCATTCGAGAATCCCCATTGAGTTGAAAATCCATCAAACATTTCTATGGTAGTCAGAAACGCCAACGATGACGCACTTCCTAGCCATGCCGCCTGCTTGTGTTTAACACCCGACCATTTGAAAAGCGAACTGCTCCAATTCGAAAGATAGTATGCAGATCCAACATGGCCAAGTTTATCCATTTGGAGCCACTCCGCGTTATCGTTGAAGAAATGAAAGTCCTCTCTAGGGTAATCCTGGTACCATAAAGTATACAGGCCACTCATAGAGGCTGCATACGCAATGCCCATACCGCAAGAGGTGTAGGCTAATCGGCTTCTTTTTGTAGTGGTATCAGTTTCGGAAACCGATGAAAAGGCTGTATTATAGGTGCCATGCAACAGGAAGAGCATCAAACATGGTAATACACGCCAGCAGCCCATCTAAGGTCAGTTCAATAGGGTCTTTTTGGCATCTTCAAGAATATCGAATGCCATTTCACGGGTAGTCGACTCTGCATACAATCTCAGCACAGGTTCTGTTCCGCTGGCCCGGATCATCAACCAGTCGCCATTTGGAAAGAAATGCTTGTATCCATCCAAATCCTCGATGTGGTCTATCGTATATTTTCCAAACGATTTGTAGACGCTCTTCTTGCAATTTTCGAGAATCCGCTGTTTTAATTCCTCTGTAATGTGCAAGTCGTTTCGCTCGAATGAAAACCTTCCAGTGATCTCGTAAACTTCTTCGATAAGTTCGCTGAGGGTTTTGCCCGACTTTGCCATGAACTCCCAAACAACCATGCCCATCCAAATACCATCCCTCTCCGGAATATGGCCTTTGATGGCAATGCCTCCCGACTCTTCACCACCCAACAACACATCTTCATTGATCATGATTTCAGCGATGTATTTGAATCCGATTTTCACCGTTTGAAGTTCGAGTCCGTAATGCTTACACAATTTGGCGACTCTCGGAGTAGTGGAAAAAGCCGTGCAGACTTTCCCTTTCATTCCTTTGTATTTGACCAAATAATGAATCAACAACAGGATAATGTGATGTGAGTCTACGAATGATCCATCCGAATTGTAGAGTCCGATTCGATCAGCATCGCCATCGGTTACTAATCCGCAGTCGATGTTGCCGGATATTCGTATCATTTCTGAGAATTCGGCAAGGTTTTTATGAATGGGTTCCGGTGCTTGACCCATGAATGAAGGGTTATGTTCGCAATGCAAAAAGGTGATGTCAGGTAATATCCGCCTCATTACATTTTGTCCGGCACCATACATAGCATCATAGGCAAAGCTCATACCTGAATTTCGAATAGCATCCAAGTCAAACGACTGCTCAACTTCCTTGCAATACATAGTTTCCAAATCAATATAATCAATCATGCCTTCGGCATGGAATTGATCGATGGTTTTTTGATTGTATTCTCCCGGCATTTCAGCAATCAGCGCTTCAATTTCCGACACTTGCGATGGGAGTAGAGGTCCTCCATAGTGGCCTTTAAGTTTGTAGCCATTGTATTCTGGTGGGTTGTGACTTGCTGTGATGATGACACCTAGGTCAGCTTTATGTTTAACAGCACCCATGGAGATCATAGGTGTTGAAACGAATCCCTTCGACATCTTGACTTTGATGCCATGGTGCGCAAATACAAGGGCGGAGGTTTCTGCGAACAAAGGTCCGGCGAATCGGCAATCATGTCCCAACACAATCAAAGGGTTTTTCTTCGAGGCAAGAAGCCACTTAGCTACTGCCTCAGAAACCCTGGCAACATTTTCAACAGTGAAATCTTTGGCAATGATTGCCCTCCAACCATCTGTTCCAAATCGAATGATATTTTTGCTCATATATGTTGAATTTTAGTATTGAGATTCGATAACAAAATCATGCAGTTTATTCCAGTCTCCATCGGTGAGACCTTTTAAATAATGATTGGATTCCACTCTTGAAATGGATTCGGAATTGATTTTGGTAATAATGAAATTAAATTCTCTTGTTCTTAAAAAGCCGAACAAATCCGTTTCTCCGTATCGGAATTCGAATTCTGATATGTTTTTGCCGTTAACCTCGTCTAAGGGCGAGTCATTCACATAGATAACTACATTTCGAGGCTCATACAGTATTTCCGACCCCACCTTTCTCCAGATTTCTAAAACTTCTATGTTAGTTACCTTTAATTTGTTTCGCACAAGGTGGGAGGAGACTCTAGACCCTCCCCAATTGTAATACACCTCCATGTTTCTTATAAAAAACTCCTCTAAGAGTCTTCCTAGCCTTTTACTATTTAAAGATCTGGTGTCGTTGTCATCAGACAGCTGATCTATTAAATAGGTAATTTGTTTTTCAGATGGATAATAGCCTAAGGCGGTTTCATTAAAGGTTCGATCACCAACGAAGGATATTTTGGCTTCTTGTGCTTCGTTGGCGGTTTTCATGATTCGATCTCCAAGTTGAAGAATTTGGAAATGGAACACCTTGCTTTTGATTACACTCTCGAAAGTGAAATTGAAATTTCCACTGGCATTCGCATTTATTTTTGTTTTGGAGAAGAGATCGTTTAGCGCAGCATAGTCAACAAAACCGAATACGGTTTCTACGCCTCTTTGATCCTTGTGGGCAAAGTAAAAACCCATCGTATTTGTAAGAACCTCCTTTTTCGCTTGTGTCCAGGTCTCGTACATATAAATGGTCTCCAAGTCCATAAATTTGATACCTGCTGTTTTTTCCAGTGATTTAAGTGTTGCAGCGGAAAAGGCAAGTTCCTTGTTTTGGGAATCCCAGATTTTCAAGCGGTTTTCCATAACCTCGTCATAAATAATGCGAGTCACTTCTTTGACAAAGTTGCAGCCCGATGAAACAGGTTGTTCTGATCGCTTGAGTACAAGAGTTACCTTGAGTCCATCGCCAAGCATCTGAAAAGGGATAGAGAGTAAGAAGGCCAATACAATGGTATGCCTGAATATCATCCTGTAAAATTAACCAATTAAGCCATATAAATTACGAGGTTATCTTCCTGCGATCCAGCTCGTTTTGGAACCTTCTAGCGTTCTCCAAGTGCTCCTGATATGTAGCAGCGAAATTGTGGTATCCGGAAAAGTCCTCTTTCGCACAGAAAAACATGTAGTTATGTATTGAATAGGATAAAACAGCGTCGATCGATGATATGGAAGGTATGCATATAGGACCTGGAGGTAACCCGGTATACATGTAAGTGTTGTAAGGTGAGTCAATCTCCTTGTGCTTATTCAAAACCCTTCTAATAGTGAAGTCGTTCGCAGCAAAGATTAGAGTAGGATCTGCCTCCAGCTTCCAGTTTTCTTTCAACCTGTTCATGTAAACGCCTGCAACTGTCGGTTTCTCGTCATTCCTTGCAGTTTCTTTTTCAACTATGGATGCAAGCGTACTGACTTGGGCTGGAGTAAGTCCAATTGATTTCGCCTTAGCCATTCTTTTGTCATTCCAAAACTTATTGTGTTCTTTCAGCATCTTCTCAACGAATTGCGTGGCATTCGTGTTCCAATAGAACTCGTAGGTGTTTGGTATGAAAATAGTCGCTGCAGTGTGTTTGTTCAAGCCAATATTGGATAGGTAGGCTTCGTCTTCAAGCACTGATACAATTTCAATGGAATCAGCTTCTATCTGTTTTGATATCACTCCTGCCAATTGCCGAGCGTTTCTGACATTATGAAATTTTAGTTTCACAGGCGATTGCTTGCCACTCCTTAACACCATCACCATTTGCCTGCTGCTCATTCCACTGGAGATTTTATACCTCCCAGGTTTCACATTTATATCATATTTCATTTGGGTTGCCATCCAACCAAAAGCCTTTGAATCATCCACCAGTCCAGAGTCTGATAAAATGGACAAAACCTCTTTGAAAGTGCTTCCTGTTGGAATGTGGATGTATATCTCCTGTTTTCCTTTGGGAACAACATTATTGCCAATAAGCAGGCTGTAAAAATGATATGTGCCCCAAATAATGGTTGCCAACAGGACAACGATGATAGATAGTGTTGTTTTAGAAAGTTTGCGTTTCATCCTGATTATATACTGGATTTAATCCTGTTGATTAGGTCAGTGGCTTGTTTGGATTGGGGTTTTCTTCTCACGAATTTATTCAACAGTTCCAACGCATCTTTTCTTCTGCCTTGTGCCATCCATAAGCCCGCCCTGTTGACAATAGCTTGTTCGTAGTCGGGATCAATGCCAATGGCATTCTCATATAGTTTTCTTGCGCGGATGGTATCATTTTCAAGGACAAGGCAAAGGTATCCCAGGTTCGAAAGCGCTGCAGCTGATTTCGGATATTGGTAAACGAGTTTTTCAAGAATGTTTTTCGCCTCCCTTGGTTTGTTTGTTCCCGCCAAAGATGTAGCATATTTATTAACGAAATCAAGCACATTGGGAGCAAGTAGATATGCAATGGCGTAAAATTCACTTGCCTTTTGGATGTTGCCCGTTTCATTGAATGCCTGTCCGATACGGTAAGCGGTCCATGCATCTGCATTGTCAAACGAGGTTTTGACTAACTTCTTGTCTATACCCTTTATTTTTCCAACAACTTCAATGATGCCCTGATAGTCTTTCTCGAGGAATAGAATATGAATCACTTCTTTGAAGTGTTTTTCCAAAAGCACAGGATTGTTCTTTGGAAAATACTTTTTTGCTGAGTCAAGCACATATTTTGGGAAATTGAATCTCTCATGGTAAGCAATGAAAGCCTTCCCTCTTGATACCGGATCGGGGTTAGGGTTATTGATAGCGGTTATGCCAATGAATTTCTTTATTTTTTCAATCTGTTCTGGGGTATCAGGCTTACGGATGTAATGGTCGTGCACGGAAACATGGGGAATATCAGTTGCGCCGGAAGATGGCATATGGCATGATACGCAGTCGTTTTCTTTTTTCTTGATTAGTACAGGATCCTCCGAGCAAAGGGGATCTTTGGACTTGGCATGGCAACTGTTGCATGCATTGTTGAAGACGACATTCCCGGTCGACTTCACGCTTACATGAGGATCGTGACAAGTTACGCAGGTCATTGCGTTCTTGTATGGCTTGAGTCCCAAATCAACACCTTCGGCCCTTTTGATGGATTCTGTGAAAAACTTGCTCAACTTCATCCTTTCAGCGTGCGCGGCCATGATGTGCTCGTTTTTTGGGCCATCGTAAAGGGGCATATACACATCCATGACATCTGATAGGCGCATTCCCGGTTTAAAATCAAAAAATGATTTACCTTCTTTCAAAACCGCGTTTCCTTGGATATGGCATCTTTGACAAACATCCAATTGAAGGTCGATTGGCAGTTTGGCAGGATTCACAATGCTGTAGTCGATTTCATTTACGATATCTATGATTTTTCCTTGTTGCTTCTCCTTGACATGGGTTTCGCCTGGACCATGACACCGCTCGCATCCAATTCCATTATCGACAAAATCATATCTGTTTTCAGACCCTGCAATGAATTCGGGATAGGAGTTATGGCACGACATACACTCCAATCCAATCAGTCTGTTAAACCTCGTGTTGCCTCCGTTTTCATATCCAGGCGGAAGATCCCATTTCCCTTTTTGTGTGTAAAAGGTCAATGGCATTTGATTGAGGAAGCCAAAGGTGTTCATGATGTGCGAGTTCGTGTGTTGGCCTGAACCTACGATATAATCAACGGTTTCTATTCTCCTATGGGTCGTGTCTCTTCCCTCGAGCCTGTATTCCATAATTCGCAGACTGTCGTTTTCCCAGAAGGGTAGATAATAGAAATCGAGGTGAGGGTCATACACGGGCGCATGATTCTTGAAATCTCCACTGCTTTTTCTTCGCGTAGCTTCATCGAACGACATCCCCATGCCGGTCTGCTTAAAGGAGTCATAAATCGACTGGTGGCAGCTGCTACATGCGGCTGAACCTACATAGCCGTTTTTAGGATCCAAGCTGGCGTAATTCGACCCATGTGGATGTTCCTCTTTTCCTTCCTGTACTTTTTGCTTACAACCAGCTTCCATGACCAATATGGAAATCAGGGCCACGGAAAGCAGCCAGGTTCCATATGTGATGATGACTTTTTTAGTCATGGATTTGATGGATTTTCAATACCTCAAAAGTCTTTGAAAAACGACCACATCCTTCCATTGCCCTGCTATTTTCGTCCATTCTTGGAGCTTTCCTACAGGTGTAAAGCCATTTTTTGTGAATAGTCGGATACTTGACTCGTTGTCGGAATGGATATGGCAGTAAAGCTGATTCAGATTCAAAACTTCACCTGCATATTTGCAAACCAAGACCACGGTTTCCGAAGCAAAACCTTTTCCTCTTTCAGATTCATCACCGATAAGGATTCCTATGCCTGCACGAAGATTTGGAGGATCGAAATCGAAAAGATCCACATACCCAATTGTCGGTTTTTCGTGATGTCCATTCTTATCGATGACCAACCTTAATTGACGGTTGGTATAGATGTCCTCCTGGGCTCCTCGAAGAAATTCATCGACGGTATGTCTGCTGTAGGGAGAAAGTGTACCGCTAACGGCCCAATGGCGCGGGTCGTTTTCCCACGAATACATCAAGTCGCGATCATCCGGCTCTAAGGCACGAAGACAAATTTGTTTTCCTAGAATCATATCCGATTCGTTTTAAAAACACCCTCAAATACAAAAGCGGCAGACCCGGTTAAATTGATGTGGTGATAGGCAGTGCCATCCTTGATAAAATCAACTATCAGTTCGCCACCCAAGGTATGAACGCGAATGTTTTCTGTTGATTTGACAAGTCCCTTCTCATAGGCAATGATAGCAGCTGCAACACTTCCAGTTCCGCAAGCCTTGGTTTCGTTTTCTACTCCGCGCTCATATGTTCGGATGAGAATCCCGTCCGGGCTTTTGGAAATAAAATTCACATTAATACCTTTCTCTTTAAAGTCAGGTGAGTTTCGAACACGCTTTCCCTCCATCACCACATCCATATCAACAAGATTCTCACACAAACTAACATAGTGTGGAGAGCCTGTATCGACTACGCAATCATCGCCCATGGATGTGAATCCATCTACATTTTTCATCTCCAACTTCACCGTATATTGTTGTTCGGAATGGCGGGCGATTATTAAAGAGCGATGTGGACCATCAATGGCATCGAAAAGCAACTCGTTATCGCAAATGCCAAGCATGTGACAGAAAGCTGTAAAGCATCTGCCTCCATTTCCACACATGGTTCCCTCCTTACCATCGCTATTGAAGTACTTCATGTGTGGTTTGTTGTTTCGGATCTCCAGAATAATAAGTCCATCTCCCCCGATTCCTGCATGCCGATCACATATCTGAGCAACCGTTTCAGTCCCCAAAGTGGAGTAGTCTTGGGTACGGCCGTCCAATAAAACGAAATCATTAAGTGCGCCGTGAAATTTGAAGAAGGGGATTTTCATATATTTAAAAGCTTCAATATCAAATATATAGATACTTTCAATCAGCGGTTCAAACCACAAATATAGCTTATGCAATATTGTCAGACATTTGTGGTTATCAGAGCACTAAGGATTGTGTATTCGGCTTACGGTTTTGCTATCTTCATATTGCGTTCATTTAAAGAAAATATTTTCGCATTGTAAATTTTTAACCGAATCGAATCGATACCACTTTACCAACAAAATTTAACTCATCATGTTGTCGCGATTCAAAAAACACTCATTGATTACACTAGTTGCGGTTGCCTCGGGATTCCTTGGATCTGCTGCATTTTATGGATTAATGAAACCGGGTTCTAATGAAGAGCTCCTGGTTAAATCAAACACCCAAAGTCAAAGTCGGTTGGTTTCTCTCAATCCAATGGCAGCCGGCTTGGCCCCTGAGGGATTTGTCGCCGCCTCGGATGCCACCGTACCTGCGGTAGTCCATGTTAAAACAACTTATTCCGTATCATCCAACTCAGGTTATTACAATCCTTTTCAGGACTTCTTTTGGGGAGACCGTGGATTTCGCAATCCCGCTCCTTCGAGAAGTGCAGGGTCCGGAGTAATCATAACGGATGACGGATTCATTGTAACCAACAACCATGTTGTCGAAAACTCTGAGAAGGTGGAGGTAACCTTGCATGACAAGCGTACACTTCCCGCCAAGGTTATTGGTACAGACCCATCAACCGATTTGGCATTACTCAAAATCGAAGACAAAGGATTGCCTTATTTGCCATATGGAAATTCTGACAATGTAAAGGTAGGCGAGTGGGTCCTAGCTGTTGGCAATCCATTCAATCTTACATCCACGGTTACTGCCGGCATTGTTAGCGCCAAGGCCCGTAACATTTCCATACTTCCCGATCAACAATTTCCCATTGAATCCTTCATCCAAACCGATGCTGCGGTAAATCCTGGAAACAGTGGTGGTGCATTGGTCGACACGCAAGGAAGTCTTATAGGTATAAACACAGCTATCGCTTCCAGTACCGGTTCCTACTCTGGATATTCATTTGCCATACCTGTCAATATTGTTCGCAAGGTAGTTAGCGACTTGATTGAATTTGGAAATGTGCAAAGGGCTTTCATTGGTGTCAGTATTCGCGATATCGACTCTAAGCTTGCCGATGAGAAGGGAATCAAAAAGCTCAACGGTGTTTATGTGGCAGGTCTCACGGAAGGAGGTGCGGCTGAGTCGGCTGGTATCGAAGAGGGTGATATCATCACCAAGGTAGGTGGTGTTGATGTAAATACTTCCCCTGAGCTTCAGGAGCAGGTAAGCAAATATCGTCCCGGCGACAAGATTGAAGTTACTCTTAACAGAAACAATAGTTTGAAAACCGTAGTAGTTACACTTCGAAATAAAGATGGTGAAATCAAGGTGGTCAAAAACGAAACCGTTTCTCATCTAGGCGCTGAATTTGCGACTGTGTCAAAAGAAGAGAGCGCTAAACTCGGAATAAGAAGCGGTGTTAAAATTACAAAGTTGGATGCGGGCAAACTGAGGAATGCCGGTATTCGAGAGGGTTTTATTATTCAAAGCATAGACAACCGTCCTGTTTCTACGCCAAATGATATCACCAGCGTGCTCAATAACAAAAAGGGCGGAGTTCTCATAGAGGGTTTGTACCCCAACGGAACAAGAGCTTATTACGGATTTGGGTTATAGTTTCCATTGTGTTATGTGTTAGGTTGAAAGGCCCGGCTTCTGCCGGGCTTTTCTTTTAACATGAACCTATACAACCACCAATATTATATTGTAATATGCTAAATAACAATTAATTAAGTATCCAAAATTAAAATGTGTTTTTGGTATATTTGCAGTCCCACAAATCAAAATCTTAAAAAATATCATGTCTACAGAAACTTTGAAGGATGCCCAAACCAAATCGAACTATGAAACCGGTTTGGGTGATTGGGTCAAGCAGGAAAAAGCCGCTATTGATCTTATAAAAATACTTGGAACGCTTTGGTACGATCGTTCTGTGGAATTGATCATGTTCCGTAATCAATTGGTGGATCGTAGTGCTAGCCAAATTTTGGCCTTGCACCAATATGCTAAGGAGATGGTCAAAAAGCCAATGTCCATTTTTGAATCATTGCAAATTGCAGAGGAGCTTGTGAAAGTTCATTTGGCTCCATCTCGTATTGATTTGGGACGGTTGACTTCAGAGTGGATTAATGAGAAGGCAAATTATCAGAACGACATCTCCTCGTTTATTGGTAACAAGCTTCGCGACTATATTGGTGATGAGAAGCACAAAATTGTTCCTAAGGATGTGGTGCTTTATGGTTTTGGTCGTATTGGTCGTATTCTCGCTCGTGAACTGGTGGCGCAAGCAGGCAAGGGTGAACAACTCCGACTTCGTGCCATTGTTACTCGTGACAAGTCTGATGAGGACATGGTCAAGCGGGCTGAATTGCTCCGCAATGATTCCGTGCATGGACCATTCCTTGGAACGGTTATAGAAGACACGGCTAATCGCACATTGATCATCAACGGACATGCAGTACACATGATTTCAGCTAAGAGTCCTGAGGAGATTGATTATACTGCTTACGGAATCAACGATGCATTGTTGATTGACAACACAGGTGTTGCACGCGATCGCGAGGGATTGAGCCGCCATTTGAAATCAAAAGGAGTGAGCAAAGTATTGCTTACAGCACCCGGCAAGGGCGATATCCCGAATGTGGTTTATGGCATCAACCAGAAGAGCCACAACGAAGATGAAACCATTTTCTCGGCGGCATCGTGCACCACCAATGCCATCGTTCCAGTGCTTGCGGTTATCGACAGGACCTTGGGTATCCAGCGTGGCCACATCGAAACCATACACAGCTACACCAACGACCAGAATTTGCTCGACAACTACCACCCGAAATATCGTCGTGGGCGTTCGGCTCCTTTGAACATGGTGATCACCGAAACAGGTGCCGACAAGGCCGTTTCCAAGGCATTGCCGCAGTTGGCGGGCAAGATTTCGGGCAACTCGGTGCGCGTACCCACCCCGAATGTTTCATTGGCCATCTTGAACATTTCCATCAACAAGGAAACTACTAAAGAAGCCGTAAACGAAATCATGCGCGAGGCCGCATTGAACGGCGATTTGGTGGAGCAGATACAATACCTCACTTCCAACGAAACCGTATCATCAGACTTGGTAGGCAATCCGTGCGCCTCCATCTTCGATAGTCCAGCTACCATCGTCTCCAAAGACAACAAGAACCTGGTGCTGTACGTATGGTACGATAACGAGTACGGTTACAGCCGCCAGGTGCTCCGCTTCGCGAAATACTTGTCGAATGTAATTAGGCTTACCTATTATTGATATCCCGAGACAAACATTCGAATGAATAGTCCTAAAAAAGGCCGACCATTTTTGGTCGGCCTTTTCATTATAGTAAAGATTTGATGATTTTTTCCATACTAACACCTTCCGCCTCCGCCTTGTAGTTTTTCACCAGGCGGTGTCTCAAGATGGCGGTAGCAACGGCCTTCACATCTTCGATGTCGGGTGAGTATTTGCCGTTGAAGGCCGCGTGGCACTTGGCGCCGATGACCAAGAATTGTGAGGCTCGAGGTCCTGCACCCCACGAAATATAGCTTTCCACCATGGGAGTGGCAGCAGCGGTTCCAGGTCTTGTTTTGGATGATAATCCAACTGCATAGGAAAGTACATTGTCTGGTATGGGCATTTTCCTGATTAGGCTCTGGAAATAAATGATTTCCTCACCATTGATGATCTTGCTTAATTCAGGCTGGTAATCGGATGTTGTGTTTCTTACTACTTCAATCTCTTGCTCAACGGTGGGGTAATCGAGTACCACATTGAACATAAACCTGTCGAGTTGTGCCTCTGGCAGCGGATAGGTTCCTTCTTGTTCGATAGGGTTTTGGGTGGCTAATACGAAGAAAGGGGAGTCGAGTACATATCGCTTACCCGAGGCCGTTACGGCACGCTCCTGCATGGCCTCAAGCAACGCCGCCTGCGTTTTGGGCGGTGTACGGTTGATCTCATCTGCCAAGATGATGTTGGCAAACAACGGACCTTTGATGAATTTGAAATTTCTGGAGTCGTCTAGTATTTCCGTGCCGATGATATCGGAAGGCATCAAATCGGGTGTGAATTGAATACGGTTGTAGTTTAATCCCAATACCCTGGCGATGGTGTTTACCAAAAGGGTTTTTGCTAATCCTGGAACCCCAACCAATAAACAGTGTCCTTGCGAGAATATCGAGATTAAAACATCACGAACAACTTCATCCTGTCCGATGATTACCTTGCCAATTTCTTTTCTCAAGGAACCATATTTACGAACGAGGTCGTTTAGTGCTTCCACATCGGATGCGTAGTTGGTGGCCATATCAGTTGTTTTTTGTTTTTAGGGATTCCTCGATCCAACGGGTCATGGAAGGACAAGATTTGTATTCTTCCGCCACTTGGATGTATGTTACTTTCTTTTTTTGTCCTACCCATTTTTCCAACGCCATATTCTCCCTTTCGGTTTGAGCAGCTTGCTGTAGCCTTTGATAATCATCATTCAGGTTTGCGGTATGTGGTGCGGTTCTGGATTTCAGATAAAGGATTCGAAAAGCCGTATTTCCTTCAATCGATAATGCTTGTATGGGCTTGGAAATATCGCCAACATTCATCTTTTCAAGTTGGAAAAAGACATTAGGGTCGACCTCATCAGACTCGAACCTAGCAATCCCTGTGCGTGGGTTTATCACATTTCCTCCATTGTACCTGGATTCTGTGTCGGAGGAGAATTTTTGAGCTGCCTCTTGGAATGTGATCGATTTATCCATGATACGGGAATAGATGCTGTCTGCTTTGGCCAATGTAGCATTGATTTCGGTCTGGCCATAACTTGGTTTTAAAAGGATGTGGCGAACATTGATTTGCTCACCTCTTCTCTCAATCATCTGAATGATGTGGAAACCGAATTTGGTTTCAACCACCTCCGAAATTTCTCCGGGTCTAAGGCGAAATGCCGCCGACTCGAATTCGGGAACAAATTCTCCACGCCCAACGAAATCGAGTTCACCACCGTTCTTGGCGGATCCGTCTTGGGAGTATAAAATGGCCAGTGTGGCAAAATCGTCGCCGGCAAGAACCCGTTTACGGTATCCATCCAGACGGTCTTTTAGCTTCTTTTTTTCTTCTTCGCCAACGGGTACATTCAGTACGATTTGAGCATATTCTAGCTCTGCATTGATAAATGGAAGGCTGTCTTTTGGAATGCTGTTGTAAAATTCACGCACATCGGCAGGAGAGATATTTACGTTTCCTGTGATTTTGGATTGCATATTTTGCGTGAGTAACTGGTCCTTGATCAGAGGTCGGAATTCATCACGGATCTCAGCAATGCTTTTTTCATAATACTCTTCCAAACGCGCCTGGGTGCCCAATTGACTGATCATGTAGTTGATCCTTCGATCCAATTCACCGTCAATCTGTCCGTCGTTTACTTCGATACTGTCCAGTATGGCTTGGTTGAGCAACAGTTTATTCAGCAGAAGCTGGTCGGCAACCCGGCATTTGAGTCCAGGCTCATCAGGCGCGCCTTGTGATAGAAGTTGTCGATACTGTGCCTCTATCTCAGACATCAGTAATATTTTCGATCCGGCTACAGCAGCAACTTGGTCAATGACCTGTGCTTTTGGCTGCGCTAGTGCGCAATCCTTTGCGATGAGTAGGACGATTGCAGCCGCTAAGGCGCTAATTGAAAATCTCAAATTCATTTTTTTTCAGTGCTTCATCATAAATCGATTTTTCCGCTTCGCGGATCAGATCGAGTTTTTTCTTGTTAACAATCATCACCCGAATATCTTCCTCCACGAAGCTCAGGGGAGAGAGGCTTTCCCTCGTTTTGTATTCCCTGATCTTGATGAAATAATAGTCGGTTGAGTCTTCGGCTTCAATGACAGAATTGTTTCGGAGGAACGACTCCTTGTCAAAGGTTTTAAAGGGTATTTTTTTCAATAGCTCATCAAAGGAATGCCATGTGGTGTCATCAGGCATGTAATCTGTAGCGTATTGATTGCAGTATTCATCGAGAGCCCTGCGGTCCTTGTCCAATGCTGATTTGTACCATAATCGCACTTGGTTGACTTTCGGAGCATTCTTTCTGACTTTCACATAAAGTGCTTTGACAATGTTGTCTCGCAATTCGAAATTGGATTTGTGCTCGGCGTAATACTTTTCGATTTCGCTCTTGGTAACGGTAGTGTCCAGATTTTGGCGAATCAACTCCCTTTCATAAATGTAACGGATAAGCGAGTTTCGGTACTCCTCGAGCTTCTTGTCCACATTTTTCATCTCTTCATTCAGATTGTTCTCAGCTTTTTGAAGCACAAGTTGACTCCGCACCCAATTTTGAACATAACTATTGGCAAGCTGGATACTGTCCTTCGTTGGAAGACCGGATTGAATGATGCCAGCGAGATCGCTTTTATAGAGGTACTTGTCTTGAACTCTGGCTACAGGAATCCCTTCAGGATCGTCATTGAATCTCCCCGCTAGGTCACAACCAGTAAGAATGGTAACGGCCAGGGCCCATCCAAGACTAACCAGTTTAAGCCTATCAAATTGGAGAAATGCAAAAGGATTCAAGGTTATTATTTGCCTGAGAAGGATTCAAGAACTTCTTGGTTGACTTGATAGGTGTATTTGCCGCGGAGTTGCTTGATCCACTCTTTTTCCAAGTGGTTTTGGTAATCGGCGGTAATTACTCCCTTGGCTTCTTCCAAGGTTTTGGGTGTAGGTTCAATCACATTCACCACATGCACGAAAACAACAGAGTTGTTCTTGTTCATATTGGGTGTAATGCCTGCTTTCCATTCGATACCATCAATGATCTCGTTTTCCCCTTTTACAAACTTCGAGGTTTTGGTATTGACATTCAAAGAAGACTCCTTGTTAATCTCATTGGTGATTTCAACCATGGCTTTGTCCTTGGCGATCATTTTACGCACTTTGCTTGCAATTTTTTCGTTGGCGCATGTATAGATCACCGCATCACAACGCAACGCATGCATATAGTTTCCTTTATTGCGCTCATGGAACTCCTTGAGTCCAGTGGTGTCTTTCACTGCCTTTGACCAAACCATTTGATCAGTCAAGTCGAACAACAGGATTCCATCACGGTATTCCTGCATCAAGGCCTTGAAATCGGGGTATTTCGTGTCCAGCATGGCCTCTTCGTGATTCATACATGACTCATCAACAAATTGATCGTAGAGCATGAAACCAATCTGCTTGGCATTGCCAGTTCCTTTCTTGGTTTGATGGTTATTGATGTAGGTTGCAAAGTCTTGTTGGGTATAATTCTTCCCTCCCAAAGTGAAGAGTGGTTTATCCATTCCCTTTACTTTTTCAGGGGTCCACTCACCTTTAACTAGGCTCGAATCTAAAGCGTTGATAAATGCATCTTTATTTTTTGGAAAATCAACGAATGCGTTCTCCTTCTTGATTCTTGTGATCATGGATTTCTTGCTAACCTCTGCTCTGCTGTCGCGTGCCACTTGGTTTTTCAATTCGTTCTTCTTTTGCTCGAAGGAGGCTACGGGTTTCCGTTCAATTCTTTTTATGATATGCCAACCATAGCTTGTTTTCACAGGCTGAGAGTAATCGCCATCCGCTTTGAGTTCGAATGAAGCCTTTTCAAATTCAGGCACCATTCTACCGGTTCCGAATGGAGGAAGGAGTCCGGCGTTCTTCGCAGAACCTTTATCATCTGAAAATTTAGCAACCAGGTCCTCGAATTTTTCACCAGCTTTCAACTTGGAGTAAATCTCATCAATTTTGGTTTTGGCTGCGGTAGCGGCTGAGTCGGTTGCATCCATTCCTGCCTTAATCATGATATGTGCCACCCTTACTTCACCTTGAGCATCTCGAATATCATGCACTTTAATCAAGTGGTAACCGAATTTGGTCCTAACGGGCATGGATATTTGTCCGGGTTTGGTATTGTAAGCCGTAGACTCGAATGGGTAAACCATTTGCATGCCGGTGAAATAGCCTAAATCGCCACCGTTTTCTCTTGCGGACGGGTCATTGGAAGAGTCTCTTGCCACTGTGGAGAAATCGGCTCCCTTAGTTATCATGTCCCGTATTTTCATGATTCGGTTGTAGGCCTCAATGGTGTCTTTTGGCAAAGCATCAGGTGCCACATTGATCAGGATGTGACTTGCACGAACATCCTTCAATAGTCGCTGGTATGCTTCCTGAATAAGAGCTTCGGTAACTTCCTTGTCTGTCATGTAGGGCTGAGCCAACTGCTTCCTGTAACCTTTCAACTCATTGATGAAGGTAATGCCAGTATCCAATTTCAATGCTTCAGCTTCTCTTACTTTCAACTTGTAGTTGATGTAAAGCTCTACATACTCCTTGAGGTCCTTCATGTCGTAGGGCCCTTCCTTTTGATTGTTCTTTTTGTAAACTTTTTCGAATTCACTCTTGGTAATCGAGGCTCCGTCAATCACCATAAGCACTGGTGATTCTGGTGCTGCGGGTTTTGGCGCTTCAACTGAGACGGTTGGTGCCTTAACGGTTTTGGATGAAGGCTTCTGTGCCATGGAAGTCTGGTTCGCTACCAAAGCGAAGAACAAAATGATTGCTAAAATCTGTTTCATAATCAAATGGGTAATTGAGATGGTTTTCTATTTTGAAAATCGGGCCTGAAAATATTTTCAGCTGATGAAATTATCGTGAATAATTGGGTGCGTCTCGAATGATGGTAACTCCGTGCGGGTGGCTTTCTCTTACACCGTTCATGGTGATACGGATGAAGTGGGCGTTTTGTAGCGATTTGATGTCACGGGCTCCGCAATAACCCATACTGGCACGAAGTCCACCAACAAGTTGATAAATCTCCTCTGCCAAAGCTCCTTTGTAGGGTACTCGGCCTACAATCCCTTCTGGAACGAGCTTTTTAATATCCTCTTCAGCATCTTGGAAATAGCGGTCTTTGGATCCTTCTTTCATAGCTTCAATGGAACCCATGCCTCGAATCACCTTGTATTTTCTTCCTTCATAAATGATGCTCTCTCCCGGGGATTCCTCAACGCCAGCGAAAAGGGATCCTGCCATGATGCAACTTCCTCCTGCAGCGATTGCTTTCGGAATATCTCCTGTGAAACGGATTCCACCGTCGGCAATAATGGGAACACCGCTTCCTTTGAGGGCTTTTGCAACATTCATTACCGCAGTCAACTGCGGAACACCCACTCCGGCAACTACACGGGTGGTGCAAATGGAACCGGGTCCTATACCGACTTTCACCGCATCAGCTCCAGCTTTGACCAATGCTTTAGCAGCATCAGCTGTGGCTATATTACCTACTACAATATCTATTTGTTTGAACTCCTTGCGTACTTTTTTCAAAGTATCGATCACGCCTTTTGAATGACCATGAGCGGTATCGATAACAACGGCATCTACACCTGCGGCAACCAATGCAGCGACTCTTTCAACTACATCGGCGGTAACACCCACGGCTGCAGCCACCCTGAGCCGTCCTAGAGAATCCTTGCAAGAATTAGGTCTTGATTTGTATTTGATGATATCCTTGTATGTGATAAGCCCAATCAGTTTGCCTTGCTTATCGATTACTGGCAATTTTTCGATCTTGTAATCTTGTAAGATCACTTCGGCTTTTTGCAAACTGGTAATACCGGTAACCGTGATGAGGTTTTCGCGGGTCATAACCTCTTTAACCTTACGGCTGGTTTGCTTCTCAAACCGAAGATCCCTGTTGGTCAGAATGCCAACCAGAATATTTTTGGAATTCACGATTGGAATGCCTCCGATTTTCTGCTCCTTCATGATAGCTAGAGCCTCACCGATGGTGGCATCATCATGAAGGGTTACCGGGTCATGAATCATACCGCTTTCTGAGCGTTTCACCTTTCGAACTTCGGCTGCTTGAGCAAGAATGCTCATGTTTTTATGCAGTACACCCATTCCGCCTTCTTGCGCCATGGCAATGGCAAGAGATGCTTCGGTTACCGTATCCATTGCGGCTGAAACGATGGGTATGTTAATGCGGATATTTCTTGAGAACTGCGTGCTGATATCCGTATCCCTAGGCAGAACCTCCGAATATGCAGGAACAAGCAGCACATCATCGTATGTGAGTCCTTCTTCGACGATTTTCATCACCGGCTTTTTCATGGCTTATTTTTGAGGTTAAGTGGGTCCAAAATTCGGGTTCGAAACCACGAATGCAATATGTCCACAAAGGTAGCAATTTAAGGCTTTAGACCCTCTCTAAGCGAGGTTATACAAGTTTCACTCAACCCTTGTTTAGCGGATCAGATGCAGCAAGCCGCTTTTTGCTATCTCGTTGCCATTCAGCCCTTTGGATTTTATGGAGTAAAAATAGGTCCCTTGTTGGGCATCCTGACCGTTTTGGGTGCCATCCCATCCTTCAAGAATGGATTTGGTTTCAAAAACAAGTTGACCCCATCTGTTATAGATGAGCATCTGATATTCGGAGTCGTTATTAAACCTGATTACTGGAGCGAAAACGGGGTTCAAACCTCCAGGAGTGAATGCATTTGGAACGAATGCTATAGGCTCTTGTGGAGAACAGTCGATGTTAGAATAAGAAATATCGGAGAAGCCATATTGGTTCGGTCCCGTTTCGGTTGACATGATGACATAACAGAAGTTGCCATCTGGCGTACTCAGGTTGCTAACATCTTCTTTGAATTCCAGAGTGTCGGGAGAAGTTTGGCCTGCGATTTCCGATGTGATTATTCCACTATAAACCCTGACTACTTTATAATCGGCAACGGGACCATCCCATCCGGAGCAAACAGTCCAATTCAGTCTGCTTACATAGTCGTTGCCACCCTCCGCTTGCAGGAAAATGGTTGAGACGGTATTTTGCGAAAAGAATTCAATGCCGCATGAATCACGAGCTGCTACCTTGTAGTAAACGGGTGCCTTGTCAGCGTTTGCACCATTATCAACAAAGGTTAAGTCGCCGGTGGGATTGTAGGGTGAAGAATCAATTTCGTTGAAGCTTCCGGTTTCAGAGGTTCCTCTGTACAGATGGTAGGATTTGGTATCGGCGTTGGGGTCGGCATGAACTCTTACAGTGGCGCTAGAACCCGTAACCGTGGCATATCTCACATAGAGGAAATCAGGTTTGTCGAATATGTCGGCATATAGTGCAGCCAGGTTGGAAGTAGAACTTTTGTTGGAGTTTCCAATGGCTCTCACCATGAACTCGTAGTTGGCGCCCGGACTCATCATTTGGAAATCGTAGGTGAGAATTCCAGGAATGGTGCTGCCTCCTTGGGTAAAGGCACCTCCGTTTTCTCGATACCAGATTTCATATCGGGCCAAACCACCCTCCAAATTCAAATATGGGGTCCATTCCAATAGAGCTAGTCCCTCGCATTTCGCAAGGTTCGCTTTCAAATGGATTGTTTTATGGTTTACGGCTACGGGACTTAGGTTTTTACAGCTGTCGTAGGCAGCAACACTGAATACTTCGGAATTGCTCTCCGAGTTTGAAAGAGCGGAAGGGTATGAGAAGAACAACGAATTCAAGCCTGAGACAGCCCCAATGGAGTCATAGGATACGCCATTGAATTGGTAAATAACATAACCTTGTGTGTCGGCACTGGAGTCGGGATACCACGAGATGCTTACATCGCCGGTTGTGAAATCTATACTTACAGAGTCCATTTTTGTGGCCGAGGGTCCACGAGTATCTCGAAAGCGTTCTCCATCAATTGATGATACGGATTGGCACCCCGATGCATCTTGCATGATCACCTTATAGTTGACGATACGATCGCAAAAGAAATTGGTATCAATGGTAGTGGTGTCGGTGGTTGTTCGAAACCAAGTAAAAACACCAGGGTTTACTTCCTTGTAAAGTTCAAAGTTTCCTGATGAGGTAGATGGGAATGGATTTTTAATAGGATTCCATATGAGCTTGGCTAGTTCATTGGAAAGTGGCGTAGATATAAGCCTCATCGACTTCAGTGTATCGCTTGGAATGGATAATGCACCGAGCCCCTCCCTTGTTCTGATGTAAAAATGAAATACGAAGTTGTTGGCATTTATTCCATTTATGGTCACAGTTTGTAACGAATGCACTTTCACACTATCATACAGACTGAAAGGTCCGTTGGGCGAGGGGCTTCCATAAATGAAATAACCTCCAAAGGCTGATCCGGTATCGGCGGTAGTCACATAAGAGAGAGTCACGGAACCGTTTGTTTCAACCGAGATACATCGGATGGAGGGTGGATTCAATTGGCAGTTGGCCGTCCCGTATGAGGCTACCAATAGGGCCACTGTCAGCCAAATGGATTGAATGCTACGATAAAAAGTGTGGGAAAGCAACATTCTGACGGTTTATACGCTGTGAACGGACTAACGACCTAAACTGATTTTTAGTGTCTTTGAGCTACAAAGTTATTCTAAAATGGCATCAGAGGTGTTAATGAAAAGAGGGGGCTTTTTTGATAGCCCCCTCTTTTCATAGGAATACTGTTTTTAACGAACCAGCGTGGTTATGCCGTGGAATACATGTTCTTTCCCGCCTCTGGTTTTGACTTTTATAGCGTAGGAGTAAACCCCTTCAGGTGCCAAAGCTCCATCGTCGGTTTTGCCATCCCAGAATTTCAGCCAGCTATCGGTTTGATATACGGTTTGCCCCCAACGATTGAAAATAGACATCTCAAATGTTAGCACATCTAGATCATAACCTGCATTGAAGAAAAAGTCGTTGATGCCATCATCATTTGGTGTAAAGGCGTTCGGTATATAGAAAGGATTCACCATTACGGGTCGTGTGATTTTATCAGGACAACCGTTGATATTTAAAACGGTCAATGTTACAGGGAAATCGCCTACTTCATTGAAGTAATGGGATGGGTTTTGATCGACAACTCCCGAGCCATCGCCAAAATCCCAAGACCACGAAACAGCATTTACTGATAGATCGGTGAACTGAATCTTGCCATTGAAAACATTGGCAAATTCTGGATCAAATTTGAAATCAGCTTCAGCCAAAGGATAAAAAATCACCTCCACATCATTGGAGACGGTGTCAGCACAACCAAATGGGGTCATTATGTAAAGGGTGGCAGTATAAGTTCCTTGGTTCTCATATATGTGTATCGGATTGAGTTGGTTGGTTCCAGTGGTGTCGCCGAAATCCCATGTGAATGAGGAGAGTGGAGGATAGGTGGATGTGTTTGTGAAAAATATCCTGGGCGTATTACAATCACTACTTGGAACATGGGTGAAGCTGGCAACTGGTGTTTGATTTACGAGGAAATCAATATTCGTGGAACCTTGGCATCCATTGGTGTCGGTAACCACCACTACATAATTTCCAGCAGTAGTAACGGTATTCAATGGGTTGTTAACGCCATTCGACCAGTTGTAATCAACAAATCCCGGTGTAGCACTCAAAGTAGAGGAATCGCCATCGCAGATTTCGAAATCTCCCGTTATGGTCGGGGTTGGAAGAGGGTTGACAACAACATCTGCAATTCCGACGAAGGTGCCTGGACAATTGTTGTCGTCTAATGAAACAATCGAATAGGAGGCGGAGCTCTGTGGACTTACGGGTATGTCTGTAGTGGTTGTTCCGATGGTTATGGGACCGAAATTCGATACCCCATCCGTGTATGTAAATGTGAACGGAGCTTCTCCTGTGAAATTGAAGTACAACGGAGTTTGATCACCAAAACAAATGGCGGTACTACCAAAAATCGATCCTGTAGGGATATCGTTTACAATAAGTAATTGGGATGTTGATCCAATACATCCGTTGTTGTCGGTTACGGTTACGGTGTAAGTTCCTGCAATTCCGGTAGTGATCGTTTGTCCGAATGATCCATCACTCCAAATGAATGAAGAGTATGGACCCGCATCGAATGTTGTGGATGTTCCATCGCAAATGGTGGAGTCGCCGGTGATTACGGGAACAGGGTTGAGATTCACCACCAGGGCTTGAGAATCGGTTCCGGTACAGCCGTTGTTGTCGGTTACGGTAACGGTGTAAGTTCCATTTGCGGTAACGGTAACATTTTGTGTGGCACCAAGTCCGCCCGACCACTGATAGGAGTTGTATGCGCCCGCATCGAAGATGGACTGGTCCCCATCGCAAATGGTGTCAACGCCAGTGATAACAGGAGTGGGATTGGGGAATATGACTACGCTGGTTGTTACACTGTCGGTACATCCGTTGGCATCGGTGATGGTGACGGTGTATGAGCCGGCGGTACCAGGGTTGATTGTGGCAGAGGACAGGCCGTTGCTCCATTGGTAGGTGGCCATTCCTGGATTGGCATCGAGCGTTGCTGTGAATCCTTGGCAAGCATCGAAGTCGCCGTTGATTTGGGCTACGGGGTTTGCGTTTACGATTAAGGTAATCTGGTCATCTCCGATACACCCATTGTTATCGGTTACGGTAACAGTGTAAGTTCCGGCAGAGGAGGACGAGAATGTTTGTCCGGATGATCCATCACTCCAAACGAATGAAGAGTATGGTCCCGCATCGAATGTGGTGGATGTTCCATCGCAGATGGTGGAGTCGCCGGTGATTACGGGAACAGGGTTGAGATTCACCACCAGGGCTTGAGAATCGGTTCCGGTACAGCCGTTGTTGTCGGTGACAGTAACGGTGTAGGTTCCATTTGCGGTGACGGTAACATTTTGGGTGGCACCAAGTCCGCCCGACCACTGATAGGAGTTGTATGCGCCCGCATCGAAGATGGACTGGTCTCCATCGCAAATGGTGTCAACGCCTGTGATAACAGGAGTGGGATTGGGGAAGATGACTACGCTGGTTGTTACACTGTCGGTACATCCGTTGGCATCGGTGATGGTGACGGTGTATGAGCCGGCGGTACCAGGGTTGATTGTGGCAGAGGACAGGCCGTTGCTCCAGTGGTAGGTGGCCATTCCTGGATTGGCATCGAGCGTTGCTGTGAATCCTTGGCAAGCATCGAAGTCGCCGTTGATTTGGGCTACGGGGTTTGCGTTTACGATTAAGGTAATCTGATCATTACCGATACATCCGTTGTTGTCGGTAACGGTAACGGTATAGGTTCCTGCCGATGAAGAGGAGATTGTTTGTCCGGATGATCCATCACTCCAAACGAATGAAGAGTATGGACCCGCATCGAATGTGGTGGATGTTCCATCGCAGATGGTGGAGTCGCCGGTGATTACGGGAACAGGGTTGAGGTTCACCACCAGGGCTTGAGAATCGGTTCCGGTACAGCCGTTGTTGTCGGTTACGGTCACGGTGTAAGTTCCATTTGCGGTAACGGTAACATTTTGGGTGGCACCAAGTCCGCCCGACCACTGATAGGAGTTGTATGCGCCCGCATCGAAGATGGACTGGTCCCCATCGCAAATGGTGTCAACGCCAGTGATAATAGGGGTGGGATTGGGGAATATGACTACGCTGGTTGTTACACTGTCGGTACATCCGTTGGCATCGGTGATGGTGACGGTGTAGGGTCCTGCAGCTCCGGGGTTGATGGTAGCAGAGGAAAGACCGTTGCTCCATTGGTAGGTGGCCATTCCGGGATTGGCATCGAGCGTTGCTGTGAATCCTTGGCAAGCATCGAAGTCGCCGTTGATTTGGGCTACGGGGTTAGCATTTACGATGAGGGTAATCTGGTCATCCCCGATACACCCATTGTTATCGGTTACGGTAACGGTATAGGTTCCTGCCGATGAAGAGGAGAATGTTTGTCCGGATGATCCATCACTCCAAACGAACGAAGTGTAAGGTCCCGCATCGAATGTGGTGGATGTTCCATCGCAGATGGTGGAGTCGCCGGTGATTACGGGAACAGGGTTGAGGTTCACCACCAGGGCTTGAGAATCGGTTCCGGTACATCCGTTGTTGTCGGTTACGGTCACGGTGTAGGTTCCATTTGCAGTGACGGTAACATTTTGGGTGGCACCGAGTCCGCCCGACCACTGATAGGAGTTGTATGCGCCCGCATCGAAAACGGATTGCTGACCATCGCAGATGGTATCGTTACCTGTAATCGCAGGAGTGGGATTGGGGAATATGACTACGCTGGTTGTTTCGCTGTCGGTACATCCGTTGGCATCTGTGATGGTGACGGTGTAGGGGCCAGCGGTACCAGGGTTGATGGTAGCAGAGGAAAGACCGTTGCTCCATTGGTATGTGGTCATTCCCGTATTGGCATTCAAGGTAGCATTGGCTCCCTGACAAGCGTCGAGGTCACCAGAAATGGTTGCAACAGGGTTGGCATAAACGGTCAAAAACAGTTGATCTGTTCCGGTGCATCCTTGTGCTGAGGTTACGGTAACAGTATATGTTCCTTGGATGGAGGGAGAAACAGTTTGAGTTGTTCCCAAACCGGATGACCATTGGTAACTGGAGTATCCAGGGCCTGCGCTCAGAGTGGTAGAAGTTCCAGCGCAGATGGTGGAATCTCCTGCGATGGTTGGTGAAGGGTTGGGATTCACTACGAGCGTCAGGGTGTCTGTTCCAGTACAGCCGAAGCCGTTCGTAACAGTTACAATGTAGTTTCCGGGTATGGATGCTGATGAAGTTTGAGCACTTCCTAATCCACCTGACCATTGGTAAGATGAAAATCCTCCTCCTGCATTCAGTATAGATGATGCTCCAGCGCATATGGTATCATTTCCTGTGATTGTGGGGACGGGGACAGGGTTTACGGTTAGGCTTCTGGTTGCACTACCGGTACAGCCGTTGGCATCTGTGACGGTTACAGTATATGTTCCACTAACCGTAGGGGAGACTTGTTGCGTATTACCCAATCCACCAGACCACTGATAGATTGAATAACCTGGGCCGGCATCAAAAATTGTTGACCCATCCGCGCAAATAATGTTGGTTCCAGAAATGGCTGGCTGTGGTGGGGCAGCAACGGTTACTACTGTTGAGTCGGTACCAGAACAACCTCCTGCAACTGTTACGGTGACCGTGTATGTTCCAGTATTTACAACAGTTATGCTTTGTGTGATTTGTCCGGTGCTCCATAAATAGGTGTTACCTACGGTTTGGCAAGTCAGCACAACATTTGTCCCAACGCAAACAACTGGGTTCAATGGTTGAATGACCACAACGGGGTTTGGGTTATTAACAAAAACCGTATCGGTAGATGACCACGAGATACAACCGCTACTGTCGGCTAACGAAACTCGGTAGACGATGTCAGCAACGCATTGTGTTTGCGGAAATGTATCCGTATAATTAAGGTTGAATGTGCTATCGATCAAAGTCCATGTACCAGCAGGAAATTCCCTGTGGATCATGTATTTGTTACCAGAGTGTGAGCTTAAGGGAGGTGTTGAGAGTGCATTCCAAGACAGGTCTGCATTGGTTCCGTTCAATACCGCATCGAGTTTTATGGTCCGAAGAATGTTGGATGAATCAGAAACGCTATCCCCATCGCAGCCCGATCGAGTTTTTAGATAATAGTAAATAGACTGTTGTTGGGCATTGGTTCCGAACAAGGCATTCAGGGATGCGGCTGAATGGACATAGCTATACGAGGCTGGATTCAAAAAACCGGTTTTTATACTATCCACATATTGGTACGGTCCAGCTTGGTTGAGTGAGGCGTAAATGTCGTATGCGTACCAAGTATTTTGGGTATCTCTTGGAGTGGATTTGTTCCAAGTTAGGTTTACACTACCATCAAGATTAATTGAAGCGCATCGTAAAACTGGTGGATCAAGTTTGGGCGGTCTGACGATTACGATGGTTATTGTTTTAATGGAGGAAGCATTGGCCGGGCAGTAATTGTCTCTGGCTTTGATAACGAAGTTGTATGTATTGACAATCCGTCTGCAGTTTGTATCCAAACCTTCTACTTGTTGACAATTGGTGACCCATGTGAAATTGGTGACTGTTGCAAATGGTGCCTGTGAAACAAGGTTAGGGCTTAGTAAAGTTGGACTAGCGGGGGCAAGTGTTGCGCATGGAGGGATCACGCAGCCATTGGTGGTGCTAGAGAAGTTTGTTCCGAACTCGGCGCCGGAAGCCTCGATGGTCACCGTTTGTGGAGTGCCGTTGTTGAATGTTTGGAAATCGGTTGCACTAAATTGGAATCTAACGGTGTCTCCTGCATATACTGTATCGATATAGCTTGTAAAAAGTCCTGTTACAGGATCGGGGAACGGTGGGTTCACAATTGGAGGAGCGTTTGTTTGTCCACCTGTAGTAGGGCAATTGTTATTGAGAACTACATTGATTTCGCGGAAAATTTCAGCCACCTTGATATTGCACTTGTAGGCTGTAACTTTAACAACAGTAGCAAAATATCCTCCTGTGAAGGAAGTGTAAGCAATTTCACCTGTAGTGGGATTGATTGTTGCTGCAACATTGTTGGGGTTCTGAGTGGTGGAGGGAAGCTGGCTGTTTTGATTGTAGCCAGGAGCCCAAGCTACAGGTGTTCCGGTATCGGTAAGTGGGGCTCCCCATTCATATCTGAGCGAGTCCAACTCCGGGTCTATAGCATTTGGGTTATATGTAAATGGATAGCCTGTGCAAATGATGGTGGATGGTTTCTCGGCAAAGTATGGGGAAGAGTCGAAGCATGGGTTGGTATTTTGAGCAACACCAGATGGGTTGTATGGGTACATGATGGCCCTGATGCGGAATCCGATAGTCCCAGGGTTGGTTATATTGTTGATGGAGCCGCTTCTACAACATTCGCCCCAATAGAATTGCCATCCTGCGGCAGGAGGTGTTCCATTTAAGGTTATTGGAGCTGATTCGTAAACATCTTCTTCAACGAGTCCAATATTGGCTGTGCCTGTAGCGCAAGTTGGACAGGCCGCCGTTCCTGCTGGTATTAAGCCCTTAGGAGAAATGTCGTTAATCTGCACTCTTGGCATAGGAATGTTTGGCACACCTGGAACGGTCGTTGTGAGTGTAACACTGTTGGGAGCAGGAATCCCACTGCAATCCCTGTAAAATTTCAGTCTGAACTTGAACTGACCGTTAGGCTGGCATGTCCATGTCAATTCGCCGCCCATTCCATGGCTGGCTTTAGTCTCGGTGGAGTGCAAAAGACTCCAGCCTAAGATGATCAACAGGAGTAAATGTTTTTTCAAGGGATTTGATTTTAGATATGGTATGAAGACAATTCAGGGATTTAACAAATTTAGTAAAGCGGAGTGAAAAATGTACTATACATTAATGTATGACATGAATAAGCGCCAATTCTTCTGTTTTTGAAGACGACAATTTTGGGGACAGGGATGCAGGCCCCGGAAGGATTGTAGTATTTGATTTACAGCTAATTTTAAATTGGGCAGGTAGTTGATATCCTACCTTTAACCAGCTATAACCTCGACAAATTCATTTGAATTGAAGTACTTGGAAGCCATTTCTACAAGTTGCTTACTTGAAAAGCTATTCAAAATATCCAGATATTTATTTAAATAATCATACTCCAGACCATGCAAGTGTAGCGATTTAAAGCGATCTGCCAATGCGAATGGTCCATCAAGACTACGCTGAAATTCGCCTAAGAGATAGTTTTTGACAACTTGCAACTCCTCTTGATTTGGAGGATCATTGGAAAGCCTAGACAGCTCATTGTAAATTTCCCCAACTGCCGCATCGCAAACATCCTTACCAACTTCTGTGGAAATGAAAAACATACCACTGGATGAAAATGGGACCATTACGGAACCTATACCATAGGTGTAACCTTTGTCTTCTCGAATGTTGGACATCAGCCTTGAGCCGAAATAACCTCCCAATACCGTATTGGTAATTTGAAAAGGGATATAATCTGGATGGTTCTTGGCGAACATCTGTCTTCCAATGCGGATGCTACACTGCGAAGCATCTTTTTTTTCTACTCTTATTTTATTGTTTAAAGCTTCAGAGGGGGCTGTGGGTTTAAAATCTTTGAAACCCGAGGTGGTTGGGTTATTTCCGAATTCTCGGTTGACCAAATCAATTTCCAACTTACCCAATTTGCCTGAAATAACAAACAGGGGTTCTTGCTTTTGAATGAAGTC
>JBKCHO010000099.1:0-20770 GCA_046302815.1 Bacteroidota bacterium | reverse complement strand
AAAAAGTTGTTTATCAATTGTTTGCGATCGAAGTCGCCGTGGTTCGGATTTGTAAGCCATTGAAAATAAGAAGGTATCAAAAAATCAGAGCTTTTGGATTATTCTCCACAACCTTTCAGGCATTTCGTTCTGCATGGCCTGTTGATAATCCTTAGGAGAGCAGGGAATGAACCTTTTTCGCTTCAAGTCGGGATTGTCGTCGCTGACGGGCTTGGGAAGCTCAAGCCACCACCTGGAAGTGAAATTATGTTTCAGAAAAACCAAGTTGCCAGAAGCTACACCCGCTTCCACATGGTATTTGGTAAAATTGGATTCTGGCGCTTGACCTGGAAAATCTCCCATCCTGTTAGACACCCCTTCCATCAAATACCAAATCATTTGAGCGGCCAAATGGCTGGTTTGCCCATTTACATCATGATTCCCGTCGAACTCGAAGAATCCAATAGATGAGAGCTGGTCGTTCAATCCGGCGTACAGCATCAATTGACATGCGTCCTCGCCGCTCAGGCCATTGGGTGAGGGATTGGTGTTGCCAGGTGCATCGGATTGCTTTATAGATGAAATATCAAAGCTGATTAAATCCGATGACCTGATTACTGGTTCCATTTCGGACAAATTCGTTCTGGCCTCGCCCACCCTATAGGCATCGAACAGCAAACGGTTCATGAACTCCACTTGTTCGGAGCCTACGAAATGGGTTTGGTAGCCGATATTGCTGAAATTGAAAAGGAATGTGGGTTGTTGAAGAATGATCTTGCCCAACCAAGAATCGTCGGCAACAGGATTTTCCGGTGATCCCAAATCAAACCTAGCATCAATGCCAGCCATATTAATCAATCTTCCGAAGGGACGATAAGCCTCATGCATAGCCAATGTCAAGTCTTGTGAACCACCGATAAGAACGGGAATAAGTCCACCTACCATAAGGTCCCTGCAAATTTCCGCCAAGGCAAATCTTGTATCTTCAGGTGAATTGCCCACCCTTAGCGTGCCTAAATCAACAAGGTTAATCGTATGTTCATGTCGATGCAGGGCATATAACCTTTTACGAAAATCAGCCGCAATATCCCTAGCTTCGGCGGCATGAGAAGAAAGCCTGTAATCGGATACATTCAACAAGGCGATTCCGCTGGATGGCAATTCGGGAAAGCCACTCGAAGAATGAAAAAATGTTGCTTTCCCAATTTTATTCCCCTTGTGGGAAATGGCCTCAGCAACTATATCATCTGAAACCGGGATTAGAAACTCAGGTGACAACATGATACCGACAATTATTTCTTACGGGTTGTCGACTTTTTCTTGGCGGGAGCCTTGGTAGACTTCGATGCAGGCTTGGAAGCCTTTTTAGTCTTTACCGTTTTTTTCGGTGCAGTGCTCGTTGACTTTGACTTAGAGGAAACAGACTTTTTCTTGGCAACCTTTTTAGTCGCACCGGTTTTGACCTTGGCTGGAACATCTTTAGTTGCAACTTTCTTTCCAGCTTTTGCCGGGCCATTTTGTTTTAAATCCAAATCCATGCAATCCTCGTAAGTCAAAGAAGCTGGCTCAACACCTTTAGGTATTTTGATGTTCTTCTTACCCCAGGAGACATAAGGTCCCCATCTGCCTTTTAGCACTTTCAAATCAGGATCCTCGGTGTATGTTTTTATCACTTTTTCTGCGTCTGCCTTTCGTTTGGCAAGTATGAGTTCCACAGACCTATCTGATTCTATAGTATAAGGATCGTCTGTTTTGGGAATGGAAACGAACATGCTATCGTGCCTCACATACGGACCGAAACGACCGATACCTACCACCATCTCCTTACCTTCGAATTCACCAAGATTCCTAGGCATCTTGAAAAGATCCAGTGCTTCCTCAAGGGTGATTGTTTCCAATCTTTGTCCCGACCTGAGCTTGGAGTAGCGAGGCGATTCATCATCCTTGCCATCTTTGATTTGCACCAAGGGACCGAATCGACCTATACGCGCTGAAACAGTCTTGCCTGAGACCGGGTCTATTCCTAAAACACGCTCTCCAGTGGCTCTCTCTGTGTTCTTTTCAGCATGTTCAACGGTTTTAATGAATGGCTTATAAAACTCCTTGAGCATTTTTACCCATGGAATCCTGCCTTCAGCGATTTCATCAAATTCCTTTTCTACATCAGCTGTGAAATTATAATCGAGTATTTCCTTGAAATTTTGGACAAGAAAATCCGTTACCACCGTACCTATATCTGTTGGGAAAAGTTTTGATTTTTCCGCACCAGTAACTTCTGTTTTTGTGGAAGATAAAACCTTGTCTCCTTTGATGGATAAAATTTTCAAAATCCTGTCTTTGCCAGGACGATCTTCCTTGACGATGTATTGGCGCTTCAAGATTGTAGAAATGGTAGGAGCATAGGTGGATGGACGACCAATTCCAAGCTCCTCGAGCTTCTTCACAAGGCTTGCTTCAGTGTATCGAGAAGGGGGGTGTGTGAATTTCTCTGATGCGGTCAAATCTTTGAGGTCGATTGATTGTCCGGCTTTGAGCGGAGGCAACAACCCTCCTTCAGACTCCTCGTCCTCCTCGTCAGTTGACTCCATATAAATTTTTAAAAATCCATCAAACTGAACCACCTCTCCAGTGGCAATCAGGTTGTCTTTATTGCCTGAACAGGAAATGGTAACGATGGTTTTTTCAATTTTCGCATCGCTCATCTGAGATGCAATGGCCCTTTTCCAAATCAAATCATACAACCTGCGTTCGTTGTTTTCACCTTCTATGGTACGAACATTGAAATATGAGGGACGAATGGCTTCATGCGCCTCTTGGGCAGATGCGGCCTTGGTTCGGTATTGGCGTGGGTTTGAGTATTGGGGGCCAAAAGAATCGGAAATCTCTTGTTTAGCAGCTTCTATGGCAGTTGCAGAAAGGTTTACAGAATCGGTACGCATGTACGTGATTTTACCTGATTCGTATAAGCGCTGCGCCACGAGCATGGTTTGAGCAACAGAGAAACCTAGTTTTCGAGCGGCTTCTTGTTGAAGAGTGGAAGTGGTAAACGGAGCTGAGGGCGATTTTTTTCCAGGCTTTTTTTCGAGGTCCTTGATTTTGAAAGCAGCTCCAATGCATGATTGGAGATATTTTTCAGCCTCCTCTGCAGTTTTAAATCGGGTAGGATGTTCCGCTTTCAATTGAGAAACCCTGCCCTTCTCCCCTTCCACATTGAATAACGCAACTACCTTGAAAGAGGAAGAGCTCTTGTGGGCTTCAAACTCTCTTTCACGCTCAACTATCAAACGAACAGCAACCGATTGTACCCTTCCTGCAGACAAGGACGGCCTAACCTTCCTCCATAATATAGGCGATAACTGAAAACCGACCAACCTATCTAAAATTCTTCTTGCCTGTTGTGCATCCACCAGGTTCTTATCGATTTTCCTAGGATGCGCAATCGCATTCAAAATGGCAGGCTTGGTGATTTCGTGAAAAACAATTCTCTTGGTTTTCTTATCATTTAGTCCCAAAGTCTCAAAAAGATGCCAAGAGATGGCCTCCCCCTCTCGGTCTTCATCCGTTGCTAACCAAACGGTGTCTGCCTTTTTGGAAAGCTTGGTCAGTTCGGCAATAACCGCCTTTTTTTCCTCGCTGATCTCATAAGAAGGAGCAAAATCATTTTTCACATCGATGGCTTTGTCGGACTTTGCAAGGTCTCTTACATGTCCGAAACTGGACTTCACCACATACCCCTTGCCTAAGAATCCCTCAATGGTTTTTGCTTTGGCAGGTGACTCAACGATTACTAAATTTTCAGCCATTAATTTTCAAATATTTAATAATGAACCCCATAGGTCATTGTTTCAAAAAATGGGTCGCAAAGAAAAGAATTTAAATTCAATAGTTCCAAATAGCCTAGGGCATGGTGACAATTTGTCATAGCCCTGATAATTGCTTAACTTTGTGTGATTGAACCTTATGGAAAACCACCCCATTTCCGACAACAAAATTATTGACGAAAGCCGTCAAGGTGAGGCATTTAACTCACAAAATAGCAATCCCAAAGCAACTAGAAAGTTGTTCTTGGAGAGTTATGGTTGTCAAATGAATTTTTCCGATAGTGAGATTGTGGCCTCGATTTTAGGAGATGCTGGATACAGTACTGTAAACGATCCATTTCAGGCAGATGTGATCCTGCTAAACACATGTGCCATACGAGAAAACGCAGAACTAAAGGTTCGACAGCGTTTAAACGATTTCAAGAAAAAAAAGAAAGAAAAGCCTTCCTTGGTTATTGGTATGCTTGGATGTATGGCAGAGCGCTTGAAGTCTAAATTATTGGATGAGGAAAAGCTGGTTGATTTGGTTGCAGGACCTGACTCCTACAGAGACTTGCCAAAACTTATAGAAACCGTTGAGGGAGGCCAGAAAGCTGTTAATGTACTTCTTTCTAGGGAAGAGACATATGGCGATATCTCGCCTGTTCGGCTATCTTCCAATGGGGTTACGGCATTTGTTTCCATCACTCGCGGATGCGACAATATGTGTTCCTTTTGTGTAGTTCCTTTCACCAGGGGCCGTGAGCGAAGCAGGGATCCGGAATCCATTCTTTCCGAAGTCAAGGAACTGTTTGAAAACGGATACAAAGAAGTAACGCTCTTGGGACAAAATGTTGATTCCTACATATGGGCAGGTGGTGGATTGAAAAAAGAGATATTGAGTCCGGAACAAAGGGAAAAAGCAACCGACTTCGCAAAACTCCTGGATATGGTGGCAAGCATTTCACCAGAGCTTCGGGTTCGATTTTCGACATCAAATCCTAGGGATATGACCGATGATGTGCTGCATGTAATTGCCAGCCATCCCAACATTTGCAAATACATTCATCTACCAGTACAATCGGGCAGCACTCCTGTTTTGGAGAGGATGAACCGCGGATATTCCCGCGAACAATACATGGAGCGCATTGAATCTATAAGAAGAATCATTCCGGGTTGTGCTTTGTCTACGGATATCATATCCGGATTTTGTGGAGAAACCGAAAAGGATCATCAGGAAACACTTGCTCTGATGAGTTGGGTTGGATATCACTTCTCCTATATGTTTAAATACTCCGAACGGCCTAAAACACTTGCCGAGCGACAATACAAGGATGATGTTTCTGAAGAAACCAAAACCAATAGATTAACCGAGATTGTGAACTTGCAACAAGAGCTTTCCAAAAAGCGGATGGAGGAAATGAATGGCCGAGTGCACCAAGTATTGGTTGAAGGTCCATCCAAAAGGTCTGATGAAATGCTCATGGGGAGGACCACGGAAAATGCTGTCGTGGTGTTTCCAAAAAAATCGTTTAAGCCCGGCGACTATGTGGATGTTATGGTACACTCCTTCACGGCTGCCACTCTGATAGGCGATGCCATTTGATAAAGTCTTAGGTTCAAACCACCATGGGTACTCAGGAGATAAAACAGCGCTTCGGAATCATTGGAAACTCCCCTTTACTGGAGCACGCCATTGATACAGCCAGACAGGTTGCGCCTACAGACATCACAGTTTTAATCACAGGGGAAAGCGGCACAGGTAAGGAAGTATTTCCACAAATCATCCATAACCTTAGCTCCCGAAAACACGGCCATTATATTGCCGTCAACTGCGGCGCCATACCCGAAGGAACCATTGACTCCGAGCTATTCGGTCATGAAAAGGGCGCTTTCACAGGGGCTCACGAGGCCCGAAAAGGATATTTCGAAGTGGTTAGTGGCGGAACCATTTTCTTGGATGAGGTAGCTGAGCTTCCACTACTGACCCAAGTTAGGTTGTTGCGGGTGCTAGAAACTGGAGAGTTCATTAAAGTCGGTTCATCCAAAGTCCTTAAGACAAATGTAAGGGTTGTGGCCGCCACCAATGTTAATATTCCCGAGGCTATCCGCAACGGAAAATTCAGGGAGGATCTTTATTACAGGCTGAACACTGTTCCCATCCATGTTCCTCCACTTCGTCAGAGGCGGGAGGACATTCATTTGCTCTTCCGGAAATTTGCAGGTGATTTTGCAGAAAGATACAGGATGCCTGCCGTGTCCTTGTCTGCGGATGCCGTTGAGCTTTTGTCATCCTATGCTTGGCCCGGAAATGTCAGACAACTGAAGAATGTCACCGAACAATTGTCGATTCTCGAGAGAAACAAATCCATCAATGCAGCCATACTTGGAAAATACCTCCCAGATGAAGCGGCTAAAACGCTACCTGTATTGGCAGCCACTAAAGGATCGGAATTCTCAGAAAGGGATTTACTATACAAGGTTCTTTTTGATATGCGAAAAGACATCGTTGATCTGAAAAAATTGGTATTGGAGATGATTGCATCTGGAGGTGTAACTGGATCATTTGCCGAGAACCATGCTCAAATCATCGACAAGCTTTATCAAGAAATCAATCCTACATCGGCCATTCCACAGCCCTCAATTTCCATCCAACCTGCGACTTCGGTTACGCCTGTAACCCGTCACGACGAGGTCATTGATGAAAACTTATCTTTAGAAGAGCGCGAAAAAGAGACGATCAAAAAAGCCATTGAAAAACATAGAGGACGCAGGAAGCATGCGGCGCGCGAGTTGGGAATTTCCGAAAGGACGCTTTACCGGAAAATCAAAGAGTACGATCTATAATAAACACCCATGGGAGTCAATAAAATTTTAAGGATCCTGAGTGCAATAATGCTGGTTTTTGCCTTTGCTGCATGTGGTGTCTATTCATTTACCGGCGCATCGATACCACCAGGAACAGAAACGGTTTCAGTTTCATTTTTCGAGAACCGGGCGCCCATCATCCAACCATCGCTAAGTTCGACATTCACTGAAAAACTAAAGGATCGGTTCGTGTCTCAAACCAGCCTAAGATTGAAAAAAGATGGTGGAGACTTGCAATTCGAAGGATATATCTCCGACTATCGTTCGAATCCTGTATCCATACAGGGAAACGAACAAGCCGCACAAAACAGACTGACGATTTCCGTATCGGTTAAGTTCACGAACTCTAAAGATCCTAAACTTGACTTCGAAACTGTTTTCACAAGATATGTTGACTATGATAGTAGGAAGAACTTATCCTCTGTCGAGCAGGATTTGATTACGGAGATTTGCAATCAACTCACCGATGACATTTTCAACAAAGCGGTCATAAATTGGTAATGTGATGACCAGGGATCGTTTAAACAAGCTCCTTAAAAACCCATCGGTTGGGGATGTTGAATCCATCACCGGGTTAGAGGAGATTGTAGCAAGGTATCCTTTCTACCCTTGTGGTCATATCTTGTTGACGGTTCAGTACCGTCTCATGGACCACATCCGATACGAGGCCCAATTGAGAAAAACATCGGTTCGCGTACCAGACAGATCCGTTCTTAGGTCGCTGGTGCTATCGCCTTCCGAAGTGCCCATGCCGGGTGAACTTGAAGTTGTAGAAACCAATCCCAACATACAACCTGGATTGGTTGAGAAAAAGCTTGAAGTAGTACACGAAGAGAACCTTCAGCCTTCTACGGAAATACTACCCTTTATTGAAAACAAGGCTGCCCAAGAAAGACCCGATCCAAGAGAGGTTATTGAGCAACGGCTTAAGGAGTTGAAGGTTCAGGAAGATAGGATGCGTGTATTGCTTTCCGAGGAAACAGGATTGGAAAAACCCATCGAGGTACCCATCAAAAGTGGCACGAATGAAACGGAGCCGCCCAAGATTGCAGCGTTGGGCGAAGCAGAGCATCCGCACGCTATAACAAAACCTATTACTTCCATCGAAAAATCAGAACCCGTTTTAGATAATATTACTGCGAACGAGACTGAAGTATTACCCGAGAAGGCTGATATCAAAACATCAACATTTGACAACAATGTAACTGGATCGCCAGCAACAGAAGAAAAGGCGGAATACAAGCAAAGAGTCATTCACGGTTCCGAAAAAATGTCTTTCATTGATTGGATCAAATCGGAAAAATCGCCGGAAAATCCATCACAGCCAAAGCCACGAGTAATTGAACCCGCCATCGACTATTTGGGGATGTTATCGAAAGAAACCGGAACGGATTCAAGAGCAGAAGTTGGCAACATTAAATCATCCGACCTTATTGATAAATTCATCCAAGAGGAGCCCCGAATCGTGCCTGCGAAAAGTGAGTTTTACTCTCCAGGAAATATGGCTAGAAAGAGCGCTCAGGTTCATGAGGATTTGATTTCAGAAACCTTAGCTAGGATTTATGCTCAACAAGGAAATATTGAGAAGGCCATATCAACTTATGAGCGTTTAAGTTTGAAATTACCGGAAAAAAAGGCGTACTTTGCATCCCTTATCGAAAAACTGAGGTCAAACCCCTAACCTTAGATCTAAAATACTAATAATCAACCAGTCATGTACACATTAGTTTCTGTATTGATCATCATAACCTGCCTTCTCTTGGCTTTAATCGTATTGGTTCAAAACTCAAAAGGAGGTGGATTGGCTTCCGGGTTCAGTTCGTCGAACCAAGTCATGGGTGTTAGAAAGACAACCGATTTATTGGAAAAACTGACCTGGGGTCTTGCCATTACTCTGATGGTATTGAGCATTGCAGGTACGACATTGATGTCGCAAGGCGGTGGAAACCAGGAGTCTTCAACCATTCAAGAGCAGATTGACAATGCAGCAGCGCCCGTAGCCCCAGCAGCTCCTACTCAACAACCAGCCAACAACACGGCTCCGGCTAACAACAGCGGACAATAACGAATAGCAAGGCAAGATCGTTGTTATAGAATCTCTATAAACGAGCGGTTTTCCAAAACATTTGGATGTCACAGTATGTCATTATGACAACAGCTGTGACATTCGTGTTTTTAAGACACCGAACAACTAGGAAAAAGTGTCATAAAAAATAAAATGGCATGGTTCATGCCAAGCCTCCCTCGTCAAACAAAACAACCCTAAAAACCATATCAACATGAGCAAAAAAATCAGCATCAAGCCTCTCGCCGACAGGGTCGTCGTTCAAGTCGCTCCGGCTGAGACAAAAACCGCCAGTGGAATCATCATTCCTGACACCGCCAAAGAGAAACCCCAACAAGGTCTTGTAGTGGCTGTAGGTGGAGGCAAGAAGGATGAGCCTATGACCGTCAAAGTTGGAGACCGTATTCTTTACGGCAAGTATTCAGGAACCGAAATCACCCATGAGGGAAAAGAGTATCTCATCATGCGTGAATCGGACATTTTCGCAATTGTTTAAATTCCACCAGTGTTTATTTTCATTAAAAACCCAATTCATTAATAACCCATCATGGCAAAAGAAATTTCATTTAATCTGGAAGCCCGCGATGCCCTCAAGCGCGGAGTTGATGCATTAGCAAATGCTGTCAAAGTTACCCTTGGTCCAAAAGGACGCAATGTTATTATAGATAAGAAATTCGGCTCTCCCTCCATTACTAAAGATGGTGTAAGTGTAGCCAAAGAGATCGAGCTGAAAAACCCCGTGGAAAACATGGGTGCTCAAATGGTGAAAGAAGTGGCCTCCAAAACCGCTGATGTAGCTGGTGATGGAACAACTACTGCAACCGTGTTGGCCCAAGCCATCATTACTGCTGGCTTGAAGAATGTTGCTGCTGGTGCAAACCCGATGGACTTGAAGCGTGGAATCGACAAAGCTGTTATCGCCGTTGTATCAAATCTCAAAAAGCAAAGCAAGTCTGTTGGCGATGACAACAAAAAAATTGAGCAAGTAGCAACCATTTCTGCCAACAGCGACAACGAAATCGGAGCCTTGATTGCAAAGGCTATGGACAAAGTGAAGAAGGAGGGTGTTATCACTGTTGAAGAAGCCAAAGGAACCGAAACAACTGTTGAAGTGGTGGAAGGTATGCAATTCGACCGGGGCTACATCTCACCATACTTCGTTACCAATGCTGATAAGATGGAGGCTGTGCTTGAAAGCCCCTACATCCTTTTGTATGACAAAAAGATTTCAAACATGAAGGAACTGCTTCCTGTTTTGGAAAAAGTTGTTCAAACCGGAAGACCCATGTTGATCATTGCTGAAGATGTAGATGGTGAAGCTTTGGCTACACTGGTAGTAAACAAAATTCGCGGATCACTCAAAATAGCTGCTGTTAAGGCTCCTGGATTTGGTGATCGTCGCAAAGCTATGATGGAAGATATCGCCATTCTAACAGGCGGTCAAGTCATCTCTGAAGAGCTCGGCTTCAAATTGGAAGATGCCGATCTGAGCAAGTTGGGCAAAGCAGAAAAAATCAGCATCGATAAGGACAACACTACTGTTGTTGGCGGTGCAGGCAAAAAAGCCGAAATCAATGGGCGCGTTGCTCAAATCAAAGCACAAATTGAAACTACCACATCCGACTACGACAAGGAGAAGCTTCAAGAGCGCTTAGCCAAACTTGCTGGTGGTGTTGCAGTACTTTATGTTGGAGCTGCTACAGAGGTAGAGATGAAAGAAAAGAAAGATCGCGTAGATGATGCATTGCATGCCACCCGTGCAGCTGTTGAAGAAGGAATCATTCCAGGCGGAGGTGTTGCCTTCATCCGTGCAATTGCTTCGCTTGACAAGCTTACAGGCGCGAACGAGGATGAAAACACGGGTATCGCCATCATCCGCAGAGCGCTAGAGGAACCTCTCCGTCAGATTGTAGCAAACGCTGGAGGCGAAGGTTCAATCATCGTGCAAAAGGTTCGTGAAAGCAAAGACGATTTTGGTTACAATGCCCGTACTGAGAAATTTGAAAAACTGTTTGCTGCGGGTGTTATTGATCCAACCAAAGTTGCAAGGGTTGCCCTTGAAAATGCAGCTTCCATAGCAGGCATGCTTCTCACCACAGAGTGTGTGCTTTCCGAAATTAAAGAGGATAAAGCTCCAGCCATGCCTGCGGGTATGGGCGGAATGGATGGAATGATGTAAAAATTGCCAGCAATAAAAAAGCCCGGAAATTCCGGGCTTTTTTATTGCGTTAATCAGAAGTAACGAGGTGTGACAATTCTCTTTTTCTCCAATGAAAAATCATACCCGATGTTTATTTCATGAGTGCCGCTGTTGTAGTTCTGAAGGTCAGTCGTAGTATAATCGTACGAATATCCAACTCGCAAGTTTTGAGTTGCCTGTATGGTTACCATTGCAGAAAAGGAATCCTCTGTCCGGAAGGATGTTCCCAACCAAAAAACATCCTTGAACAGGGCATTTACAGAGAAATCACACACAAGGGGAGCCGCCTCCACAGCTTTAAACATGATGGTAGGTTTCAATTTAATATTCTCAGACACTGGAAAAACATATCCAGAGGTGAGATAATAATGCCAAGTGGAGAAATTAAAATCTGTTAATACATCTCCTGTTCCATCACCTTCAACCTTGTTTTGCAATGTCCGTGGAATAGATAGTCCAGCATAAAAGCGATCTGTATTGTAGTACAATCCAAAGCCAGCATTTGGCAAAACTACTTTAGGCGTATTAAAAAGGAATTCATTGTCGTTTTCCTCGTTGGTGATCACATCCGCTAGATTTTCTTGGTGGTTGATGAATCCTCCTTGAATACCCATAGCAAGTGCGCCTGTGGTTCCAACCTGCATTCTGTATGCATAGTTGCCATAAATGGCAAATTGCTTCGTCACACCGATTGACTCATTCATTATGGTTAGACCCAAACCTAGCTTCCGATTCAACATCGGACCATGAATACTTGCTGTTTGTGTTTTAGGTGCACCTTGGATTCCTACCCATTGGTTTCTGTAAACCAAGGTGGTTGCGATTTGGTCACGGCTTCCGGCATAAGCTGGATTAATGAACATCTCATTGAACATGTATTGAGTAAACTGTGGCTCAAACTGGGCGAATGTCAAACCCGAAGAAGATAGCAACAGAAACAAAAGAATCCTGATTGATTTCATTTTCATTTGCGCATTATAGTTATTGCAATATTTTTATTTATGCCAAGAAACTTTTTACCTTCTGAGGATGATATAGCCGTTTCTAGGTTTTTGGCCATCGTTTAAATCAAGAATATAGTAATAAGTACCAGAGGGCAATTTTTGACCGAATTGGATTCCTGAGACATTACACTCTCCAGTCCAATTATTCTTGTAGTCCTTGGCCTTGTATATTAGGTTACCCCAACGGTTATATATATACAAGATATTACCAGGATAATTTTCTATCCCTTCGATCTCATATCCATCATTCACGCCGTCATCATTGGGTGAAAAGCCGGTAGGAATCAACATGGTATCACAAACAACTGTGATATCAACAGACATGCTCATCTTACATCCGAAATCATCTGTCACCAACACCGTATAAGTTGTGGATTCTCTTGGATTAACAACAGGGTTTGAGGCGTTGGGGTCAGAAATATAGATTGTGGGAGACCATTCGTAATTGACACCACCCGTTGCAACCAACTCGACGCTTTCGGGCGGACATAATATTTGATTGCTGCTGATTGAGGCTCCGGTTAAAGACCTCACTGTTACATCCACTGAATCGGACATAACTACTCCACAAACCGAGTTGACTTCGCATTTGTAAAACCCTTGCACATAAGCCTGGTATTCATCATTTACGGCACCCTGGATTGGGGTATTGTTATAGTACCACTGATAGGTGGCCGGAACATTCACATTTACCTTTAATAATGCGGAATCTCCTACACAAATTTCCGGATCAGTAATCTGAACATACACATAAGCACTGTTTGCCAAAACAAAGTCCGTTGTAGTCGTACATCCGTTTGCATCCGTAACAGTTACAGAGTATGCAGCAGACGGCTGGTTGTTCAAATTCTGTGAAGTAGCTCCCGTGTTCCATAGGTAAGAATAGGGAGCTGTTCCTCCTGCAGGTGTGATATTGATGTCGCCACCGATGTTGTTGATACAATCACCTACCAATGTTGCTCCAGACACCGAAAGTGCTGCGCTAGGCTGTGTAATTTGGAAATTCTGAGCTATGGTACAACCATTCAAATCTGTAACAGTGACAGAATATGCACCAGCCCCAATACCTGTAAGGTCTTCAGAGCTTGCACCATTGCTCCAGACAAATGAATATGGAAGTGTTCCGCCTGTGATAGTAAGATCTATGGATGCATCATCGCCGCCGAAACACAATACATCCTGTACAGAAGTTTGCTGAATAACCAATTCCTCGGCTGGTTGGTTAATAACCACTGACAATGTATTCGTACATCCATTTGCATCTGTGATGGTTACCGTATAAGTACCTGCCACTATATTTGATATGTCCTCAGTTATAGATCCATTACTCCACTGAAAGGCATATGGATTGGTTCCTCCAGTTGTATTCAGATCAATAGATCCATCATTGCCACCGAAACAATTTACCTGCTGGATTACTCCTACAGCCAAAGAAAGTGAGTCTTGAGGTTGATTCACAAATGCAGTTGCAGAATCAACACATCCATTGGCATCAATAATGAGAACCGAGTAGTTTCCACTTGAAAGGTTGGTGATGTTTTGAGTTGTAGCGCCATTGCTCCAAGCATACGAATAAGGCGATGTACCTCCTGAAACATTCAAATCGATTGCTCCATCATTACCGTTAAAACAATTCACCTCCTGACTAACATTAATACTGTTTGAAATTGGATTGATAGGCTCACCTACACCAATAGTTATTGTTGATTGACATCCATTAATATCTACAACGGTTACCGTATAAGTTCCAGCGCCTACTCCGTTCAGATCTTGTGTAACATCACCATTGCTCCAAGAATAACTGTAAGGCTGCGTTCCACCGCTTACACCAAGATCAATAGAACCTGTACTAGATCCATAGCAGTCGACATCGCTAACTGAAGTAATTGCTAAAGCAAGAGAATCGGCAGGTTGGGTTATGTTAGCGGACAATGAATCCAAACAACCATTTGCATCCAGTACCAATACCGTATAAATTCCAGAAGGTATTCCATTTAGATCCTCGCTGTTTGATCCGTTACTCCACTGATAGGAATATGGCACAGTACCACCAGAAACCGAAAGATCAATTGATCCATTGCTATTTCCGAAGCAATCTACATCACTAGTAGAAACCGTACTTAATGCAAGTGCAGCTTGGGGCTGTACAATAACCACTATTGCCGAATCACTGCATCCATTAGAATCTATAATGATAACAGAGTAAGTGCCAGCGGAAAGTCCATTCAAGTCCTCATCTACCGATCCATTGCTCCAAGAGAAGCCATATGGAGCGGTACCACCCGTGACGGTTAAATCTATGCTCCCATCGTTTCCAGCAAAGCAGTTCACTTGTTGTGTAACAGAAGCCGAAGAAGCCAATGGATTGGCTGGTTCATTCACTGTGACGCTCAAAGTAGCGTCACATCCATTTGCATCCACAACGCTCACAACATAGGTGCCTGCGGAAATGAACTGCAAATCTTCGGTAACCGACCCGTCACTCCATAGGTAGTTATAAGGTGCCGTACCGCCACCTACTGAGAGATCGATTGAACCTGTGCTATTGCCGAAACAATCCACATTTGAAACCGAATTGGCGCTTACTGCGAGAGCGGCCTGAGGCTGTCCAATCACTAACGACAAGGAGTCGGAACAGCCATTTGCATCGGTTACCAAAACAGTATATGTACCCGATGAAAGTCCAGATATGTCCTCATTGGATGAACCATTGCTCCACTGATAAGCATAAGGTGCGGTACCATCGGTTACAGCCAAGTCTATTGAACCGGTACTGTTGCCGAAGCAATCCACATCTGTTGTAGATGCCGCATTCAAGGAAAGTGAAGCTTGCGGCTGTCCAACGAACAAGAAACTTGAATCATTGCAACCATTAGCATCTGTAATGATAACCGAGTAAGTACCTGATGAGAGTCCGTTTAGATCCTCACTATTTGATCCGTTACTCCATAAATAAGTATAGGGAGCGGTACCACCTGATACTGACAAATCAATGCTGCCATCGTTACCAGCAAAACAATTCACTTGCTGCGTTACCGTAGCCGTTGATGCCAATGGATTAGATGGTTCATTCACAGTTATGCTAATACTTCCATAACATCCATTCGCATCCAAAACGCTTACAGTATAAATACCGGCAGGTATCGATAGAAGATCTTCGCTCACTGATCCATTATTCCATTGGTAAGCATAAGGCGCTGTGCCACCGCCTACAGATAGATCAATTGATCCGGTGGTGTTTCCGAAGCAATCCACATTCGAAACGGAATTGGCGCTTACAGCAAGGTTAGCTTGGGGCTGACCGATGAAAACAGATAGAGAATCTGAGCAACCGTTTGCATCTATCACAAAAACGGCATATGTACCTGATGAAAGTCCGGTCAAATCCTCATTGGCAGAACCGTTGCTCCACTGGTAAAAGTATGGCGAGGTGCCGCCAGTAACAGATAAGTCGATTGCTCCATTGTTTCCGCCCGAACAAGACACAGGAACTGTAGAGCTATAGGCCAAAGCCAGTGCAGCCTGTGGCTGGGATATGCTTACCGATGCAGAATCCTGGCATCCGTTTGCATCAATTATAAGCACACCATATATTCCTGCTGAAAGTCCAGATAGATCCTGGTTAGAGGATCCATTACTCCAAGAGTAACTATAAGGTGCCGTACCACCCGATACAGATAAATCAACGCTAGCATCACTTCCCCCGAAACAATTCACTTGTTGATTGATAGTGGCAAAACTATTAAGAGGGGCAAATGGCTGTGATATGGTTTGATTCACAGAATCAATACAACCATTGGCATCTGTGATAACACAAGAATAAGTTCCTGAAGCTAAATTCAACAAGTCCTCGCTTGTTGAACCGATATTCCATAAAAAGGAGTAGGGACCCGTGCCACCATTGGCAGAAAGATTGATAGCCCCATTAGATCCGCCATTACATGAAACATCTGATATTGAAACTGCATTGACAGCCAAAGGAGCCGAAGGTTGATTGACAAAGAATGAAACAGACTCTGTACATCCATTAGCATCAGTAACCTGGACACCGTATGTGCCACTTGAAATTCCCGATATGGCTGAAGCTATCGAACCCGAAGTCCATGCATACGAGTAGGGAGCGGTTCCATTATTTGCTGTGATTGCAATTTGACCATCATTACCTCCGAAACAGGATACACTGACAATAGATGAAGTTGAAATACTAAGTGGGGCAGCAGGCTGCCCAATTGAAGCTACCGTGCTAGTGGTACAGCCGTTTGCATCGGTAACCTGCAAAGTGTAGTTGCCTTGTGTGAGTCCTGTTAAATCAGAAGTATTAGAGCCATTGCTCCAAGTGTATGTGTATGGAGCAGTACCTCCATTAACCAATGTTGATATTGAGCCGTTGTTTCCTCCAAAACAAGACACTTGAGTTATTGAAATGGAATTTACTGAAAGGGGTTGGGAGGGTTCCGTAATTTGAACACTTTGAACCAAGGTGCAACCATTAGCATCGGTTATCTGAACTGTATAACTTCCAGCAGCCAATGAGACGAGATTTGCGGAGGACGCACCATTGCTCCATGAGTATACATATGGCAAAGTCCCACCTGAAACATTAACAGCAACCGATCCATCTGATCCGCCTTGGCAATTTACATTCGAAACGGATGAGATATTAGATGCTAACGGAGCCAAAGGTTGGTTGATGAATGCGGTTGCAGATGCAATACATCCATTCGCATCCGTAACAGAAACCGTATAAGTTCCAATTGGAAGGTTTCCTATATCCTCAGAGGAAGATCCGTTGCTCCATAAGAAAGCATACGGCAAAGTACCACCGCTTACACTTAAATCCAAAGAACCTGTTCCTTCGCCATAACATGCAACATTCTGCGAAATATTCAAGGTCGCCGACAAGGATCCTGTTGGTTGGGTAATCGTGTTTGATGCAATCTGTGTACATCCATTGGCATCTGTTACGGTAACTGTATATGAACCAGCTGCAAGTCCAGAAATGTTGGCGGATGTTGCACCCGTATTCCACAAATAGGTATAGGGCGCAGTACCTCCCGAAACGGACAAATCGATAGTGCCATTGTTTCCACTAAAGCAAGAAATATTTGAGACAACAGCGGACTGCACATTCAATGCTGCAACAGGCTCGGAAACTGTAGTATTCGATATTGAGGTACATCCATTCGCATCTGTAACAGTTACTGAATAACTTCCAGCACTTAAACCACTAATGGATGATTGGGTAGATCCAGTGCTCCATACATATGCATAGGGCGCAGTACCTCCACTAACAATCGCGTTGATTTGGCCATCAACACCAGAATTACATGATACATTTTGCAAAACACCAACCGAGGCATTAAGCGGTGCTATGGGTTGACTGATGCTCGTTGAAAGTGAAGCTATACAACCATTGGCATCTGTTATTGAAAGCATATAGTTTCCAGAAGATACCGATGTAAGGTTTTGGTTTGTTGATCCGTTGCTCCAATTGAAGGAGTAAGGAGTTGTGCCACCGGCAACATTCACTGATACAGAGCCGTTAGCACCTCCAAAGCAAGAAACATTTAAGGTTGTGTTTGCCTGAGCCGTTAATGGAGCAGCTGGCTGACCAATGAAGTAATTATCATTGGAAATACAGCCATTAGCGTCGGTTACAGTTACAGAATAATTTCCTGAAGCCAGTCCGGAAACAGATGCAGCAGTTGAACCATTGCTCCATAAATAAACATATCCTGGAGTACCTCCACTTACTGAAACAGTTATGCTTCCATCGGAGAAGCCAAAACAAGAGGCATTTTGAGATCCAGATAATACCACATTAAGAGAAGCTACTGGTTCGGAAATGATACTGGTAAGCACTGCAGTACATCCGTTTGCATCCGTAACAGTGAGATTATAGGAACCTGCCTGCAATCCGTTTAAATCCTCTGTAGAAGCCCCGTTGCTCCAAGCATAAAGGTATGGACCTACGCCACCAGTTATGGATGCGTTTATGGAGCCATCGGCTCCGCCATTACACTGTACAGCTTGAATAGATGTCGAGGTAGCAACAAGTTGAGATGGTTCTGAAACTATGGCGTTGCCAGATGCGGTACAACCATTGGCATCCGTAACTATGACAGCATAGGCTCCTGCAATCAAACCATTAATTGACTGACTTGATTGTCCATTGCTCCAAGCATAAGTGTACGGCGCAGTTCCTCCGGATGGGTTCAAGTTAGCAAAACCATTACTTCCAGAAAAACAGGAAACAGGAAGAGTAAAAATGGAAGCTGCAGACAATGGAGCTGCTGGCTGACCAATTGAAGCATTATATAAAAATGAACATCCATTATTGTCTGTTACGGTTACGGAATAAGAGCCGCTTGGTACCAACTGTAAATCCTCATTGGTAATACCGTTGCTCCATGAATATGTATAGGGGGCCGTTCCACCTGAAACGGACAAGTCAATTGATCCGTCAGTGCCTCCAAAACAGGAAGCGTTAGTTACTGCATTAGCAAATGCAGACAAAGAATTAGGCTGTGACACATTCAATGCGGCAGAGACCACATTGCAACCATTGGCATCGATTATTGTTACCGTGTAAGTTCCAGCCAGCACATTACCTGAAGAAGCTCCTGTGGACCCATTACTCCAGAGATATGAATAAGGTGCTGTTCCTCCTGCGCCAACCACAGTTGCCGAGCCATCCAAAGCACCATTACAACTTGCATTTTGAATAGAGAAACTAGCCACAGTTAATGGCAATAGTGGTTGTTGTACGGACAGTACTGAAGTTGTGGAGCAGCCGTTTGTGCCTGTTGCAGTGACGGTATAGTTTCCTGCACAAAGTCCGTTTATACTGGATGATGTTGCACCCGTAGACCAAGCATAAGTGTAGGGACCAAATGCACCGGAAGCAGTTGCAGTAATAGAGCCATCGCAATAGGAGAAACATGCTGCATTCAAAATAGAGGTTGCATTTATGGTCGGGGTTTCCGTATTGGCGATTACACAAACCGTATCGGTGGATGAGCAGCCATTTTCTGGATTGGTGATGGTCAAGATATAGCATCCAGCGCCGGCAAGTGGACTCGATGTAGTAGCACCACTTATAAGATTGGATCCTGATAACCCAGTCCACGAATAAACCGCTGATGCTATATTGGAGGACCCTTCGAGGACGGCACTAGGAGTTGAACAAGTAATAGATTTATCCGTTCCAGCATTTGCTATTGGAAGTAAGTTATCGAGGGTAACCACAACTGTATCGGTAGCTACACAAGTGCTAATGGTAGGACTTTGCACATACATGACATAAACTCCGGGCTGGTTCACAACAGGTGCAAAAGAGTTGGCCCCTGATACGATATTTCCACTCAAGGCACTCCATGTAACAGTTACACCTTGGGTAGGTGTTGATCCGGCTAGATTAATTGATGTGGTGTTACAATTTAAAACCATGTCCGGACCAGCATTAGCTTGAACCTCTGAGAAGTTAGCAAACTCAAAAGGACCGCTTACATCTTTTAATTCGGATGAGAATGAAGAGGAAGATCGTGTTTTGAATAGCAAAGCACCAAAAACATTGGAACAAGGTCCTGTTACAGTTGCAAAATCAAGTCCGAAATCGGTAAAGTTCATCGCAATATTGACAAGCTGTCCAGCATCTAGGTTTGAACTATAAGATGCAGATGATCCTGACAAGTTCCCCCAATAACCTGCTTGGGTAGGATTACCATTGAGTACACTATATACAAGACAAGAGGCACCTGAAAGGGAGGATATTTCTGCATAACCATATCCATTGGATCCCGCTCCTGTAATAAAATCACCTGTGAAATTAAACGGCCTGCCTGGTAACGCATTGAACCATGCTATACCATTTCCATTTCCATCAAGGTTGTTGATGTTGCACCAGATTCGGATTGAGGCCACACCGCTTGTGGCATTGTAATTCAGACAAACAAGAATATCTCCGGGAACAGATATAGCACCTGAAGAGCTGAAACTAAATGATGAGTGACCTCCTGTGGCGGTAGGTCCAGTGTTTGAGAAGTTGCCCGTAGCTGGATTAAATACAGGAACACTTCTATATATTTCTATATCCGTATAGCTGTCACCTGTTGTTGCAAGCTTGGTCACATATGCGAACATCCACAACTTGTTATCTACTCCGCTTCTTCTGAGGTGTCCACCAATATCTATGATGTCATTTTTGTTAGGCACAGAAGACACAGCAATGTTCCAATTCGATGGGTTATCGCCATTCTTATTACTGCCTGCGAAAGCGGTGGTATCCGGGGAAATATTATCTCGACCAGAAAAAGCATCTATTAAGGTATTGCTATTAACGACTGATAAAAATGGGTATGCCATTCTTTGTAAATAGGTGCGGTTACGGTCCTGGGAGGTGGCTCCTGATTGAATGATGGCATTGAATTGAGCTGCTGAAATGGCAGGGATAGCAGTGGATGAATCTGACCCAATTACGCCAACTCCAGTACCCGGAAAAGAGGGGCTGCTGAACCAAGAATCTCCCAACACAGAGGCTGGTGTATTTGCTTGAACATCCCCATCTACACCAAAACCTGAAATTTGGGTTGGGTTCGAACAGGTGGATTGGCTGTTGGAAACCTGGGTGGTTAACAGCAATGAAATCAACATAATCCAAAAGGCAACGACCTGTTTTACAGCGAAATCAAGGCTTTTTATCATCTGAATATTTTTTTTCTAAAAACTGTGGTCATAACATTGAACCGATTTGTACGAAATAGTTTACAAACTGTTTCGCTCTTTAATCGATCTTTATTAAACCTAGAATTTTAAAAATCGGTTCGATGATCTTTTTGACCAATGAAAAATACCC